>DASPWJ010000054.1:0-9712 GCA_035621895.1 Burkholderiaceae bacterium | reverse complement strand
CAACTGGGCACGTTCCGATGTATTACTCACCCGTTCGCCACTCGCCACCAGGGTTGCCCCCGTGCTGCCGTTCGACTTGCATGTGTAAAGCATGCCGCCAGCGTTCAATCTGAGCCAGGATCAAACTCTTCAGTTTTATCCTTAGCAAACATACTTACGTACGTCCGCTTTCTATGCTCGCGGAATTGAAGTGATTCAATTTTCGTGAGCTACTCTTTGAGTTGAGATACGCCGCCCTACAGGCTTGTCCACGGAACTTGCGTTCGCGGAGCAATACCCGAACGGGCGGTTGCGCCTACTCATCAAGCGCCCACGCTTATCGGCTGTTTCGATTGTTAAAGAGAGCCGCGACCCACCCGGCAAAGACCCAGGGGCTGTTGCTTCGAGAAATGCGAGGCGCAGAGAGGTGAGATTATCGGGCGGTGCAAAAAAGCTGTCAAGTCAACGAGCCATTGCGCGCGCTGCGCGCACTGCCGTCAGCGCCCAATCATCTGAAAATCAAGGAAATTTCTCTGGCGCTTGACGCGCGCGCTCAGCGGTGACGAAATTCGGCAGGCCGCTTCTCGAGGAATGCCGTCATTCCTTCTTTCTGGTCCTCGGTGGCAAAAAGCGCGTGAAACATGCGTCGCTCAAACAAGATGCCCTCCGACAGAGGCATCTCGTATGCGCGAACCAGCGCCTCCTTGGCCATCAGGACGCTGGCCAGGGAGTAGGACGCAATCGTGCCTGCGACCGTCAGCGCCTCCTCGAGCAGCTTATCGGCGGGTACCACGCGCGCGACCAGGCCCGCGCGCTCGGCTTCCTGCGCATCCATCATGCGTCCGGTGAGCACCAGATCCATCGCCTTGGACTTGCCTACGGCGCGCGGCAGGCGCTGCGTGCCGCCCGCTCCAGGAATGATGCCAAGCTTGATTTCGGGTTGACCAAAGCGCGCATTATCCGCGGCAATGATGATGTCGCAGGCCATCGCCAGCTCGTTGCCTCCGCCCAAGGCATAGCCGGCTACTGCCGCGATGACGGGCTTGCGAACGCGCCGGATCGTCTCCCAGTTGCGCGTGATGTAGTCGCCCCGCACGGCGTCGAGAAACGAGAGGTCCTTCATGGCCGCAATGTCCGCCCCCGCGGCAAACGCCTTTGCCGAACCCGTCACGACAATGGCGCCGATGCTTTCGTCGGCGTCAAAAACCAGTAGCGCCGCACCCAGTTCGTCCATCAAAGTGTCGTTCAATGCGTTGAGCGCTTGCGGGCGATCCAACGTTATGAGGCCGACGCGGCCGCGCGTTTCAACTCGGATGAACTGCGTCGCCATCGTCCCTACTCCCTAGTGCTCAAGCGGTCGCCGCCTTGTCGGCGGCGAGTTGCTCGGCGATCGTTGTCGGCAGCAAGGCCCGCGAGAAATGATGCCCCTGCGCATACTCGCAACCGAGCGATTGCAAGTACGCCCCTTGGGCCGCGTTTTCCACGCCCTCCGCAACCACGGCCAGCTTGAAATGGTGCGCTACCGTCATCATCGCCGTCACGATGGCACAATTATCCGGGTTTTGCGGAATGCCGTCGATGAAGGTGCGGTCGATCTTGATGGCGCGGATCGGCATGCGGCGCAGATAGCTCAGCGTCGAGTAGCCGGTCCCAAAATCGTCGAGCACCAAACCCACGCCCAGCGACGAGAGCTCATTGACAACGTCGTTGTTGATCTCGCCGTCCTTGACCAGCGTGCGCTCGGTGATCTCAAGCGTGATCATCCGCGGCTCGATGTGGTAGCGCCCCAGTGCTGCACGTACGAGAATCGGCAGCACGTTCGATCCAAGTTCGCGTCCGGCAACGTTGATCGAAATCGGTATGTCAAAGGCCGGTTGCACCTTGCGCCAGCGAAGAATTTGCGCACACACTTCCTGCATCACCCAACGGGTAATGCGCTCGGACAGGCCGCTCACTTCCGCCACATCGATGAAACGATCCGGTGTGAGCACGCCATGCACGGGATGGCGCCAACGAATCAGCGCTTCTAAGCCCATCACGCGACCGGTGGCGATTTCGACCTGCGGCTGATATTCGATGAAAAATTGCGCGGACTCGCTTTGCACCGCCTTCATCAACTCGATCCCCAGACGCACCTCGCGCGCGGCGCGCTCGTAGCGGATGGGATTAAAAAAGCTCACCTGGTTGCGTCCGTCGCGTTTGGCCTGGTACATCGCTGCGTCGGCGTTCTTGAGCAAGGTGCCGATCTCACGACCGTGCTCCGGAAACAGCGCAACGCCGATCGAGGCGGACACCTGCGTGACCACATTGGGGACAAAATCGCTGCGATGCAGTGCCTGCGCCACCCGGGTCGCAAGCTCGGCGACCTCTTGGCGGTGGGTGAATTCCTCAACGAGGACGATGAACTCGTCCCCGCCTAGGCGAGCAACCGTGCCCATCGTGCCCACCACTTCACGCAGCACTTCGGCTGCGGACTTGATGAGCGAGTCGCCGACTAGATGCCCGAGAGTGTCGTTAACGTCCTTAAAGCGGTCCAAATCGATGAGCAGCACCGCCAGGCGCCGCTTGCGCCCGCTCGCCGACAGCAGCGCATCGCGCAGATTCTCGCGCAGCAAATTGCGATTGGGCAGCCCCGTGAGCGGGTCGTACCAGGCCAGCTGCTCGATGCGCCCTTCCGCCTCCACCCGCTGGGCGGCCTCGACCGCCAGGGCCACCATGAGCGATGCGGTGGCGATAAAGCCAATCTCATCATCCTCCCAGCGGCGCGAGACCGAGTCGGCGACGCAGATCACACCAATCGCCTCGCCTTCTAGCAATACGGGAGCGCTCAGAAAGGCCCGGACGCTGGCCCAGCGCGAATCGCGCTCCACCCCGGCGATGAGCGTGTCGGTAAGTGCCAGCGGCGTTCGCTCGCGCAGCCGCTCGACTGACTCGACAACACCGCTGCGAGGAAAGTCCAGCCCAATCCATTCGCGCAAGAAGCGCTGCTCGCTGCGCGAATACACCGATTCGCACACCAGCGTCTCCGAAGAGCGATCAAAGCGCCAAAAGCCCGCCATGCTCACGCGCAAGGCGTCGGCGCTCGAGCGCAACACGCCCGAAAGCGATTGCACAAAGTCGGCGCGCGACTGAATAGCAAGATGCAGTAGCCGATCGCGCAACTCGAGTTGCCGTGCTTGCCGCGCGTCGGGGCCAGCCTCGGCGATGAGCGTGGAGACGTCCGCCGCAGTCACGACTATGCCGCCCAGTTGTGGGTCGTCCAGACAATTGCGGATACTCACCCATATCGTGTGCAAGGCGCCATCAGCGCCACGCGCCCGCGCTAGATAGTTGCGGCGCCGATCGCCCTCGGTAGCATCGACCGCGGCCCGCAGTGCTCGGGTAAAACCCGGTCGGTCGTCCTCAATAAACAGCGCCGCCGCGGGCTTGCCGATCGTATCTTTCGGTGCGCGGCCCAATAGCGACTGAATTGCGGGTGACTGGTAGGCGACCATGCCAACGGCATCGGTGAGCATCGCCAGGTCGGAGACGTGCTCGGCATAGCCGCTCAAACGCTCCTGCAAGTGCTCGGCGCGCTCCCGCAGGCTGACGCGCTGATCAATTTCGCGCACCCGCACCAATACGCCGTGGACCCGCGGATACGCAAGAAAATTCACCAGCGTAATCGCCAGCCGGCGCGGCGGCGTAAATCCGGAAAACGCGCGCGCGGCCCCCGCGAGCGTCAGGCTCGCTCGCGTCGGCTCGCCGCCCAGCCGCTCGAACACCTGCAGAAATTCGCGCGCCGTGGGTTCGTCGACCAGATACTCGAAGGGCACGCCCGCCGCGCCGGCCGCATTAACGCCCAGCAGACTACGAATGCGCCCGCCCGTGACGAGCACGCGCCGGTCCGGCGCCAGCAGCATCGTGCCCTCAGCCGCACCGTCGCCCAACGCGGCCGCCCGCGCGGCCCAAAGGCGCGAGCCGATGTCGGCGTCAACCTCGCGCAGGTTGAGCACCGCGATAGGATCTTCTTCGGATCGCAGCAGCGAGGCCGCAATGTCAAGCGTCACCCGCCGGCCGCCCGTCAAAACGATGCGCGTTCGCTGCTGAAAGCTGCGCCGCTCCAGCAAGCTGCCCCACAGCCGCGTCCAGCGGCGAAGCAGCAGCGCGCTGCGAGGTACCGCAATGAGCTCGGAGAGGTTGCGACCAATCAGATCGGACAGGTCCACCGCGACCAGGCGGGCAAATGCCCGGTTCGCGGCCAGCACCTGCGCGGAGGAATTCAGGCACAGACTCGGGGACGGTAGCTGATCGAACGCCTCGTTCTTAAGCGCCGATTCAATTGCTGATTGACGCAGCGGGATGACGGCCGGTCCCAACTTGTCCCCTGTAACTTGCCACGGCGTCGCGCTTGGACCGCAAGGCAGCCATCAAGCCGCAACGCATGCACTCATTTTGCCACGGCTGTGCTGCAAGAGCGTCGATCGATTGCGACAATTTTGCAAATCCGTCGTTGCGGCAACGACCGCAACGCCGCGCGATCGTACGCAAGCCATCAGCGCGCAAGCTTGTTCGGGCTTTGGGGCTTTGGAGTAGACGGCCGTTAGCGTACGCTCGCAGCCGGAACGAGGAACGAGAAGGAGTTTGGCGCCAAAATGGATGTGGTCGGAATCTTGCTGGCCGCCGGCAAGGGAGAGCGTTTTGACCCTAGCTTGCAGCGCCTGAAGCTGCTTGAGTCCTTTGGGCCCGGTTCACAGGGTGCTGAGCCAATTGCGGTGGCAGCGGCGCGCAGCCTGCGCGCGGCGGTCGGGACCGTGATTGCGATCGTTCGCGACGAAACGGGGGCCAACCAGGGCCTTTTGCGCGCGCTTTTGGCCGAACAAGGCTGCACCGTGCTGCCATGTGAGCGCGCGCACGAGGGCATCGGCGCATCAATTGCATGCGCCGTTGGCGCCAGCTCGCAGGCGCGCGGCTGGATCATCGCCCTGGCGGACATGCCGCAAGTGCAGCAACAGACCATCGCTGCGGTGCGCAAGGCAATTGCCGAGGGCGCGGCGGCCGCTGCGCCGTTTTACCGAGGACATCGCGGACACCCCGTAGGATTTGGTGCGATCTGCGGCCCGGAGCTTGCCGCACTAGAGGGTGACATCGGCGCTCGGGAGGTGTTGCGACGTCACCCACCGGTACGCATTGAGGTGGACGATCCCGGCGTGCTGTGTGATATCGACGAGCCCACAGACCTCGACAATGCCCGCGCGCAGGCACCCAACCGCATTTCGTAAGATGCGCGCATGACGGTTTGCTACGGCATACTGCCGGCGAATCCCGGCGCCCATATCTATCAGGTGACGGTTGCAATCGACCAGCCCGATCCGCTAGGACAGCGTTTCTTGCTGCCGGCGTGGATCCCTGGCAGCTACATGATCCGCGACTTTGCTCGCAATATCGTGCGATTGCGCGCGCTCGACGGCAAGGGACGGCGCGTGCGCGTGCAAAAGACCGATAAGCACACGTGGCGCTGTGCTGCACTCGAATCGGGCCAGAGGCTCACCCTGGCCTACGAGGTGTACGCCAACGACCTTTCAGTGCGCTCGGCGCACTTGGACACGACGCGAGGCTTTTTTAACGGCTCAAGCGTCTTTTTGTTACCGCTCGGAAGCGAACGCGAGTCCTGTCGCATCGATATATTCGGCCCGCGCGATCGTCTCTACCGAAACTGGCGGGTAGCGACGACGCTTACGCCCGCCAGCGGCACGCACCACGGCTACTTCGGCCGCTATCTTGCGCGCGATTATGACGAGCTCATCGATTGTCCTGTCGAGCTTGGGCTTTTTGTCAGCGGGCGCTTTGCAGTGCAGGAAGTCGAGCACGAGATCATTGTCACCGGTCAGGTGCCCGCGCTTGATCTATCTCGTATGACAACCGATTTGTCTCGAGTCTGCGCAATCCACGCGCGAATGTTTGAACCGCGCACGCGCCGCCCGCCCTTTGAGCGTTACTTGTTTCTAACCATGGCGGTCGACGAAGGCTACGGCGGTCTGGAACACCGGCGCTCTTCTGCCTTGCTGTGTCGACGCGACGATTTGCCGCACACCGACATGAAATCGGGCACCGAAGCCTACCGGCGTTTTCTTGGGCTCGCCAGTCATGAATACTTCCACGCCTGGAACGTTAAGCGAATCAAGCCCGCGGCTTTTACCACCTACGATCTGGAGCGGGAGAACTACACCGCACTACTTTGGCTCTTCGAAGGCTTTACCTCGTACTACGATGATTTAGCGCTGCGGCGCGCGGGGCTGCTCACGCCAAACCAATATCTGGAGACGCTTGCCACGACCCTCACGACTGTCTTTCAGCGCAGCGGTCGTCTTAAGCAGACTCTGGCGGAGAGCTCCTTCGACGCCTGGATCAAGTACTACCGGCAGGACGAAAACGCGCCCAACAGTGTCGTGAGCTATTACCAGAAGGGGGCGCTAGTGGCAGCCGGGCTGGATCTGCTGATTCGCGACAAAACTGCGGGCCGGCGCTCACTTGACGATGTCATGCGTCTGCTCTGGCGCCGCTACAAGAGAGCTGGCGCAAATTACACCGGCGTTAGCGACGAGCAGCTGGCGCCAGCGATACGCGAGGCTACGGGTGTAGATCTCAACCCCACTTTGCGCGCTTGGACGCACCAGACACAAGAACCCGACTTTGCCCGACTGTTGCCCGCTTTCGGCATACTGGTCGAGCGCGGCCCCGCGCTAGACTCACCGCACTTTGCACTGCTGGGCTGCCGCCTTGCAAGTGCAACGGATGCGCGCATCAGTCAGGTGTTTGACGGCAGCCCTGCCCAAGTGGCAGGGCTCTCCGCTGGCGACCAAGTCGTCGCCCTCGATGGCTTGCGTGCGGGCGGGGGGCGACTCGATGCCTTGCTTGCCCGCTACCGACCAGCGGACCGCGTTCAAATTCTTGTGTTCCGCCGCGATGAACTGCTGCGCTTTGATCTGCAACTAGCGGCGCGGCCACCAGAGAAATGGAAGCTCAGCATCGACCCAAAGGCTCCGGCGCGTGCTCGCCATCTGCGCAGAGGCTGGTTAGGGTCAGATCGCTAGTGGCACCAGTTGATTGGCACCAAACCGCGGCTTGCCAGATACCGGTTGGCCTGCGAAAAGTGTCCGCATCCTAAAAAGGGCTGCGGCGGACGGCGGGCCGACAGCGGCGAGGGGTGGTTGGCGGTTAACACCAGGTGCGGCGCGGACGTGCCTTCAATCTGCTCGCGCTTGTTCTGCGCCTGCGCGCCCCAAAGCAGAAAAACTTTGGCCGCGGGCAAGGCAGCAACCGCTGCGACGACCGCGTCGGTCAGCGGCTCCCATCCGCGCTCAGCGTGGCTGCCCGGCCTCCCGGCCTCGACAGTCAGTACGCTGTTTAGCAGTAGCACACCTTGGTGGCACCACGCCGCCAGATTGCCCGAGCGCCGCGGCGGGCAGGCGCAATCGCGCGAGAGCTCAAGAAAGATGTTGCGCAGGCTCGGCGGCGGACGCACTCCCTCGGGAACCGAGAAGGCAAATCCATGCGCCTGACCCGGACCGTGGTACGGATCCTGGCCCAGGATGACCACGCGTACGTCGGCGGGTAAACAAGCCTGCAGGGCCGCCAACGGCTGTGGCGGATAGACCGTGGCACCAGCGGCAATTCGCCCATCGACAAATTCCACCAGCAAGCGTGTCGTCTCGGCGGCAAGCGCCGTGGCGAGGCATTGGCGCCACTGCCAAGGTAAAGCCGCCAGGTGAGCGCGCAGCGAGCCCGACAGCGCGCCGCCCGCGGCGCTCATGCAAACAGGCGCGCCAACTCCACGCCCGGATCCGGCGCTCGCATGAACGCTTCGCCCACGAGATACGCGGCCACGCCAGCGGAACGCAGCCGCGCGACATCGCTGGGAGCAAGAATGCCGCTTTCGGCAACGACCCGGCGGCCGGCGGGAACGCGCGCCAGCAGATCGATCGTCGTTTGCAGGGAGACCGAAAAATCGCGCAAGTCGCGATTGTTGATGCCAATCAACGGGGTCGCAAGTGCCAACGCGCGGTCGAGTTCGGCCCCATCGTGAACCTCTACCAGCACTGCCATACCTAGCTGGGAAGCGCATTGTGCAAGGGCGTGCATCTGTCCATTGTCCAACGCGGCCACAATCAACAAGATGCAATCGGCGCCCGCCGCACGCGACTCGAAAACCTGGTATTCGTCGACAAGAAAGTCCTTGCGCAATACCGGCAGCTCGACGGCTGCCCGCACCTCGTCGAGATACTGCAACTTACCCTGGAAGAACTGCACATCGGTGAGCACTGATAGACACGCGGCGCCGTGGCGCGCATAGCTTTGGGCAATGGCCGCTGGATCGAAAGAGGCTCGCAGGACCCCGCGAGAAGGCGAGGCCTTTTTGATTTCCGCGATGACGCCCGCGCCGCCCGCGGCGATCGCGCGCTCTAGGGCGTCGCCAAAATCGCGCACATCGCCCCTCGCCTCGGCTCGAGCACGCACCGCGACCAGCGGCTCGCGCGCGCGCGCCTGGGCGATCTCCTGAGCCTTGACGGCCAAGATCTTTTTTAGGATGTCCGACAAAGTTCGATTCCGCGAGCGCCTTTAGACCGCCTCGGCGACGCGCTGCGTGGCGGTGACGAACTGCTCGAGTTTGTCCTTGGCGGCGCCGCTGGCGATGACGCTGCGAGCCAGGGCGATGCCCTCGGCGATTGAGCCGGCACACTCGGCCGCGTACAGCGCTACTCCCGCGTTCAGGCTCACGATCTCATATGGGGCGCCGGGGGTGCCGCTGATTGCCTCCAAGAGCATGGCACGGGACTCCAGCGCATTAGTAACCCGCAACACGCGGTGAGAGACCATCGAAAGGCCGAAGTCCTCCGGATGAATCTCGTATTCGTGCACCTGCCCATTTTTCAGCTCGCCCACCATCGTCGCGGCCCCCAGGGAGACCTCGTCCATGCCATCTTTGCCATGGACCACGAGCACGTGGCGGCTACCTAAACGCTGCAGCACGCGCACCTGGATGCCTACCAGGTCAGGGTGAAAAACACCCATAAGCTGGTTGGGTGCGGATGCAGGGTTAGTCAGCGGGCCCAAAATATTGAAGATCGTGCGCACGCCCAGCTCTTTGCGCACCGGAGCCGCATGGCGCATGGCGGCGTGGTGATTGGGTGCGAACATAAAGCCGATGCCAGTTTGCGCCAGGCACGCGGACACCTGATCAGGCGCCAGGTTGATTTCCGCACCGAGCGCTTCGAGCACATCGGCACTGCCTGAGCTCGAGGAGACACTTCGATTGCCATGCTTGGCAACGTGCGCACCGGCCGCCGCGGCTACGAACATCGCTGCCGTCGAGATATTGAATGTATGCGCGCTGTCGCCACCGGTACCAACGATATCCACCAGGTGGGTCGTATCGGCCACCAGGACCTTGGTCGAAAATTCGCGCATGATCTGCGCCGCGGCGGCGATCTCGCCGATCGTTTCTTTTTTCACCCGCAAGCCGATCAACAGGCCCGCCATCTGCACGGGAGTAAGTTCTCCACTCATCAGGTGGCGCCAGAGCGAAAGCATTTCGTCGTGAAAGATTTCCCGATGGTCGATACAGCGGGCCAGCGCCTCGCTTGGCGTAATGCTCATAGAGACTCCTCGATGCCGGCGCGCAGCGCCCGGCAAGACGCGTCAGTGACGGGTGAGAAAATTGCGCAGCATCTCATGCCCGTATTCCGTCGCGATC
>DASPWJ010000053.1:0-128932 GCA_035621895.1 Burkholderiaceae bacterium | reverse complement strand
GCCGATATGGGTTATGCCGGCAGTCCCTTCAATCCGATGACGGGTGCTGTAGAGCCGAATGACGGCGGCTTCGACGTTGCAACGGAGTCGGTGCGCTTGCGCGTCGGCCGCAGCCGGGAGTTCGGCGCCGACGGGCGCGTGGCGCTGACCCCGTTTCTCGGTCTCTCGCAGCAGGCCTGGCTGCGCAATTCCTCAACGGATTCGCCGTTTTCCGCGTACAACCACGTTGCTGCGGAAATCGGCATCCTGGCCCAGGCCAGCCTGACCAGAAAGCTGGTGCTCGGCACGGACGCGAGCCTCGGCCGCACCTTGGACGCGCTGCTGCTTGACGGGCACAACCTGACGTGGCCGCACAACGCGACAACCTCTTCCTTTGCGCTGTACCTGGATAACCGCACCTACGCCGATTGGCACCAGCGCCTAGAAATCCGCCAGAGCTTTCTGCGCTACGGCGAGCCGGCCTACTCGGGTGGTTTGTTCGAGCCGCGGCGCAACTCGACGTCGGCGATCATGCTGGAAATGGGCACGGAGAAGGATCTTTTCAAAACTCTTTTTTACTAGACCATTCCTGCAGCGGCTCTGCTGTCCCTGGGAGGATCGGGCGCGCATTATCGTCCGGCTTAATTAATCTGAGGGGCGGGGCCACCACACTGGGGAGGTAACCCTGGGGCATTGCGTTCCTATCGACGATGCCAAGCTGCGCGCCGGCTCGCAGGCCGTAGCCAATCACGTTGAGGAGTCGGCCAACAAACCCAAGGAGATGGTATGAAACGTCTAGCTATCGCTGCCGTTATCGCCTTAACCGCTTGCGCGGCACAGCAGCGCGACGCAGATATGGCAGCAGCGCGCCAGGCGTGCGACTTGCGTACCGCCGAAGGTGTCGGCCCGATCGTCGGCAAGATCCCCATGAGTCCGAGCGAGAGCGAGGCGCCCAGCATTGCGATGCTCGCGCTAGAGGCTGTGCCCACCCCAAACGAGCGGGCGGCGATCGACGCCTACACGCGCGCATACGATGCGACTTGCACGCCGGCAGGCGATGCGATGCTCGCCCGCTATTACGGTGCATACCCGGAGATTGGCGCGGTGGCCGCGGCGCTGCGCGCGGCCGATCGGACCGTTCTCGCCGACTTGTACCTCGGGCGGATGACCTATGCAAAGGCGAATCAGCGCCTGCAAAGCTTGCACTTGTCGGCGAACAATGCGATCGCGCGGATCAACGAAGCCTATCGGACGCACCAGCAGGCGAAGGCCGCCGCGCTCCTCCAGGCATGGGCTGACACGCTGCCGCGCACCACGACCTGCATCAGCGGCGCCGGCTTTGCGAGTTGCACTACGCGTTGATTGTTTGGCCGCCGCCGGACAGCCACCAACGGTTGCCCTCTTGGGCGCTTGGCCTTCTCGGGGTCGGCTTGGCGGGTGGTCCGTCTGGCGCGACGCGAGCGGGCGCATTGATCGGCTTGCTGGTTTGATGCGTGCGGCTATTAAGCGTACGCCTAAGGCATCGTCGCTGCCCGGTTCGTGCTGCCAAAACGCGCAACCTAACCTCCGGGTACCGATCAGGCGGCGACCGCCGCGAAGTTCGTAGAGCAAATGCTCGGCGCATTAGATGCCGTGGAAGTTGGTACAGGTCAAATTCCCGCGCCTCATTGCCAAAGACACAACTCGGTAGGGCGCGAAATATCTGGCAGAAGCTACGGCAAGGACGAAACAAGATGCCTGGTTGGGCAATAGTGCGGGTAATTACTGAGAGGCGATTGCGGAAGTCATTAAATCATCAATGGTTGGGCAAGATTTCATGGCGGAGACGGACTCCGTTTGCCTAACTAGCAGCATCATCCCGCGCACGCTCTAGCGCCCCAACATAATTCTCGTCGCCGTGATAGAAGTGACCAAAGACACTTACCGGCCATGCGGTCCCTGGGCAAACTTGCGGCCAAGTGCTATCGGGACAACCAACCAAGGAGATTGCCATGGAACTGGACAAGACACAGAGCAATGCAAATACCAACGAAAGCGTGAATGAACTGACGTTCGACGAACTCAGCAAAGTCGCTGGCGGCATAAACTTTGGTGGCATAAAAGGAGAATCCACCAATAACAAACAACAAAACTGGATAGAGTTGAGTTAGCCCGCATCAGATAGCCGATTTTCCTCTTTGAGACCTACTCGCCCAGACCCAGCTCATCGATCGCCCGTTGGTAGGTCTCATCCTCGCGGAAGCCTTGCAACTTATCCGGCTCCGGCGGCTTTGCTGCCGGCCCGCGTGTCGCTGAATACTCTGACGCCATTGTCCGTACCGGACCCTCAACGCGCACCGGCTGCTGCTTGGGCGGCGCGGCACGTCTTCGAGCTCGCACAAATCTACATCTTCGACCAGCGTTGTATCAGACAGCCGGATTAGCGCCTGCAACTCCTCGGCGCTTGGCAAATCGATCTTCGGCCCGCGTTTGCACCATGCATCGTAATTCGCCGGCTTTGGTACTTCCAACCAGGCAGGATTGACTGGCTTGCGGAGTTGGCACCGACCCGAAGAATGAGCCCCTCGCCGTCACCGTGGTCGCCCACGCCAACGGTCGAAACTTGCTGCACGGATAGTAGATTCCTTGCCATGATTGCTCCCCGTTTCCGCCAGCATTTCCGCCAGTTTTTGGCGAATGTGGAGGTACTGCGGTGCTACTGAATTGCACTCACCGACTCTAAGCTCTCGGTGATTTTCCTGCAACTTCAAGGAGTTGCAGTACTCAGTTACTACTCAGTTGCACTCAAAGGGGAATGTTAACTGGCGGAGACGGACGGATTCGAACCGTCGATGCACGTTTTTGCGCGCATACTCCCTTAGCAGGGGAGCGCCTTCGACCACTCGGCCACGTCTCCGAAAACCTGAATGCAAATGTGCGATGCACACCGCCGCCCTCGGTACCGCAGCCCTGAGGACCAAGTACCAAACGCCGCAGTCTAGAGCTTCGCGGCAACGCGGTCAACGCGCCGTTCCATCGCATTTACCCACGCGGAAATTTGTCTTACACCGGATGCTTTTCTTTCATTTGCCACCAGTTTGCTCCAGCCCAAAGGCCTTGTGCAGAGCCCGGACCGCAAGTTCCATGTACTTATCCTCAACGATGCAAGAAATCTTGATCTCGCTCGTTGAAATCATTTGGATATTGATTCCCTCCTCCGCGAGCGTGCGAAACATCTTGCTTGCAATGCCCACGTGCGAGCGCATACCAATGCCGACCACCGAGACTTTGCAGATCTTTGCATCACCGATCACCGCGCGTGCGCCGACGTGCGCCTTGACCTTCTCATTGAGCACGTCCATGGCCTTGGCGTATTCATTGCGGTGCACGGTGAAGGATAGGTCAGTCATGCCGTCGACTCCCGTGTTCTGAATGATCATGTCGACGTCGATATTCGCATCAGCGATCGGGCCCAGAATCTGGTAAGCGATGCCCGGCCGATCCGGCACGCTGGTAAGCGTGATCTTCGCCTCGTCGCGAGTAAAAGCGATCCCAGAAATGGCAGCCTCTTCCATACGAGTGTCTTCCTCAAAAGTAATCAGCGTTCCGGATGTGGCCTCGACTTCAAGCGGCAAGTCCGGATCCGTCAGACTCGAGAGCACGCGCAGCCGCACGCGGTACTTGCCCGCAAACTCAACCGAGCGAATCTGAAGCACCTTCGAGCCCAAGCTGGCCATCTCCAGCATTTCCTCGAAAGTGACCGTGTGCAGGCGTCGGGCCTCCGGCACAATGCGCGGGTCGGTCGTGTACACGCCGTCAACATCGGTATAGATGAGACACTCGTCGGCTTGCAATGCTGCGGCCAGTGCCACCGCGGAAGTGTCCGACCCGCCGCGCCCGAGGGTGGTGATATTTCCGCTCTCGTCGACGCCCTGAAAGCCCGCCACAACGACAACATTTCCGGCATCGAGGTCTTCATGCAGCCGGGCTGCGTCGATCGAGCGAATGCGCGCCTTGGTGTACGCATCGTCGGTTAACACGCGAACCTGCCCGCCAGTAAAGCTCTTGGCTTTTACACCGGCCCCCTTTAATGCCATCGACAGCAGGCCAATCGTGACCTGCTCCCCAGTTGCAGCAACGACGTCGAGTTCGCGTGGATCCGGATCGGGCTGGATTTGCTTGGCCAAATCGATCAGTCGATTGGTTTCGCCGCTCATTGCCGACACGACGACAGCAACCTTATGACCGGCGCGATGCCACTTGGCAATTCGGCGCGCGACGCTTCGGATCCGATCGACGCTGCCAACCGACGTGCCGCCGTACTTGTGAACGATGAGGGACATAGTGACCCGCTTGGAGGCTTGCCTTGGGAATATCAAACGGGTGATTATAAAGTGGTGAGCGCGGGCTCCTGCGGAAGAAAACTGGCCTCGCCGATCCACTCGATGCGCACGCGATCGCCCCCGCGTTCGATCAGGCGTGCGTCGGGCCCGATGCGCGCGACAAAAATCAGCCGATCATCGCGCCAGAGCAATGGCAGCGCGCTGCGCTCAAACTCCGGCACGCCGGCCTCCTGGTATAGCTGCTTGAGCCGCTTGGAGGGGCGCGTGGCATGTGGTTTGAAGCGCTCTCCTCCAGTGCGAGCGCGCACCTCCAGGGGTTGCGCCCGCAACCAGTCAGCATCAAAGCCGATCTCGTCCGGCAAAAATCGCAATACCCCACCCCAGCTTGCAACCGCAAGCTCCTCTTCGCCTTGCCATTGGAACTGCTCGCGCTTGCGTGCAACCGTTGCAGGCAGCCGCAAACAAAGCAGTCCGCGGTGGCGTCGCAATTCGTGCACCCCAATGCGGATCAGCATGCGGCTGTCCCCACGGCCGGCAATTGCCTGCGCCAAAGCATCACGCAGCCGCGCCCGCGAGGGCGACTCGAGTCCGGCGCGCGCGAGCCAGGCGCGCAAAACGAGCAGTCTGCGCGCGGGCGCAAGCGACGCCAGGCGATCGATGCGCAGCATCCCTTGTGGAGCGTCGCCGCAGCAAAACTCAAGTCCTTCCTGCGCCAGTTCCTGCAGCAACTCGGCCGCCTCACCGACGAGTTCGATCGAGCGTGCCGCGGATCTTCGAAAGCCGCTTCGAATCCTGGCCAATTGCGGCACAACTAGCGAGCGAATCGCGTTGCGCGCAAAGCGCGGATCCGCATTGCTCGGGTCCTGGATCGTTGCGATCTCGTGGCGCGCAATGTAGGCCTCGATTTCGCGGCGAGAAATCTCCAAAAAGGGCCGCAGCAGACGCACCTTCGTCTGGGCAAGTTGCCTTTGTTCGGCAATACCCGCAAGTCCCGCCAGTCCCGCGCCTCGCAACCATTGCAGCAAGAATGTTTCAATGCGATCGTCGGCATTGTGCGCGGTGAGCACCGCAAACGCATCGCATGCTTGCGCAAGCTGTGCCAGCGCTGCGTAACGGGCGGCGCGCGCACCTGCCTCGGTGCCGCGTTCACTGGCCACCTGCACTCGGCTTACGGTCAGTTCGACATCGCGCAGGCGGCATTGCCGCTGGCAGTGATCAACCCACTGCTCGGCTTCAGGTTGCAGCCCGTGGTCTACGTGCACCGCGTGCAGCGTCCCAAAAGCGGCAACGCCGCGATTGCGCAGCTGGCACGCCAAATCCAGCAAAGCACTGGAATCCGGACCACCGCTATAGGCGATCACCAATGCCGGAGCAGGTGCCGATTTGCGGCGCCCAGCACCGGGGCGGCCCTCGCGGGCAACCGATGTGGCGGCCATTGACAGCGCCGATTCGGGCGAGCCCGCAATGGCCTCGGTGACTACCCGATGTAGAGCGGACAAAAGGGCGCGATCGGCCGGATCAGGCTTCGGTGGACGTTTCCTTGAATTTGCCATAGCCCATTAGGCGCGTATGGCGTGCCGCCAACAGGTCCTTGGTTTTTATGCCCTGAAATTGGCGCAGGGCGTCGCCAAGCGCACGCTTAAGCAGCGCGGCCATTTGCGAGGGATCGCGGTGGGCCCCGCCGACGGGTTCGGCAACGAGGCGATCGACCAGTCCCAGTGCTTTGAGGCGGTTTGCGGTGAGGCCCAGTGCTTCCGCAGCATCGGAGGCGCGTTCCGCGCTCTTCCAAAGTATCGATGCGCATCCTTCCGGCGAGATCACGGAATACGTGGCGTACTGCAGCATCAGCACCATATCGGCAACGCCGATTGCAAGCGCTCCTCCGGAGCCGCCCTCCCCGATGATCGTCGCAATGATCGGCACTTGCAGTTGGGACATGGCGTACAGATTATGGCCAATCGCTTCGGACTGGCCGCGCTCCTCCGCATCGACACCGGGGTACGCTCCGGGTGTGTCGATAAACGTGAACAGAGGCAGGCGAAACTTCTCTGCCAATTTCATCAGTCGTAGCGCCTTGCGGTAGCCCTCGGGTTTGGGCATGCCGAAATTGCGCAGCGCCCGCTCTTTGGTATCGCGTCCCTTTTGGTGCCCAAGAACCATGATCGGCTGACCATTGAAACGGGCCAAACCGCCAACGACCGACAGATCGTCAGCAAAGGTCCGATCGCCGTGCAACTCATGAAAATCCGTAAAGATTTCGCTGACATAATCGAGCGTGTACGGCCGCTGCGGATGGCGCGCAAGCTGCGATACCTGCCAGGGCGTGAGCTTGGCGTAAATTTCCTTGAGCAAGGCTTGGCTCTTTACCTGCAGCCGGGCGATCTCCTCGGAGATGTCCACCGCCGAGTCGTCCTGAACGAAGCGCAGCTCTTCAATTTTGGCTTCCAGATCGGCGATAGGCTGCTCGAAGTCCAGAAAGCTGGTCTTGGTCGTTGCCATATGTGAACCCGTCGTCAATATTCCACTGGCACCGGATCGAGGCTGCGCCACAAATACCATGTCGCAACACTTCGATATGGCGCCCAGCGCGCACCCAACTGTGCCACTTTGTCCCGCCCTGGACCCCGTAAAAGCGCTGTCGTCGATTCGCCTCCGAAGTACAGGCGACCGATCGCCTTCAGCAAGCCCAGATCATCCAACGGCAGCACGTCCGGGCGCAAGAGATTAAAAATCAAAAACATCTCGGCTGTCCAGCGTCCGATGCCACGAATGTCGGTCAAGCAACCGATCACGGCATCGTCGGACTGGCGCGCAAGCTGCTGCAGGTCGATCCGTCCGTCGGCAAAGTGGCGTGCCAGATCGCGCAGATACTGGGCCTTGCGCTCCGAAAGCCCACAGGCCCGTAGTGTCGGGATGCGCCGGCCAAGCACCTCGCGAGGAGTCATTTCGGGGCAACGCTCCTTTAGTCGCGTCCACACGGAATCGGCCGCTTTGACGGAAATCTGCTGGCCGACGATCGAACGCGCCAAGGTCGCGAAACCATCCCCGCGCGAGACTAGATGGATCCGCGGATGGCGTGCGATTACCGAAGCAAGCGTTGGGTCGGCCGCCCGCAAGCAGCGCTTGGCCTGAGGCCAGAAGGCGGGCCGGACGGTAGCCGGCGTGCTTGCTACGCTCACCTGCGCCAGACTCTTTAATTGCGCCGCCAAGTCGTGCCGCTCGGACCGTCTTCGAGCAACACACCTTCGTCGGCAAGCAAGGCGCGAATCCGGTCCGCTTCCTGGAAATTTCGTGCCTTTTTCGCAGCTGCGCGTTGCTCAACGAGCTGCAGTATGCGTTCGGCAGTCGCCATGGGACGAGATGGATCGGCCTGCAGGAACGCTTCGGGGTCTTGCTGCAACAGTCCGAGCACGCCGCCAAGAGCGCGCAACTGCTGTGCAGCCAATACCGATTTGCCACGATTGACTTCACCGGCTAGATCAAAGAGTTCGGCGATTGCCGCCGCGGTGTTGAAATCTTCATCCATCGCCGCGGCAAACCGGCGCGCGTTCGCGCCGTTCCAATCGACCGCAACCGGTGCAAGATCGAAGCCTCGCAGCGCGGTGTACAGCCGGGTCAAGCCCGAGCGCGCATCTGCCAAAAGGTCCTCGGAAAACGAAATCTGGCCCCGATAATGTGTACGCACCAGGAAAAAACGCAGCACCTCGGCCCGGTGACGTTTCAAAGCATCCCGAATGGTCAGGAAGTTGCCCAGCGACTTGGACATCTTCTCCTCCCCGACCCGCAACGCACCGCAGTGCATCCAGACGTTAGCCAGCGGAACCCCGTACGCGCCCTCGCTTTGGGCAATCTCGTTTTCGTGGTGCGGAAAAATCAAGTCGGGGCCGCCGCCGTGGATGTCGATCGTGCGGCCCAAAGTCGCCGCAGCCATTGCCGAGCACTCGATGTGCCATCCGGGTCGTCCCGGTCCCCACAGCGAGGGCCACTGCGGCTCATCGGGCTTAGCGTGTTTCCACAGCACAAAGTCCAGTGGATCGCGTTTGGATTGGCGCACTTCGATTCGTTCGCCCGCACGCAGCTCGTCCAGTGACTTGCCCGAAAGTTTGCCGTAACCGGGAAACTTGCGCACAGCAAAGTCGACATCGCCATCGTCGGCCAGATAGGCCAAACCCCGATGTTCGAGCACTCCAATCAAATCGAGCATCTGCGCGACATACTGCGTTGCACGCGGCTCGATATCCGGTCGCTGAATTCCCAGGGCATCAAGGTCCTCGTGCATCGCCTGAATGTTGCGCTCGGTCACCGCCGAAACCGTTTCACCAGTCTGAAGCGCTCGGCGAATGATCTTGTCGTCGATGTCGGTGATATTGCGCACGTACGTGACGCGCAGGCCCCTGGCCCGCAGCCAGCGCTGTACGACGTCGAAGGCGAGCATCAGGCGGGCGTGCCCAAGGTGGCACAGGTCGTACGTGGTCATGCCACAGACGTACATGCGCACGTGTCCTGGCTCCAGCAGACTCAGGTCCTGGATTTTGCGCGTCAAGGTGTTGTAGAGGCGAACCGCCATAACGGTGCCGGCCCACCCAAGCCCGTCGGGCGTCGGTGCATGTACCATCGACAGTGGCGGGCCGCGTGCATTGTTAGAATGCCAAGTTCATTATAACGTGCCCTCTTCCGATCTTGCTTGCACGCAATCTTGCGCCGCATTTGGCCGCCTGTACCCTCGCCGCATTGACCGCGTCAATGTCGGCATCGGCGGGCGATTTGCCCTCGACAGCTGCAGGCGACCAGACGCCCACGCCGCAAACGACGACGGGTGTTACAGCGGCACCAGCCGCTGGGCAAGCCGTTCCTCCCGCGTCCCCGTCAGCAGCGCCGCCTGTACCAACGCCAGCGACACCGTCCGCTGCGCCAACGCCGTCGTCGGCAACGCCGACAACTTCGGCCACCGATCAAACACCCACCAGTGGAGCGCCTGCGGCCGCGGCGGGGGCTGGGACGGTCGCGCCGGCCGCTGAGCAAGCGCTTCCCGCGGCGTCCTCGCAAGCAGCGCCGCCTGCGCCGCCAACGCCAGCCACGCTGCCCACCGCGCCGACGCCGTCATCAGCGGCGCAAACAAGCTCGGTCACCGATCAAACCCCGGCGGCGGCGCCCGCCGGCACGAGTGGAACCTCGCCAGCGCCCGAACCCACGCCAAGTTCCAATCCCGCCGAGCCCATCACACCCGAATTGAACCCGGCCGTTCGCATCAACGCGGCCTTGCGAAAGGGCGATAGGAGTGGCGCACTAAAAATTGCCGATGAGTTTCTCGTTGACCATCCGCGCGATGCCCAAGTGCGTTTTTTGCGTGCGGTTGTGCTCGGGGACCTAAATCGCCAGGAAGATGCGGCGGCGGCATTGGAGTCGCTCACGCAGGACTTTCCGGAGCTACCCGAACCGTACAACAACTTGGCGGTGATTCGTGCCAACCAGGGCAAATTCGCAGCTGCCGAGCACTACCTGCAATTGGCGATTGCGGCACGGCCGAACTACGTGACCGCGCAAGAGAACCTAGGTGACCTGTACATTTCCATGGCGGCGGACTCTTACGAGAAAGCCGTTCGTCTGGCGCCGGGTAACGGCACATTAAAGACCAAGCTGAACCTGACACGCGAACTTAGCGGCAAGCTGCGTGCCGCACGCTAGCTCGCCGCATGAATTGCGTTGTCCCGCAACTAAGGAGCTCTCCCATGTTTTGGATTCGCCGTAGCACCGCCTTGGCCACCGTCGCAGCCCTCGCCTTTGCCTTTTCGGGTGCATTGCACGCGCAGAGCGCTGCATCTTCACCCGGTGGTGGCGCGGCCGCGCCCGTGGTGGTGACCTTGGAGACCACGGCAGGCGCGATCGTGCTCGAACTCGATGCGCAACACGCTCCGCGCACGGTTGCCAACTTCACGCAATACGTCAATGATGGCTTTTATCCAGGCACGATTTTCCATCGTGTCATCCCTGGGTTCATGATCCAGGGCGGCGGTTTTACGAAGGAGCAGCAGCAAAAGACAACGCGTGCGCCCATTGCCATCGAGAGCAACAACGGCTTAAAAAACGTACGCGGTTCAATCGCGATGGCGCGGACAAGCGATCCGAACTCTGCAACGGCACAGTTTTTCATCAATCTGGTAGATAACAGCTTCTTGGACTACCCGGGGCGAGATGGCAATGGTTATACGGTTTTTGGCCGCGTCGTCGAAGGCATGGACGTAGTCGACAAAATCGGTGCGACACCCACCGCCAACCGGGGAGGGGCGTTTTCGAACCTGCCAGTCACAGCGATCGTGATCGAGAAGGCCCGGATCGGAAAGTGAGAAAACCCCGGCGGCCTTTGGCAAAAGCGCCAAATGCCCGTGCAAACGCAACAACATTCAGGAGACCGAAGAGATGGTACGACTGCACACGAACTACGGCGTAATTGGTATCGAGCTTGACGCCGAGCACGCACCCAAGACAGTGGAAAACTTTCTTCGCTACGTTCGCATGGGCCACTACGACAACACTTTATTTCATCGGGTCATTAACGGCTTCATGATCCAAGGCGGGGGTTTTGAGCCCGGCATGCGCCAAAAACCCACCGCGGCGCCGATAGAAAATGAGGCCACCAACGGCTTGCGCAACACGAAGTACACAGTTGCGATGGCGCGTACGTCCGATCCACACTCGGCCACCTCGCAGTTCTTCATCAACGTGGCGGACAACGACTTTCTTAATCACAAGGCTCCCTCGGGCCAAGGCTGGGGGTACTGCGTCTTTGGAAAGGTCGTCGAGGGCAGTGATGTTGTCGACAAGATCAAGTCGGTGCGCACGTCACGCGCGGGCGCACACCAGGACGTGCCCGAGGAAGATGTTGTGATCCAGCGCGCCGAAGCCGAAGAATAAGAACCGATGGCAAGCACCGACCCCGTGCAGCCGGTACCCGCGCGCGCCGCGACCCTCGAGCGATTGTCCCTGCGCGAGCCGATCTTTGTATCGGACCTGCACCTTTGCGCCCAGCGTCCACGCACGCTGCAGCGTTTTCTAGGCCTACTCGGGCAAGTCGCCGGACACGTCGCCGAATTGGTGATACTTGGCGATTTGTTCGAGTATTGGGCTGGCGACGATACCTTGCAAGAAGGTGCGAGCGCGCGACTTGGCAGCGAGACGGCAAATCAAGACGACCTTGTGGGTCGGGAGGTCGCGGCAGCCTTGCACCAGGTCGCAACGCGCGGCACCGTCGTGTACCTGATGCATGGAAACCGCGACATCCTATTGGGCACGCAATTTCTTGCCAAAAGCGGTGCGCAGCTCCTGGCCGATCCGGCAATTGCTTTAATCGGCGGTTCGGCGGCAACATCTGATGCAACCGGCTTGGCGACGCTGCTTGCGCATGGCGACGCGTATTGCACCCTGGATCTGCCCTACCAGGCGTTCCGTCGCCAGGCGCGCGATGCGCAATTTCAGGCGGCATTTTTGGCCCGTCCGCTGCCCGAGCGCCGCCAGCTGATCGGTCAGGCACGCGAGCGCAGCGAAGCGACCAAGCAGCAACTGGATATGCAAATCATGGACGTTACGCCTGCGGCGATTGAACAAGCTTTGCGTGGCGCGGGCGTGCGACATATGGTCCATGGCCACACACACCGGCCCGCACGACACGAATTTATTCTGGACGGCGCGCCTGCCATCCGTTGGGTATTGCCCGACTGGGATCAGGACACGGTGCCGCCGCGAGGCGGCGGATTGCGCTGGGTGCATGGAACGCTCGAGGCGTTGACGCTTTAATCGGGCGTCTCCGGCGGCGCGCAATCACTTGCGCGGCCACTAGGCGAGGCCGACTTGCTGCCCGCCCGCAGCCGGCGGGGCAACACCATGGCGCTGGCGATACCTCGCAGAATGTCGACCTCCGTTGTCGTTGGCCGAGCCCGCAGCAGCAACTGGCGCAGGCGCGCGAGCAAATGCTTGGGTTGATCCGGGTCGAGATAACCGATGGCCACCAGGCCCTGCTCCAGGTGTCCAAACATCGCCTCTGTTTGTTCGATACTGGCCGCAGGCTCTTGTGGAGAAGATTGCGCGTTAAAGCAACCGCGGCGCGGCAGCGGCTGATCGGTTTGCTGCAGGTACGCCAATAGCTCGCGTCGACTCTCATAGGCAACGACCTGCACCGCTTGCGCCAGGTTCAGCGATCCTCTTTGCGGGTCTGAGGGGATGCTGCAGCAAAGGTGACAGCGCTGCACATCAAGATTGGACAAGCCCGTTCGCTCCGGACCAAAGACAAAAGCCACGTGCGCGCCTTCTCGATGCACCACCTCGGCGGCAGACTGCGCAGCACCGCGGATTTCGAGCGGTTGCGGACCGAATTGGCGCCCGTAGCCACTGGTAGCGATCGCAAGTTGCACGCCCTGTAATGCCTCGGTCAGAGAATCAAATACGAGCGCCCGCTCCAGCACATCCCTGGCACCTGCGGCCAAGGCGAGCGCTTGCGGCGCGATGCGAAAGTGCGTCTCGCGCGGCTGCACCAAATGCAGCTGCGCAAAACCCATGGTGCGTATTGCGCGAGCGCACGCGCCGATATTGCCAACATGGCTGGGCGCTACCAAAACAAAGCGCACGCGCTCCCAAGGCGCGCTTTCGTGCGGACCTATAGAATGCGTCTGTTGCACCTGCCCTTTTGCCTCCCCAACCGTTTGGGCGCGATTTGGCGCCTGGCTATCGTTTCTGCATGCATCCGTTGCTCAATACCGCGGTAAAAGCCGCCCGAAAGGCCGGTGCGATTATCAATCGCGCCAGTCTCGATTTGGACCTGTTACGGGTGGCCTCCAAGGGTCATGCGGATTTTGTCACGCAGGTCGATCGGGCGGCCGAACAGGCCATCATCGAGACGCTATCGCAGGCCTACCCCGACCACTGCTTTTTGGCGGAAGAATCCGGCGCGCGCCGGCCGCAAAACGCCAGCGACTACACGTGGATCATCGACCCACTCGACGGCACGACCAACTTCATTCATGGCTTTCCCCAATACGGGGTGTCCATCGCCTGCCAGCACGGCGGTCAGATTACGCAGGCAGTTGTCTACGATCCCACGCGCAATGATCTATTCACGGCTACCCGCGGACGGGGAGCCTTTCTCAATGACCGGCGTTTGCGCGTATCACGGCGCACGCAGCTAAAAGAAAGCCTTATCGGTACGGGCTTTCCGTTTCGCAATCTGGAGCACCTTGACCGCTATCTGCAGCTGTTTAAACGCGTCACCATGCACACGGCGGGAATTCGTCGCCCGGGCGCAGCCGCGCTGGATCTCGCGTACGTCGCAGCGGGTCGGCTGGACGGTTTCTGGGAGTTTGGCCTTTCCCCATGGGACATGGCGGCCGGCAGCTTGCTCGTGATCGAGGCGGGGGGTTTGGTCGCCGATGACGAGGGCAATGCCGCCTACCTGCAAAGCGGCAATGTCGTCTGCGGTACACCAAAGATCTTTGAACAACTGCTGCGCTTAGTACGTGGCCAGGAGCTCACGAGCGATGCCGAGGAGGCAACATGAGCCTTTTTGGCTTGCGTCGACGTTTGCTGCAACCGCGACCGCTGTATCTGGGCGTTGCCCTGGCATGCGCAGCGCTGGTTGGCTTTGGAATTTTTCTTCAGGAGTTCGATCACCTCGAACCCTGCCCGCTTTGCATCCTGCAGCGCTACGCCTTCGTCGTAGTGGGCGCAGCGGCGCTCTTGGCGGCAACGTTGCCACCAATGGTGGGACGAATCGTCGCAGCTCTGGGTATCGTGATAGCGGTTTGTGGCGCCGGCGTGGGCGTCTGGCACGTCTGGCTGCAGTTTCACCCGCCTGCGGTCTCTTCCTGCGGACCGAGCCTGGAGTATCTGGTCAGCAACCTTCCGTTAGGACGGGCGTTGCCGCGTATCTTTCAGGGCTATGGAGACTGCACCGCGATCGACTGGAGCTTTCTCGGTATCACGATCCCGGGATGGTCGCTGATCTGGTTGCTGACCCTGGCGCTGTTCTTGGCTCTGGCACAAGTCCGGCGCTAGCTGCCGCCGAACCTGGTCACGCCGGCACTGCCGCCGGCTCGCTTGTCGCACGTCCCGAATACGCGGTCCAGCATCGCCTCGTGAAGTCATAAAGCTTGCAGCGACGTGCGGTATCAAAGTACCAGCGCCATGAAAAGCGCTGAATCACGATGCGCTGGGGCAGCAACTCCTCGAGCAACTTCTGAGCGTTCTTGAGCCGATATAGTGGAATGCTCATGTCCAAATGATGGGCGGTGTGCTCCATGATGTGGTGCAAAACGGCGCCAAAGCGCAAGGGAAAGGTCAGGTGCACCGTCGTGGAAATAAACGGCTGCGCCCGCGCCCAATCGGATCGATCGTCGTACCACGACACCTTCACATGCGTGTGGTGCACATACACGACAAAGCCGATCATCGAGCACCAGAACAAAAATGGCACCACCAAGCCACAGACAAGAACTGGCAAAAGCGCTTGGCCGGTGGCAGAGGCCGCGGCGACGAGCGCGCCGATCCAGAACATGCCAAATGCCGAAACCAACAGGCAGTCCCATAAGAAAATCGACCGACGCGTCCCCATGTAGGCCTTGCTTGGGAAAAACATCCGAAGCCACCAGATCTCGATCATGTAATACAGACCTGGCGCCCAGCCGCTGCGGTAGATGCGATCGAGTACCTGCTTCCAGCGCGGAAGCGCATTGAACTCCTCGCGCGTAAGCGGCGCCCAGACAAAATCAAAGCCCTTCAGGTTCGTGTACCCATGGTGCACGACGTTATGACCAACGTCCCACAAGCTGTAAGGAGTGATGGACGGCAAGAACGCGATGCGCCCGAGCCAGCGGTTCAGGCCGCGGTGGGGCGTCAGACTCTGATGGCAAGCATCATGTCCGATGATGAACAAGCGACCGATCATGAATCCGGCCGCCACACCAAAGAAGATCTTCGCCAGCCAGCCCGTGACGAGCACCGTGGCGGTAAGGGCTGCAAGCAACAAGGTGTAGTCGAAAATCAGCAGAAAAATGGCGTAGACCGTCGTGCGCTTGGAAAGCGGGACGAGCCAGCGGCGCATGATCTTTCGGTGCGGCAGCGGCGCCGTTACTGGGATCGGGGAAGGATGATGTGCAAAAACTTCGTTCGAATCAGGTGTCATGGCTTCCAGAAGGGGAAAGCGGAACGCGAAGGGAAATTGCCACAGCGCCCAGCTCGACATCCGCCGGGAGCGCCGCTTCCCTAGGCCAATCGGAAAAATCGCAACTTGAAATTCTATCGCGCGAATGCCTCAAAATCTTGACAGAGCGCAACCTTCGCAACCGAGAAGAAAAACCCGATCGCGACGCTAATTCGTTATTGATTGCAATCAGCGCACTGGGCTTCGGAATTGCGGCTGCTCGGGTAGGATCTGGACCGCAAAAAGATGCGATGTAAGCAACCAGACCCACCAGCCGGTGAGTAGACGCGCTTGAATTCTTCTCTTGCGCGAAAAGCGTTGATTTGCCACGCATCATACTGCTTTTTTTGCGAAATTTCCACAAAAAACGTCATTTGGGAACAACGTGTCGGTGCAACTTCGATCGTCGCCATCGCAGGCGGCAAGCGTCGATGATTTTTCGGCGCATACCCCCGTCATGCAGCAGTACCTGCGGATCAAGGCGCAGTACCCCGGTGTGCTGGTCTTTTATCGGATGGGTGATTTTTATGAACTCTTTTATGAGGACGCACAAAGGGCCGCTGCACTGCTGAATCTGACGCTTACCTCCCGTGGCGTGTCGGCGGGTATGCCGGTGCGCATGGCTGGCGTCCCCGCGGTGAGCGTTGATCAATACCTTGCCCGGCTTGTCCGCCTGGGCGAGTCGGTCGCAATTTGCGAGCAAGTCGGGGATCCGGCGCTCTCGCGCGGTCCGGTGGAGCGCCGCGTCGTGCGCATCGTTACACCCGGAACACTGACCGAACAAAGCCTGCTGCCCGCCAAGGCCGATTCGGTGCTTGCGGCGATTTGCTATGGCTCGGATGACGAAAACCGCATTGCAATCGCATGGCTCGTGCTCGCAAGCGGCGACTTGCGGCTGATCGCGACCACGCGCGAGGACCTGTCCTCGGAGCTGGCACGAATCAGCCCTGCGGAAATTGTCATCGCGCAGAGCCAGCGCCCACAGCTGACCACGTCGGCCCCGGTGCACGCGGCGCCCGACTGGCATTTTGCCGCGCAGCGCGGGCGCGAGCTGCTCTGTAGCGCGCTAGCCGTATCGAGCCTGCGGGCCTTCGAACTTGAGGCCGATGCGCTGGCCCTATCGGCCTGCGCTGGATTGCTCGAGTACGCACAGAACACGCAGGGACAGGCACTGGCGCACGTGACCAAGCTGCAAGTCGAAACGAAATCGGATTTCGTTGCGCTCGATCCCGTGAGCCGGCGCAACCTGGAGTTGACCGAGCCAATGCGCGAGGCCGATGGCCTAACCCTGCTCTCGGTGCTGGACCATTGCGCCACCGGCATGGGTAGCCGGCGACTGCGGCACACGCTGCACCATCCAGTGCGCGATATCGCAAGCGTGCGCGCGCGCCACGACATCGTTGAATCCTTGCTGCAAGTGAATCTGGCCACGCGGATGCTCGCCGCGCTGACTTCCGTACCCGACCTGGACCGAATTGCCAGTCGAATTGCGCTGCGTTCGGCGCGGCCCCGCGAGCTGGCCGCGCTGCGTGACTGCGCGCCAGCGCTGATGCAAGCGGCGCAGCTTGCGCACGAGCTCAGCGCCGAGAGTGCGCGATCAGTCGCGACCGCCGTCTCGCTATCGCCACAGCTTGTCGAACGTTTGACCGCGGCGCTACTTCCCGAACCGGCGTTTAGCCCGCGCGACGGCGACGTCTTGCAAAGGGGCTTTGACGCCGAGCTCGACGAACTGCGCGCACTGCGCGACAACGCCGGGGAATTTCTCCTCGAACTCGAATCTCGCGAGCGGGCGCGCACTGGAATATCCAACCTGCGCGTGGAGTACAACCGGGTACATGGCTTTTATATCGAGGTCACACACGGTCAAAGCGACAAAGTCCCGCAGGACTATCGACGACGGCAAACCCTGAAAAACGCCGAGCGCTACATCACCCCGGAGCTCAAGGCTTTCGAGGACCGTGCCCTTTCCGCACAAGAACGGGCGCGCAACCGCGAAAAAGAGCTCTTTGATGGGCTGCTGCTTGCTCTGCAAGAGCAGGTCGCGGGCTTGCTGGCCAACGCCGATGCGGTTGCCACCCTTGACATGCTTGCCGCGCTGGCACTGCATGCCCGAAGCGCCAATTGGGTGCGCCCCCAAATTGTCGATGAACCGGGGCTAAACATTGAGGGCGCCCGCCACGCCGTCGTGGAGCGCACGCTCGAGGATTACACACCCAACGACTGCCGTCTGGGCCCCGAACGGCGCTTGCTGATCATCACCGGACCCAACATGGGCGGAAAGTCGACGTACATGCGCTCCGTTGCCTTGATCGCGCTACTTGCCTACTGCGGCAGCTTTGTGCCGGCGTCGGCAGCACGGATCGGGCCCTTGGACCGCATTCTCACGCGCATCGGTGCAGCCGACGACCTTGCTCGCGGCGCTTCGACCTTCCTGGTCGAGATGAGCGAAGCGGCTGCGATTTTGCACAGCGCCGGGCCGCAGAGTCTCGTGTTGATGGATGAAATCGGCCGCGGAACGTCAACTTTCGATGGCATGGCGCTGGCCGCCGCCATCGTCCGCGCCTTGGTCGAGGATAACGCTTGCATGACGCTGTTTGCCACGCATTATTTCGAAATCACCGCCTTGGCCGCTCGGCTGCCGGGCGTTGCCAACGTGCACGTCGCCGCGACCCAAAGCGGCGACAAGCTCGTATTTCTTCACCAAGTTCGCGAGGGGCCGGCCAATCAAAGCCACGGTCTGGCTGTGGCGGCGCTGGCAGGAGTGCCGCGCGCAATCATTGCGCACGCCCGCGAGCTTCTGGCGCAACTCGAACGTGGCCAGCCGATCGCGGGGACGCAGCTTGACTTGTTCGCACCTGCGCGCACGCAACCAACAAACGAGCATCCCGCGCTAGCAACGCAGCGCACCGCTACCACGCCCCTGCCGCCCGATCGCTTGCGCGAACGCCTTCGGCAGATCGAGCCGGACCAACTGACGCCAAGAGCTGCATTGGAGCTGCTCTATGAGCTTCAATCGCTGGCCGATTCGGCGCATCCGGAGTCGCATTGAGTACGGCCGCCGCGCCGCTGCGGCGCCTGGGCAAATTCGGTGTACGCGAATTTCTCGCACGCTACTGGCAACGCCAAGCTATCTGCATACCTCACGCGATTGCCGGCTTTACCAGCCCGATTTCACGCGCGCGTCTGTTTGAACTGGCAAGCAATCCCGAAGTTGAGTCGCGCTTGGTTAGCGCATTTTCCGGACGCTGGAAACTGCGGCACGGCCCCATTGCAGCGGCAGCTTTGCCTTCCTTGCGTCGTGCCAATTGGACCTTGTTGGTTCAGGGGGTCGATCTGCACGATGACGCCGTGTGGGCTCTTGCCGCCTGGTTTCGCTTTCTTCCTGCGGCGCGCTTTGACGACGTGATGATTAGCTATGCAAGCTATGGGGGCGGCGTCGGCCCGCACGTCGATCAATACGACGTTTTCTTGCTGCAGGCACAGGGGCGACGTCGATGGCGCATCGCCACCGAGTTCGATCCGCAACTCGTTTCCGGTGTGCCATTGCAGTTGCTTGCCAATTTTCAGCACCAGCGCGAATGGGTACTCGAACCCGGAGATCTGCTGTATTTGCCCCCTGGCGTGGCGCACGAAGGCGTTGCGCTCGAACCCGGTATCACGATTTCAATCGGATTTCGCCTGCCAATGCGGCAAGAAATCATGGAAGCATGGTCGGAGCGACAGTTGCGGATTGCGCCGCGCGTGGACCGACTCATCGATCGCACGCACCGCCCGACAAAAGCACCGGCGCGTTTGCCCAGTAGCATGGTCAAGGACGCAACCCGAAAACTGCGTCAGATTCGACCTTCTTCAATCGAAGTTCGGCGCACTTTGCTTGAGCATTTAAGCGAGCCAAAGCCCTCGGTGCACTTCGCACCGCGACGCCTCGCCGCTGGGCAGCAGCGCTTTGCCAATGCGGCGTGCCGATGCGGTGTGGTTTTGGACCTTCGCACACGCATGCTTTATGAGGGCGGGGACATCGCAATTAACGGCGAGATCCAACCTCACTTGCCGGCGGCCGCGCAGCGCCTGTTGCGCACCTTGGCCAATCGCCAGCACTTGCCCGCCAAGACGCTGGGCTCCATCGGGGGCCGCAATGCACAAGCGCTCTTGGTGCTTTTACACGACTGGTATCGGTTCGGCTGGTTACATCTTGCCGCTTACTAGGGATGCAGCGGCCGAAAACAGGAAATGTTGCATTGCGCAAGCTATAATCCGCACCCGGGGAGTTCGAGGTCGTCGCTCGGCGATGGCCCATACCGGTGCTGTTCTGGGCGGTCGACTCGCCAAGAGGTTCTGTATTCTTTTTTTTCATTAGAAGGGAAAACATCGTGAAGAAATTGCTGCTTGCCGCTTCTCTGTCGGTGGCCGCCTTGGCCGCGTGCGAAAAACCTGCGCCTCCTCCGCCCCCGCCGGCCCCGGCCGCTGCTCCGGCACCCGCTCCCGCGCCCGCTCCAGCCACGGACGCTGGTAGCGCCGCTCCGGCTGCGCCCGCCGCTGCACCTGCGGAAATGAAGAAGGACGAAAAGAAGTAAACGGCATCACGCTGCAAACAAAGAGGGCCGGCACATGCCGGCCCTCTTTGTTTTGCGCCCGTGCGGCGAAATTGGCCCCTGGAGCGCGTTACCGCTAGCGAAGCTGCTCCATGATCTGATCCAAGATGCGTACCGCGGTCGTGCCCGCGTCGGGCTTTCCGTCCGGGTCCTGGACCTCTACCGCGGTGGTTGGGCCGTTAGCGCTCATGACGATCCGAAACTGCTGCTCGGGAATCTTCGAATCGGCATTAAAAATACGATCCCACCAACTCTTTTTCTCCCGCTCCTTCGCCTCGTACTCCGGATCGAGGTATCGCACCGCATAGGTAGTCTTGTCGCGTATGCGCTCTTCTACGGTAAAGCCGCCGCGATCGAGCGCGATGCCGACCCTGCGCCAGGTGCGATCCAGGCTGTCTTCCACTTGCAGCGTGACCATGCCTCCGACAGTAACCTTGTGCACCCGCGAATCGGACACCGACGTCTCCGGCACGCTGGCCGGGCTCGCCGGCGCAACCGCGCTGGACGAAGGTGCTACCGCGACCTGCAGCGGTGCAGCCGATGCAAAGCGCAGCGCAACCCGCTGCAGCATCTCGGCCTCCAGTTCCGGGCGCGGGGGCACGGCTTGCCACTTCGTGGTCTCGTGCAGTGGCGAAGTGAAAACTTCCTCCATGGCGCGATGGCTGATGGTGATCTCCGCAGTGTTTTTTTCCGTGCGCTCAATGCGCGCACGATACTTGTTGCGCTCGCCATTGGCGTCATAGGAACCGAAAACCTTATGCAGCACGTTGCGCAGCGCATCTTGTTCGATCACCGGATGCGTTTCGGACCAATCGGTTTCCAGAACCCCTAGGCGTGGTTCATCCACAGCGATCTTATAGCCCAGGCTCGTCCATAGATCCTTGATCGTTGTGTAGGCAATCTCAGGCGATAGATCGACCGCCAGCCAGCGCTGATTGCCATCGCGCACGATCCGCGCACCCGCGACGGTGGGTGCAACATTGACGCCAGCGGGCGCAACCTGCAGCGGCGCTCCCGTGCCGGCTGCTTCCGTCGCTGCCGCCGATGGGGCGGGCGCGTTCGCAGCGCTAGCGTTGGCAGCACTAGCATTGGCGGCACTCGTATTCGCCGCACTAGCGTTCGCGGCGCTCGTATTCGCCGCACTAGCTTTGGCGGCGGCGCTGGCGGTGGGCAATGCGTAGCGATCGTCTTTCGGTAGCTGCGATAAATCCGGTGGCACCTCTAGGGGCTCCTGGCGAGGCTTGGCCTTGCGATAGTCGTAGGCTTCTTCGTCGGAGCCAAAGTGCAACCAAGAGCAACCGCTAAGCGTTGGTCCAAGGAACAAGACGAATGTAATTGCCGCTAATCCACTGCGTCGTGCAAAAGTCAAAATACCCGCCACCGTAAAACTCCCCAAAAAAGGCGATTTTTTCCTGCTCACGCGAGCCCTTGCATGGCGTCACCGGCTTTTTACGCCTGCGCGTGCATCAGCTGGCGCAACGGCCCTGCGCTTTATCCGCCCCTTACTCCACGCCTGCTTCGCGCAGTGCTCCAATCACTGTTTCCTGGCCCGCGGCAGACAGCGGTACCAGCGGCAGGCGCAAGCCGCCGCTTATGCGCCCCATTCTCGCCAGAGCCCACTTGGTGGGTATCGGACTGGGTTCGACAAACAGGCGCTGGTGCAAGGGCATCAATCGCTCGTTTAACGCGCGTGCCCGCAGCACATCGCCGGCAAGGGCGGCCGCGCACATCTGGCTCATAGGCCGCGGGGCGACGTTGGCCGTGACCGAAATTACGCCCTGCCCTCCTAAAAGCATAAATGCCAAGGCGCTGTCGTCGTTGCCGCTGTACTGGGCAAAGTTGCTTGGCCCACGGCGGCGCATTTCGACCACACGTGACAGATCTCCACTGGCGTCCTTGATACCTACGATTCCGGGCACCTGTGTCAAGCGCAGGGCCGTTTCCACCGACAGGTCCGCAACCGTGCGCGAGGGAACGTTGTACAAGATGATGGGTAGGTCGACGGCTTCCGCAATTGCACGAAAATGCCGGTATATGCCCTCCTGGTTGGGCCGGTTGTAGTAGGGCACGACCTGCAAGCTGGCATCGGCGCCAACGCGTTTGGCGTGGGCGGTCAGTTCGATGGCTTCACTCGTGGAATTGGCGCCGGTACCGGCGATGACTTTTACACGACCTCGCGCGGCCTCTACGGCGACTCGGATAAGTTCCACGTGCTCGGAAGGATCGACAGTCGCCGACTCGCCCGTTGTTCCGACCGCCACAATTGCGTTGGTGCCTTCCGCAATCTGCCAATCGATCAAACGGCGATACGCCTCCAAATCGAGCGCGCCGTCCTCGCGCATCGGTGTGACGATCGCGACCAGGCTACCGGTGATCATGATCAAGCCATCCTATGCATCGATGGGGAGGTGCTGCGACCAATTGGCACGCAACGCAGGCGCTGTGGTGCCAAACGCACCGTGGCCACCAAAACTATTTTACACGGCATCACGCCGGCCCACTGGCACGGCACGGCTAAACGCCGTGTGCTTGCTGGCGACCTCGGAGAACGAGGGAGCTAGGAATAGCCAAGACCCATCGCTTCGCGCACATCGCGCATGGTCTCCTGCGCAACTGCCCGCGCCCGATTGCAACCGTCAGCGACGATGGATCGCACCAATGAGGGATCATCTAGATAGGGCTGTGCGCGCTGGCGCCACGGTTCTTGTTCCGCGATCATCGCTTCGATGAGCGGCTGTTTGCATTCCAGGCAGCCAATTCCCGCCGATCGACATCCTTTTTGCACCCAAGCCTGAACGGCCTCGTTCGAATACACCTGATGCAGCTGCCAGACCGGACAACGCTCCGGGTCCCCCGGATCGGAGCGGCGCACGCGCGCAGGGTCAGTCATCATCCGGCGAATCTTTTCGGTCAGCGACTTGGGCTCCTCGCGCATCGAAATATCGTTGCCGTAGCTCTTGGACATTTTCTGGCCATCGACCCCGGGCAGTCGCGGCGAGCTTGTAAGCACGGACTCGGGTTCGACCAAGATGAGGCGGCGCGCACCCTCCAGATATCCGAACAATCGCTCGCGGTCGCCGTGCGAGAGGCTTTGCAGTTGTGCCAGCATTGCGCGGCCCTGCTCCAGGGCTTCCTCGTCGCCGTGCTCCTGGTAGCGCGCTCTGAGCTCCAAGTACAGCTTGCTGCGACGAGCGCCGAGCTTTTTGACCGCCGCTTGGGCCTTTTCCTCAAAGCCCGGTTCGCGACCAAAGAGATGATTAAAGCGCCGTGCCAATTCGCGTGTCATTTCGATGTGTGGCACCTGGTCCTCGCCGACCGGAACCAGGTTGGCGCGGTAGATCAGGATGTCAGCAGCTTGCATCAGGGGATAGCCAAGAAAGCCATAGGTGGACAGATCGCGGTCGCGCAGCCGCTCGATCTGATCCTTATAGGTCGGAACGCGCTCCAGCCAGCCTAGCGGCGTGGACATTGCCAGCAGCAAGAACAGCTCGGCGTGCTCTGGCACGCGCGACTGTATAAAAACCGTGGCTTTGGCTGGATCAATGCCGGCTGCGAACCAGTCGATCAACATGTCCCACACGCTGCTCTCAAGCACGTCGGGTGTGTCGTAGTGGGTTGTCAAGGCATGCCAGTCCGCGACAAAGAAAAAACACGGATGCTCGTCTTGCAGTCGTATCCAATTTTTTAGCGCACCGTGGAAGTGACCGATATGCATCGCCCCGGTTGGGCGCATGCCAGATAAAACGCGATCGGCAAACATGGTCGAGCTGGCCGGCGCTGCGCGCCGGCCATATTGCTCCTGGGTAAAAAGTCGAAGACCCCAGTCTAACAGTGCGGCAAGTCAGCGATGGCTCAGGTCAATCCGAGCGGCTCCAGGGCACCGCGGCCCACGCGAACGACAGTCGGAACGCCCGAAGTCAGGTCAATCACCGTCGTGGGTTCGACTCCGCAGCTTCCGGCATCGAGCACAACGTCCAGCTCATCGTCGAGTCGAGCCCGGATTTCCTCCACACCGTTTAACGGCAGTGGATCACCCGGCAGTTGCAGACTCGAGCCAATCACGGGCTGACCCAGCGCGTGCAGCAATTGCAATGCCACCGGGTGGTCCGGTACGCGAATGCCGATGGTCTTGCGCGAGGGGTGTGAAAGGCGCCGCGGGACCTCTCGCGTGGCCTGCAAAATGAACGTGTACGGTCCTGGAGTCGCCTGCCGCAACAGCCGATACGAGGCGTTATCGACCCTTGCATAGGTGGCGATTTCCGACAGATCGCGGCATAGCAAACTTAATTGATGACGCTCGTCGATCCGGCGCAGGCGCCGGATGCGATCGACGGCCGGCTTGTCATCCAGGTGACAGACCAGGGCGTAACACGAGTCCGTCGGTATGGCCGCAATGCCGCCATCGGCCAGAATCTGCGCCGCCTGCCGCAACAAGCGGGCCTGCGGATTTTGTGCGTGAACCGCGAGAAATTTCGTCATTTTTTCTGGCGCGCGGGCGCCATGGCACCGCAATCCGAAGGCGCATGGTAACGGGATTGGTGCAAAGGGCGCGCGTTAGCGCATCGCGATATTGCTCAAAAGGCGGCTCGCTGCGGCGCACGCAATAGCGCGGCCCGCGGCCCGAGCCGCGGCCACGTTGCCCCGCAGGTTCAGTGACGTGCTACGTAAGAGTGCACCGGCCGAGAGTCGGCCAAATGCACACGATGTGCCGCTCTGGTCACGGCCGCGGCGAGCACCTGTCCGCGCATCTCTGGCGCTGCGTCGATCAGACGCGTCATCCAGGTCAAAGGCACTTCGCGGTAATGGCGCCGATCGGGTCGGTAGGTTAACTCGCGCCAACCCTCCTGCATCAGCCAGCGCCACAGATCATTACTCATTCCCGCCTGAATCGTCATGCGCACATCGTCCCGAACGATGCAAGCACCGATACCGGGCTTGGGGCCGCGACGAGGTAGCGCACGCTCTTTTTGAAGGCTCAAAAAGCCTCGAACCCGACTACGAAGTAATGCGATCACAACCATCTCTCTCCAGGAAGATCGCTGCTTCAACGGGCTAGGAACATCACTAGTCCAACGGCAGCTCGATGAATTCAGAATAGCGCCGAGCAAAAGCGCTAGGGATCACGCCTATCGACTATTCAGTCTTTGTAAAAGAAAAATTTCCTTATGCCAAAGGGCTTAGCGCACTTCGACGATTCCGATTAGCGCTACCGCGTGTTGCGGCGTAGGTACGCTCGCCGCAGCGCCTGTGCGCGCGGCTGCAACTGATAGCCAGCGCCTACAATCGCGCTTTGTGCGATGCGGCCGGCCAAGCTCTAGCGTACCGCCGCACGACAAGATCGCAAGCGGGAGAGGTGTCGTGGCGATTTACGGGTTGGGCGAGCGTCGACCAGAAATTCACCCGAGCGCGTACGTGCACGAGAGCGCCGTGCTAATTGGTGCCGTAGTCCTTGGACCGCGCGCCAGCGTTTGGCCAGGGGCCGTACTGCGGGCCGATAACGAACCGATCGAGATCGGCGAAGAGACAAATGTCCAAGACGGTTGCGTCCTGCACACGGACCCTGGGCTGCGGATTCGCATCGGTGCGCGCGTTTCGGTCGGACACCAGAGCATGTTGCACGGATGCACAATCGGGGACGGTTCGCTCATCGGCATACAGGCGGTGATCCTCAATGAATGCGTAGTGGGGCGAAACTGTCTCATCGGCGCCGGTGCCCTGCTGACCGAGCGCAAGCAGATCCCGGACTACAGCATGGTGGTGGGAGCCCCGGCAAAGGTCCTTCGGGCGCTGCGTCCGGAAGAAATCGAGCGCATGGCCGATAACGCGCTGTCGTACGTGCGCCGTGCCGCGCTATTCGCCGCTGAACTGCAGCGCCTGGCTTGAGGCAACTTGGTCGGCGGCGCCTGGTACGCCGTCGGCAGCGCGCACGAACTGGAAGAACGTCTCATCGGAGCGCATCATGTGCAGTTCTCTTCGCGCCCGCTCCTCGATGGCTTCGCTGCCCTGGCGCAAACTGGCCAGCTCCGCGAGCAGTACCTGGTTACGGGCGCGCAACGCGGCGTTGGACGCCTGCCTTGCCTCAAGCTGACGTTGCAGATCCCAGACGCGCAGCCAGCCGCCGTGGCCTAACCAAAGCGGCCACTGGATCGCGATCAGCATTGCGCCCAAAAGCAAGGTGAGCCGGTTCATAAAAGTGGCGCGTTGCTCATGCCAGGGGGTGTCAGAAGATCAGGTTGTAGTAGGCGCCCCGGCCGGCATACTGCGCCACCTCCCCCAGGTCCTCCTCGATGCGCAATAGCTGGTTGTATTTGGCGATCCGGTCGGTGCGCGAAAGCGAACCGGTCTTGATCTGCATCGTGTTGGCCGCCACGGCGATGTCCGCGATCGTCGAGTCCTCGGTCTCGCCCGAGCGGTGGCTGATCACAGTGGTGTAGCCGGCCGTCTTGGCCATTTCGATCGCCGCAAAAGTCTCCGTCAGGGTTCCGATCTGGTTGACCTTGATCAGCACGGAATTGCCGATCGATCGGCGGATGCCTTCGCGCAAGATACGCGTATTCGTCACGAAGATGTCGTCGCCAACCAGTTGCACCTTGGCGCCCAGGCGCTGGGTCAGAGCCTCCCAGCCGTCCCAATCGTTTTCCGCCATGCCATCTTCGATCGAGATAATGGGATAGCGCTCACACCACTGCTCGAGCACGTCCGTGAATTCTCGCGCGCTCAAATTCAGACCTTCGGCGCCCAGCCAGTACCGCCCGTCCCGATAAAACTCGGAGCTGGCGCAATCCAGCGCCAGCGCAATTTGCGATCCGGCTTCAAAACCAGCATCGGCGATCGCATCGAGTATGAGTCGGATCGCCTCCTCGTGGTTTTGCACGCTGGGCGCAAAGCCGCCCTCATCGCCCACGGCGGTTGTCAGACCGCGATCCCGCAAACGCCTTTTAAGGGCATGGAACACTTCGGATCCGTACCGCAGCGCCTCGGAAAAGCTCGGCGCACCCAGGGGTACGATCATGAATTCCTGAACGTCCAGGTTGTTGTCCGCGTGGGCGCCGCCGTTGATCACATTCATCATCGGTACCGGCATTTGCACGGCCCCCACACCTCCGAGGTAGCGGTACAGCGGCAGGCCCGCCTCCTCCGCCGCCGCCTTGGCTACTGCCAGCGACACCGCCAGCGTTGCGTTGGCCCCCAGACGAGACTTGTTTTCGGTTCCGTCAAGATCGATCAAGGTGCGGTCAAGAAACGCCTGCTCGGCGGCCTCCAGACCCATGATCGCCTCGGAGATTTCTGTGTTCAGGTGCTCCACAGCATTTTGTACGCCCTTGCCCAGGTAACGCGACCGGTCGCCATCGCGCAGCTCCACCGCTTCGCGCGAGCCCGTCGAAGCGCCGCTCGGGACCGCAGCCCGGCCCATGACGCCGCTTTCGAGCAAAACATCACACTCGACCGTCGGGTTGCCCCGTGAATCGAGGATCTCGCGGCCCACGATGTCAACAATTGCGCTCATACATTGCCCTTTTTGGCTAGTTAAATTTGTTTTCGAGAAAGCCGCGCGCTTTCACCATCCGATCGATCTCCATGAGCGACCCCAATAGCTCCCGCATGTGCTGCAGCGGCACCGCATTGGGGCCGTCGGACTTCGCCTTGTCAGGGTCCGGATGGGTCTCGAGAAAGATTCCCGCTACACCGCTCGCAGCGGCCGCGCGCGCAAGCACCGGAACGAACTCGCGCTGACCACCGCTGCTCGCACCTTGCCCTCCGGGCAACTGCACCGAATGCGTGGCGTCAAATACCACCGGGCAAGCGGTCTGACGCATGATGGCAAGCGAACGCATGTCGCTTACTAAGTTGTTGTAACCAAAGGAAGCACCGCGCTCGCAGACCATAAACCGATCTTCGTCCAACCCCGCGTCGCGCGCCGCACTGCGCGCTTTCTCGACGACATTGATCATGTCCCCCGGGGCAAGAAATTGGCCCTTCTTGATATTGATAGGCCGCCCGCTGCGCGCGCAGGCATAAATGAAGTCCGTTTGCCGGCACAAAAACGCGGGCGTCTGCAGAACGTCCACTACCGATGCGACGGGGTCGATTTCCTCTTCCGTGTGTACATCAGTGATCACCGGCAGGCCCAATTCGCTGCGCACCTTTGCCAGCACGCGCAAACCTTTCTCCATTCCCATCCCACGAAACGATCCGCCGGAGCTGCGGTTGGCCTTGTCGTAGCTCGCCTTGAATACAAGATTGATTCCCAGCGCTGTCGTCACTTCCTGCAAGTGCTCCGCAATTCGTAGCGTCAGCTCCTCGCTTTCGACGACACAAGGGCCGGCAATGACGAACAAGGGATGATGTAGGCCGACGTCAAATCCACACAGCTTCATGCCTTCGCCTTCATCACAAGGCGTCCGGATTGCAAAAACGCACTCACGCCGCGACCTTGTGCAGAGGCGTATCCAAGCGTCGTTGACGAAACGCGATTGCCGCTTCGATGAACGCACGAAACAGCGGATGGCCGCTGCGGGGTGTGGAGGTAAATTCCGGGTGAAACTGAACACCGATGAAAAACGGGTGCGAGGGTAACTCCATGATCTCCGGCAGGTTCTCGGTCGGCGTGCGCGCGCTAATGCGAAGACCCTTGGCCTCCAGTTGCGGCACGTAGCGATTGTTGACCTCGTAGCGGTGGCGATGCCGCTCATTGACCTCGGGACCATAAATCCGATACGCGAGCGATCCCGCCTCGACGGGGCATCGCTGCGAGCCCAGACGCATGGTTCCGCCCAGATCGGATTCCTCCGAGCGCATTTCCGTGCGACCCGATTGATCGACCCACTCGGTAATCAATCCGACGACAGGATGCGCGGTGTCACGCTCGAACTCGGTGCTGTTGGCGCCGGTCAAACCGCAGACGCTGCGGGCGAACTCAATGGTTGCCAGCTGCATTCCAAAACAAATGCCCAGATAGGGAACGCCGTTTTCGCGGGCGTAGGTAATGGCGTGGATCTTGCCTTCGGCACCGCGACGACCGAAACCGCCGGGCACGAGGATCGCGTCCAGGTGTGACAGATCGGGCAGTCCCTGCTGCTCGATGAGTTCCGAATCCACGTACTCGATCCGCACGCGCGTGCGCGTCTGGATGCTCGCATGGATTAGCGCCTCGTTTAGCGACTTGTAGGAGTCCGACAGCTCGACGTACTTGCCGATCATTCCAACGCGCACTTCGCCATGAGGATGCTCCAGCGCCTCCACCAGACGCGCCCAAGAGGAAAGATCGGCAGGCCGGGCCATGATGTTGAGCTTGGAGCAAACGATCTGGTCGAGCCCTTGCCGGTGCAGCATGGAGGGAATCTTGTAAATCGAATCGGCGTCCCAAACCGAAATCACCGCGTCAAGCACGACATTCGAAAATAACGAGATCTTCGAGCGCTCCTCATCGGGAATGGGGCGGTCGGCGCGGCACAGCAGCACGTCGGGGGAAATACCGATTTCACGAAGCTTTTGCACGCTGTGCTGCGTGGGTTTGGTCTTCAGTTCGCCGGCAGCCGGGATGAACGGCACCAGCGTCAGGTGGACAAAGCATGCGCTGGCCGGCCCCATGCGCAAGCTCATCTGGCGCACAGCCTCCACAAATGGCAATGATTCAATGTCGCCGACCGTGCCGCCGATTTCGACGATTGCCACATCCACCGGCGCGCTGCCGCTGCCCTTGGCGCCGCGCTCAATGAAGTCTTGGATTTCGTTGGTGATGTGCGGGATCACCTGAACCGTCTTTCCCAGGTACTCGCCACGACGCTCTTTGCGGATTACCGAGTCGTAAATCTGACCGGTGGTGAAGTTGTTTACCCGCCGCATGCGCGACGAAATGAAACGCTCGTAGTGCCCCAGGTCCAGGTCTGTCTCCGCACCATCTTCCGTGACGAAAACTTCCCCATGCTGAAATGGGCTCATCGTGCCCGGATCCACGTTGATATAGGGATCGAGCTTCACGAGTGTGACGGTCAGGCCGCGCGATTCCAAAATCGCGCCGAGGGAGGCGGCGGCAATTCCCTTGCCCAGGGAAGAAACCACGCCGCCGGTAACAAAAACGTACTTGGTCATGGTCCACGCGTCCGCGTATTTGCAATGGCTAGCGCCATTGAAAACGCGCACGTTACCGGTAAAGGCGCAGTATACCGGGTGAGCGCCGGCCTCACTACCGGCGCGCTCGCTTACCGACCGAAACGACGCTGTCTGTCGCGCGCCGGGCGGCTTACAAACCCGCGATGACCTCGCGCAATTTCTCGACAATCTCGTCGATGTGCTTTTTCTCGGCAATCAGCGGCGGCGCAATGACGAGCGAGTCTCCGGTATTTTTTAAATGCAGTCCCCGGTCAAAGAGCCGCTTTTGCGCCTCGTGCCCCCGCACCGCGGGAGTGCCCGCAGCAGTCAGCTCGACCGCGGCTAGCATTCCCATCGAACGAATGTCGGCCACCACCGGCAGGTCGCGCAGTGAATGAATCCCATCCGCAAGATATGGGCTGAGCTCTCGCGCCCGTTCGACCAGGCGATCCTTCTTGTAAATATCCATCATCGCCAAGCCCGCTGCGCAAGATGCCGGATGCCCGGAGTAGGTGTAGCCGTGAAAGAACTCAATGCCGCGCTCCGGGCCGGCTTCGTTAATAGCGTCGTAGATCTGCTGGCGGACCGCCACCGCGCCCATGGGCTGTGCACCGTTGGTCAGCGCCTTGGCCATCGTAATGATGTCGGGCGTCACACCAAAGGCCTGGGCGCCAAAATGCGCTCCCATGCGACCCCAACCGCAAATGACTTCGTCAAATACCAGCAATATGCCGTTGGCATCGCAAATCTCGCGCAGGCGATCAAGATATCCCACCGGTGGTGGCAAGCAACCAAAGGCACCGGCGACTGGTTCAACAAACACCGCGGCAATGTTTTCCCCACCGTAGAGCAGGCAAAAGCGCGCCAGATCCTCAGCCAGTTCGGCCCCCGACTCTGGTTGCCCCTTAACGAACCGATTGACGGGCAGCGCCGTGTGCCGCATGTGGTAGACCGTCGCCAGACCCGTGCCATATGCGCGCCGGTTGTTGAGCAAACCCCCTAAAGCAACGCCGCCCATGTTGACGCCGTGATAGGCCCGTTCGCGCGAGATGAAGATCTGCCGCTGGGGCTGCCCGCGTACGCGATGCACCATAAGGGCGATTTTCATCGCCGTGTCCACCGCCTCGGAGCCTGAGTTGACAAAAAACACCCGGTTTATGCCGGGCGGCGTGTGTTCGACAATCCGATTGGCCAACTCGAACGCGCCCGTATGTCCCCGCAGAAACGTCGGCGCAAAGTCCAGCGTTTGTAACTGCCGGTACACCGCCTCGGCGATCTCCGGTCGACCGTGTCCCGCGGCAGCGCAAAAAAGGCCGGCCGACGCGTCGATGATCTTGCGCCCGCCAGGGGCAAAGTAATACATCCCCTCGGCACGCTCGATGAGCCGAGGCTCGCGCTGAAACTCTTTGTTGGGCGTAAACGGCAACCAGAATTGCTGCAATTGCGATTCGGCTGACCGACGACCCTGCTTTGTTGCCGCATGATTAGAGTGACCCATAGCACTGCCCTCTTGTGACGTTGCTCAAATTCCTCGCGCTGCCGACGCGGGTTCTTTCGAGCGGCCGCGTAACCAGGCGCGTGCACTCGCAAGAGCTGCCCGAATTGCGCTAGGCGCCCAGCGCGGCCGCCCGCCGTTCCCATTCTAGGGAAACTCGCGATATCCTGCTGCAGTGCGTTGCCGCCGCTTTGGCAACAGGATATTGTCGGCTTCGCACCGGGTGGCCTCGTTACAAGCCCAAACGCCTATGATGCAGCGAACCTGGTCACGACGCGTACGCAACGCCGCTCTGCTCTGTCTGGCGCTATGCACGGGCGGTTGCAGTGTGGCCCCGTACTATTCCCAGGCCGTTGCGGGAGAGTTCGCCATGCTTTCCGCGGCGCGGCCCATACCAGAATGGCTCGCGGACCCCGCGACGCCTCCTGAATTGCGCCAGCGTCTTGAGCTGGCACGCGATATTCGCGCGTTTGCCTCCCGGGAACTCGCACTGCCAGATAACAGCAGCTACACCCGTTATGCCGATTTGCATCGATCCAGCGCCGTGTGGAATGTGTTTGCCACCGGGGAGCTCTCACTGGAGCTTAAGACCTGGTGTTACCCCTTCTTTGGCTGCGCTTCCTACCGCGGGTACTTTCATCAGGCCGATGCAGATGCGCTGGCGCAACAGCTCGCCGCCAAAGGCATGGATGTTTTCGTTGCGCCCGTTCCTGCCTACTCGACGTTGGGCTGGTTTTCCGATCCGGTGCTCAACACTTTCGTGGGATGGCCGGAACCCGAGGTCGCACGCCTGATTTTTCATGAACTTGCGCATCAGCTCGTATACGTAAGCGATGACACGCGGTTTAACGAAAGCTTCGCAACCGCGGTCGAGCGCGAGGGCATTGCCCGCTGGGTTGCTGCGCGTAACGATCCGCAGCTGCGAGAGCAACTGGCACAAGAGCAATCGCGCCACTCCGACCTGCTCGCCTTGCTGCAGCAGGTGCGCGGCGAACTACAGGCGGTTTATGGGTCGGTGGCTCCCGATCCGCAACGCCGCCAGCGCAAGGCGCAGATCCTAGCGCAGCTGCAGGCGAGCTACCAGGTGCTGCGTGATCAGCGCTGGGGCGGTTACCAAGGCTATGACGGATTTTTCCGCACGCCCTGGAGTAATGCGCGGCTGGCGGCGCTGGCGGCGTACCAGGACGATGTGCCAGCGTTTGAGGCGTTGCTTGTGCGCGAGCACGGCGATATGCACCGCTTTTTTGAGGAGGTCAGAAAACTGGCCGCACTTGCGCCCGCAGAGCGTAACGTGCGGTTGCGCGCGCTTGCCCCGGTACCGGGCGACGCGCCGATCCGCGATACGATGCGCTGGCAGCCCAGCGTAGCTGCACACATACCATGAACGAGCTTCTCGACAGCGAACCAAGTGGTCGCACCGGCGACCAGCGGCCAGATCCCGATGCGTTGCTCGCGCGCATCCAGGACGATGCCGCGCGCGCACAGCGCGGGCGGCTGAAGATCTTCTTTGGCGCCTCGGCGGGTGTGGGGAAAACCTACGCCATGCTCGCGGCCGCACGCCGCATGCGCGAGCAAGGCATGGACGTCGTCGTAGGCATTGTCGAAACCCACGGGCGCGCGGAGACCGAGGCGATGGCATCGAACCTGGAGCGGCTGCCGCTGCGGGAAGTGTCGTATCGCGGGCGCGTGCTGCGGGAGTTTGACCTTGATGCGGCCCTGGCGCGCAAGCCCGCGCTGATCTTGGTCGATGAGTTGGCCCATAGCAATGTGGAAGGATCGCGCCACCCAAAGCGCTGGCAGGACGTTGAGGAGCTACTCGCGGCCGGCATTAGCGTCTACTCGACCGTCAACGTCCAGCATCTGGAGACACTCAACGACGTCGTGAGCGGCATCACCGGCATCCGCGTTTGGGAGACCGTGCCCGACCGGATTTTTGACGAGGCCGACGAGGTTGTGCTCGTTGACCTGACGCCCGATGAACTGCTGCAACGGCTAAAAGAGGGCAAGGTCTATTTCGAGCAGCAGGCTGAGCGTGCGATCCGCAATTTCTTCCGCAAGGGCAACCTGATTGCCTTGCGTGAACTGGCACTTCGGCGCACGGCCGATCGCGTCGACGTCGAGATGCTCCAGTACCGGCGCGATCAATCGGTTGCTCCCGTATGGCAAACGCGCGAGTCACTCCTCGCCTGTGTGGGGGCTGGACCCGACGGCGATCGCGTGGTGCGCACTGCTGCTCGCATTGCCAGCCGCCTGGACGTGCCTTGGCACGCGGTGTACATCGAGACGCCCGAAGGCATGCGCACGCCAGCGGCCCGTCGCCAGCAGGTGCTACGGTTGCTAAAGCTCGCGCAGTCGCTTGGCGCCGAGACCGCCACGCTGGCCGGCAATGATGAAGCAGCAGGGGTCATCAAGTTCGCGCGTGACCATAACCTGTCGCGAATCATTGTCGGGCGCACCCCCAGGCACGTTTGGCGGCCTTGGCGTCGCTCCTTTGCCGAGCGCGTGGCGCGGCAGGCACCGGACCTGGAAGTCACAACCATCGCTGGTATCGGGCGCGGCATGCCGATGCGCACGGGCGATCAACAGCCCCAAGTGCACGCCGGGGCACCTTGGACGGATTATGGCTGGAGTGTTTTGATTTGCGTAGCGGCCGCCGTCATCGCTGCGCCCTTACCATCGATTTTCGATCTTCCGAACATCGTGGCGATCTTTTTGCTTGCCGTCGTGGTCGTCGCAGTGCGCTACGGGCGCGGTCCCGCGGTTCTTGCATCCTTCCTGAGCGTGGCCGAATTCGATTTTTTCTTTGTACCACCGCATTTTTCTTTTGCGGTTTCCAACGTTCAGTACCTGCTGACCTTCGCGGTAATGCTGACCGTGGGTCTGATCGCCGGCCAGCTCACTGCCGGCCTGCAGTACCAAGCACGCGTAGCAACGGGGCGTGAAAGCCGCGTACGCGCGCTCTACGAAATGGCGCGCGACCTCTCCGGGGCGCTGCTGCCCGAACAGATCGCGGAGATCTGCGATCGGTTCATCGGCACCGAATTTGGTGCTCGAACTTTGCTGCTTCTTGCCGATGACGAAGGCCGCGTTGTGCCGCCGCCTCAGCTGGTCATGCCGCCAGTGCCCCCCGCTGTACCCATCGAGTTGGGTATCGCCCAGTGGGCTCTGGACCATGGGGAAGCAGCTGGCCAGGGTACCGACACGCTGCCAGCAAGCCCCGTGCTGTACCTTCCGCTGAAGGCGCCCATGCGCGTTCGCGGACTGCTCGTGATCGAGCCCGGGGCGAGTTCACGACTGCTCGGCCCTGAACAGGCGCGGCTGCTCGATACGGTCGCCCGACTGATTGCCATTGCTCTTGAGCGCGTGCACTACGTGGAAGTGGCACAAAACTCGACGCTGCAGATGGAATCGGAGCGGTTGCGAAATTCCTTGCTCTCCGCCATCTCGCATGATCTGCGCACGCCACTATCTGCCTTGGTTGGTCTGGCCGATTCACTACGGCTTACACAGCCACCGCCATCGGAGCAGCAAGGCGCGATTGTTGAAAACATTCGCGATCAGGCCGGACGCCTGCGCTCCCTGGTCGAAAATTTGCTCGACATGGCCCGCTTGCAGGCAGGACGAGTGGCTTTAAACCGCCAGTGGCAATCGCTCGAAGAGATGGTGGGCAGTTCCCTGCGGGCCATGGCCCCGGCACTGGGCGCAAGACCCGTTCGAGTGCACCTGGCGCCGGATCTGCCGCTGGTGGAGATCGACGCTGTGCTGATGGAACGGGTGCTGTGCAATCTGCTTGAAAACGCCGCCAAGTTCACGCCGCCCGGCACGCACATCGACATCGGCGCAGCGGTCGAACCCGGTCGCATCACTGCCTGGGTCGAAGACAACGGCCCGGGTCTGCCGCCGGGAAAAGAGGAAGAGATCTTTAAGAAGTTTGAGCGCGGTCACAAAGAAAGCGCAACGCCCGGCGTTGGGCTGGGGCTAGCGATCTGCCGTGCGATCATCGAGGCGCACGGGGGAACCATACGCGCGGAGAACCGTGCGGGGGGTGGCGCCCGCTTTCTTTTCGAGCTGCCCTTGTCCACGCCGCCCAGCGGACCCCAAGAGCTGGCGCAAGCAACCCGCACCGCCACGGCCGTCGCGGCGGACGCGGCGACCAACTCATAGGCGAGAGGAGATCTGCCAGATGAATGCGGTGGCATCGGAAAAATCGATGAGCACCCCCACCGGTCAGGCACCTGTGGTGATCGTTATCGAGGACGAGGCGCAGATTCGTCATTTCGTGAAAGTGGCGCTCGAGTCGGAGGGCTGCCAGGTGTTCGAAGCGGAAACGGCCAAGCGCGGCGTGATCGACTCGGGTACGCGCCGACCGGACCTGGTGGTGCTTGATCTGGGGCTGCCCGATCGCGACGGGATGGAGGTAATTCGCGAATTGCGTGCCTGGTCGGACGTGCCAATCATTGTGCTGTCGGCGCGCACCTCCGAAGCGGGCAAAATCGCCGCGCTCGATGCCGGCGCCGACGATTATTTGACCAAGCCGTTTGGCGCGGGCGAACTGCTGGCGCGGGTGCGCGCACAGCTACGGCGCCGTTATCGCGCCAGCGCTGCTGGAGAAAACGTCATCGAGTTCGGCGAGATACGCCTGGATTTGGGCAAGCGCATGGCCTGGCGCAACGGCGAGCCACTGCATCTAACACCGATCGAGTATCGATTACTCACGTTTTTGGTAGGGCACCCCGATTGCGTCCTTACGCACCGCCAACTGCTCAAGGGCGTATGGGGTCCTTCGCATGTCGACGATGCGCATTACGTACGCATTTACATGGGCCATCTGCGGCGCAAGATCGAAGTCGATCCGACGCGACCGGCGCATCTGCTGACCGAATCGGGGGTTGGATATCGTTTTTGTCCCTGACGTTTACACAGTTTTTATTTCCGTGCCGACAATTTGTAGCCGAAAAATACTCCCTTTGAACTAGCATCTTGCCGGTGCGCGCGCGCCGCGCGGCGCATCATCCATCCGACCCAAAAAAAATCATGGACATCTACTACCTGCTGGGTATCGCTGTCTTTTTTGCACTGATCAGCGCCTTGGCGCTGGGTTGCGCCCGTCTGCAAAAGCGTCAATAAAGCCGCGCCCGCGGTCTTCCGAAAGGTCTTGTTTATGAGCTGGATGCAAATCCTTAGCGCGGTCATCGCCGTCGGTCTGCTTGTTTATCTGATTGCCGCCCTCATTGCCGCGGAGAAACTGTAATGAACTTGCATTCTCTAACGCTATTGCTGCTGTTTTTGGCGCTCCTCGTCGCGCTGAGCTACCCGCTGGGCCGCTATGTCGCACAGTCCATGCAGGGCGATGCCACCGGGGTGGCGGGTGCCGCGCGCAAGATCCTCGGGCCGGTGGAGAAGGCGATCTACCGGCTTTGCGGCGTGCGGGCGGAGGAGGAGATGGCCTGGCCGCAATACACCTACGCGATCTTGCTCTTTAGCGTGTTGGGTGTGTTGGCGGTCTACGGCTTGCAGCGTCTGCAGGCCGTATTGCCGCTCAATCCCCAGGCCTTTGGCAACGTGAGCGCGGACTCATCCTTCAATACGGCGGTCAGTTTCGTGACCAACACGAACTGGCAAGGATATTCGGGCGAGTCGACGATGAGCTATCTCACGCAGATGCTCGGACTTGCCGTGCAAAATTTTTTGTCGGCCGCGACGGGGATCGTGGTCGCAATTGCGCTCATTCGTGGCATCGCGCGCCACAGCGTCGCGACCATTGGCAATGCCTGGGTCGATCTGACACGCGCAACGCTTTACATCCTATTGCCGATCGCGTTGCTGTACGCGCTGTTTCTGGTCGGTGAGGGTGTGATCCAGAATTTTTCCGCCTACAAGGATGTGCACACGCTGGAGGTAACGCAATATCAAAATCCCCGCGTCGACGCCTCCGGAGCTCCGCTAAAGGACGCGCAAGGCAATGCGCTGACCGAACCCGCCCAGACGGCGATCCAGACCTTGCCGATGGGCCCCATTGCTTCCCAGGAAGCAATCAAGATGCTTGGCACCAATGGTGGCGGACCGTTTAACGCCAACTCCGCGCACCCGTACGAAAACCCCACGCCGCTTTCGAATTTCGTGCAGATGCTGTCGATCTTTCTGATCCCGGGGGCGCTTTGTTTCACATTCGGCCGCATGGTAGGCGACCAGCGCCAGGGTTGGGCAATCTTTATTTCCATGGCAGTGCTCTTTGTCATCTCTGCGGTAGTCGTCATCGAAATTGAGCAAAAAGGCAGCCCGCTACTGACATCACTTGGCGTCGACCAAAGTGCAAGCGCCTTGCAACCGGGTGGGAACATGGAGGGTAAGGAGACGCGCTTTGGTATCGCCGATTCCGGACTTTTCGTTGCAGTGACGACCGCGGCCTCGTGCGGCGCCGTCAATACGATGCATGACTCGCTCATGCCATTGGGCGGCTTCATTCCCTTGTGGAACATGATGCTGGGCGAAGTGGTCTTTGGCGGAGTCGGATCGGGGCTTTACGGAATGCTGATCTTTGCCTTGATGGCGGTGTTCATCGCGGGCCTGATGATCGGCCGTACCCCCGAGTACCTGGGAAAGAAGATCGAGTCCTTCGATATGAAGATGATCGCGATCGCGATCTTGGCCACGCCCGTGTTCGTTCTCGCCTGCACTTCGATCGCCGTGATGAGCGCCGACGGTCGCGCCGGCATTGCCAACCCTGGGCCCCATGGCTTTACGGAAATCTTGTACGCGTTTACGTCGTCGGCAAATAACAATGGCAGCGCCTTTGCCGGTCTGTCCGCCAACACGCCCTTTTACAACATCATGACGGCGATAGCGATGTGGTTCGGACGCTTTGCGGTGATCGTTCCGGTTCTGGGTGTGGCCGGATCGCTGGGCGCAAAAAAGCGCCTCGCGGTTACCGCGGGGACCATGCCCACGCACGGGCCGCTGTTTGTCGCGCTGCTGATCGGCACCGTTGTTCTGGTCGGAGCACTGAACTACGTACCGGCGCTTGCGCTAGGCCCGGTCATCGAACATTTGATGCTGCCCCACGCTAACTGACGTAAACAGGACGCGAACACCCATCATGACGCGCAAATCGTTTTCCTTGTTCGATCCCGTACTGGTACGTCCGGCGATCGTTGACTCCTTTCGCAAGCTCGATCCGCGCCTGCAATGGCGAAATCCGGTGATGTTTGTCGTCTTTGTCGGCAGCATCCTGACGACCGTGCTTTGGGTGCAGGCGCTGGTTGGCCACGGCGAGGCGCCGGCCGGATTCATTCTTGCCATCGCGCTGTGGCTCTGGTTTACGGTGCTATTTGCCAATTTCGCCGAGGCGCTAGCCGAGGGCCGCAGCAAGGCCCAGGCTGCGGCGCTGCGGGGCATCAAGAAAGCTGCGATGGCCAAGTTGCTGTCGGCGCCGCAGCACGGCGCCAGCTGGACTTCGGTGCCGGCAACCGATCTGCGACGCGGCGACACCGTGCTGGTCGAGGCGGGAGACACGATGCCAGCCGATGGCGAGGTCGTCGAAGGTGTTGCCTCGGTCGATGAAAGCGCGATCACTGGTGAATCGGCGCCCGTCATTCGGGAGTCCGGTGGTGACTTTTGCGCCGTAACGGGCGGCACGCGCGTGCTCTCCGACTGGATCGTCGTGCAGGTTAGCGTCAACCCCGGCGAAGCCTTTATCGACCGCATGATCGCCATGGTCGAGGGCGCCAAGCGTCAAAAAACACCCAACGAAATCGCGTTGACGATCTTGTTAATTGCGCTAACGATCGTCTTTTTGGTTGTCACCGTGACGCTACTGCCATTTTCGATATTCAGCGTCGATGTGGCCAAGGCGGGTAGCGCGGTTTCCATCACGGTGCTCATCTCGCTGCTGGTCTGCCTCATACCTACGACCATTGCGGGCCTGCTTTCGGCGATTGGGGTAGCGGGAATGAGTCGCATGATGCAGGCCAACGTTATCGCCACGTCCGGGCGGGCAGTCGAGGCCGCTGGCGACGTTGACGTTTTGCTGCTGGACAAGACGGGCACGATTACGCTGGGCAACCGTTCGGCCAGCGCATTTTTGCCGGGCCCTGGCGTCACCGAGGCCGAACTGGCCGATATCGCCCAGCTGGCATCCTTGGCCGATGAAACGCCCGAAGGGCGCAGCATCGTTGTGCTCGCCAAAGAGCGCTTTCAACTGCGCGAACGTGATATCCGAGCTCTCGATGCACACTTTGTGCCCTTTTCCGCAAGCTCGCGCATGAGTGGCATCGACATTGGCAAACGCGCGGTGCGCAAAGGTGCGGCCGACGCGGTGCGTGCGCACGTCGATGCGCAGGGCGGCGCCTTTCCCCAGTCCATCGCGCAGACCGTCGAAGCCGTTGCCCGGCGCGGCAGCACGCCATTGGTCGTATCCGATGGTCCTCGCGTGTTGGGTGTCATCGAATTGAAGGACATCATTAAGGGCGGTATCAAGGAGCGATTTGGCGAGCTGCGACGCATGGGGATCCAGACAGTGATGATCACCGGCGACAATCGCGTCACCGCAGCCGCGATCGCCGCTGAGGCCGGAGTCGATGACTTTCTTGCCGAGGCCACGCCCGAGGCCAAATTGCGGCTGATCCGCGAACATCAGGGACAGGGTCGCCTGGTCGCAATGACGGGTGATGGCACCAACGATGCGCCGGCGCTGGCTCAGGCCGATGTTGCGGTCGCGATGAACACCGGTACCCAGGCAGCAAAAGAAGCGGGCAACATGGTCGATCTGGACTCGAATCCGACGAAGCTGATCGAGATCGTGGAGACGGGCAAGCAGATGCTAATGACGCGCGGTGCGCTCACCACATTTAGCATCGCCAACGACGTAGCCAAGTACTTTGCCATCGTACCGGCAGCGTTTGCGTCCACGTACCCGCAACTGGCCGCGCTCAACGTCATGGGCCTCGCGACCGCAAACTCGGCTGTCCTTTCGGCGGTGATTTTTAATGCGTTGATCATCGTCATGCTTATTCCGCTGGCCCTAAAAGGAGTTCGCTACCGGCCCCTAGGGGCGGCAACGGTCCTGCGGCGCAACTTGCTCATCTACGGACTGGGAGGCATCGTGGCGCCGTTTATCGGCATCAAGCTCATTGACTTGTTGCTCGTCGCCGGCGGCCTGGCTTGAGGGAAACTCGCTATGAAAAATCTCGTGCGCCCCGCGCTTTCGCTTCTTATCGTTCTTTCGTTAGTCACTGGGCTGCTTTACCCATTTGTCGTAGCGGCGGTCGGAGGCCTGCTATTTCCACATCAAGCGGCCGGCAGTCTGATCACTCGCGATGGCGTCATCGTCGGCTCCGAGCTCATTGGCCAGAATTTCGCCGATCCCGGACACTTTTGGGGACGCTTATCGGCGACAACGCCGCAGCCCAACAACGGGCTGGCCTCGGGCGGCTCTAACTTAGGACCCGAGAATCCTGGCCTGATTGATGCCGTCAAGGCGCGTATCGACGCGCTGCACCAGGCCGACCCCGACAACCGCTTGCCGATCCCCGTCGATTTGGTGACGGCCTCCGCCAGTGGCTTGGACCCGCACATCAGCTTGGCGGCAGCGCGCTACCAGGTAGCGCGCATCGCGCGCGTGCGCAAACTTAGTCCCGAGCGAGTTCGGGCGCTCGTCGACCAGCACGCAAGTTCGCGCCAATGGGGCGTGCTGGGCGAGGCGCGCGTAAATGTGCTGGAACTAAACCTGGCGCTGGACGCCACGCGCTAGCCCTCACGCGACCGCAAATCGCGCACTACATCCCTCTGGGGCGTTCGCATCCGCCAGCGGCTGCGTACACTTGGGGTTTGTGTCGTCGCAATCCCTGCCACTGACCGCTCCGGCCTTAGCGAGCGCTACTGCAGCGCATCGCCTGCCGATCGTCGACATTGCGCGCGGTGTGGCGATCACGCAGATGATCGCCTATCACTTTTGCTATGACCTGAACTACTTTAAATGGATTCACGTGGCGCTGACACGCGATGCGCCGTGGATCGCTTGGCGCACGGCCATCGTCACGCAGTTCTTGTTCCTCGTCGGCGTTTCACTGTCCTTGCGTGGGTCCGGCAACGGCTTGCACAGCCCAACTCGTGCACGATTTTGGAAGCGCTGGGGGCAGATCGTCTTCTGCGCTGCCCTGGTTTCCGGTGCCAGCTGGTGGACTTTTGGTCAACGTTGGATTTGGTTCGGGGTGTTGCACTTTGTCGCGGTCGCCCAGCTGTTGCTTCGCGGTGCGGCGCATTGGGGCCGAGTCAACCTTGCTTTCGGCGTCATTGTGCTCGCAATGGGCACTTTGCTGCAGTTTTCGATTTTCGATACCAATGCCCTGAGCTGGATCGGCTTTGCACCCAACAAACCGCGCACCGAAGATTTTGTTCCGCTGTTTCCATGGCTAGGCGTGGTTTTGCTCGGAATCGGTGCCGCCGATCTTTGGCAGCAAAGCGATGCGCCTTGGGCGCACGCGTTGCGCCATAGCGGCGCCAAAGGCTGGCGCTGGATCACTTTGCTTGGTCGCTGGCCACTAACGGTGTACATGTTGCATCAGCCGCTGCTCTTTGGCGCGCTGTATGCGGTTTACGCGCTGCGTCAGACGCTGGGCTGAATCGGTATCGACGCGGAGGCCGCGGCGCGTCCAAACCACTCCGGTTGCAAGGTGACGTGGTCAATCTCGTAGTCCTGCTTGAGCCGCCGTCGGGCCTGAAGCAAGATCGCGGGCCATCGCTCAATGCGATCGATCAAGACATGTGCCGAAACCGCGCTCTGACCGGGCACCATAGCCCAGACATGCAGGTCGTGCACCGAGATGACCCCCGGAATTGTGGCCAGCGTCTTGCCCACGCTTTGATAATCCACTCCGGCCGGAACGCTGTCGAGCAAAACCGAGGTCGATTCGCGCAGCACGCCGAAAACCGAATGCAAAATCAGGCCGCTTACCAGCATAGAAAGCAGCGGATCAACCACCGTGTAGCCGGTAAACATGATGATCAAACCGGCGAGCAACGCGGCAACCGATCCGAGCAGATCACTGAGCACATGCAATAGCGCGGCCCGGATATTGAGATTTTCCCGCTCGCGTGACAGCACCCAGGCCACCACAAGGTTGACAAGCAATCCCCCGCTGGCGATCAAAAAGACGGCCCTGCCGTTCACCGCCACGGGATGCGCAATTCGGTCGATACCTTCGATTACGAGCCAGACCACGACCCCAAGCAATGCCAGTGAGTTGACAAACGCGGCAATAACTTCGGCGCGCGCCAAACCATATGAATGCCGCGCGGAGGCCGGTCGCCGCGCAATGATGTGGGCAGCAAGGGAAAACGCCAGTGAGGCAGCGTCGGTGAGCATGTGGCCAGAATCGGCCAACAGGGCCAGCGAGCCCGACCACAAGCCGCCGAAAAATTCCACCAACGCAAAGCTGGCGATCAAGATGAGCGCAATTAGCAGCGGATTTTTGGCCCCCGCAAGAGAGACATGGCGATACGGGCTATCGCCGTGGGAATGGCCGCTAAAATCGTCGTGACGCTGCCGGCGACTTTTGCGGCTTCCAAGCAGCAATCCGCGATAGGCTTCGTGGCCCTCCATAGGGTGCTCGCTCAGCTCGGCACGCCGACTGGACACAGGATCATGGTGCGCGACGCTCATGCGTGCGAACTTTGATTCTGCGCTCTGGGCGCAACCTATCGGGTCGCTTGTCCAAGCAGCGATAAGTGCACGTGGCAGCCGGTCTTTAGGCGTACCTCATCGGTCGTAACCCCGGGCGCCAGCTCGATGGCTTGCAGACCGTCCTCAGCCACGTCGAAAATTCCCAGGTCGGAGATGATGCGGTTGACGACGCCAACCCCAGTCAACGGCAAGGTGCATTGCTGCAGGATCTTGTGCTCACCATTCTTGGCGCAATGTTCCATGAGCACGATCACGCGTCCAACGCCGGCAACAAGGTCCATCGCTCCGCCCATACCCTTGACGAGCTTGCCCGGGATCATCCAGTTGGCCAGATCGCCGCGTTCACTTACCTGCATCGCGCCCAGGATCGCCAAATCGATGTGGCCACCGCGGATCATTGCAAAGGAGTCCGCGCTGTGAAAAAAACTCGAGCCCGGCAGCGCGGTAACGAGCTGCTTGCCCGCGTTGATGAGGTCGGCGTCGACTTCCGCCTCGGTCGGAAACGGACCGATACCTAGCAAACCGTTTTCGGACTGCAGCATCACGTCCATCCCCGGCGGAATGTAGTTGGCTACCAGAGTCGGCATGCCAATTCCGAGGTTGACGTAAAAGCCATCGCGCAATTCGCGCGCGGCGCATTGCGCCATCTGTTCGCGGCTCCAGGCCATGTCATCACTCCTTTGTTGCTAGCATCGTGCGTTTGCGCGTTACGCCGGACGGGTCGTGCGCTGCTCGATGCGCTTTTGCGGCTTGGCGTTTACTACCAGCCGCTGAACGAAAACTCCGGGTGTGTGGATCTGGTCGGGATCGATTGCGCCGTTTTCCACTAGCTGCTCGACCTCCGCGACGGTCACGCGGCCGCACATCGCCACGACCGGGTTGAAATTCCTTGCGGTTTTGCGATACACAAGATTGCCCTGGCGATCCGCCTTCCAAGCCTTGACCAAGGACACATCGGCCCGCAAAGATTCTTCCAGCACATAGCGCTTGCCCCGGAATTCGCGTACTTCTTTGCCTTGTGCCACCATCGTGCCTACGCCCGTGGCCGTAAAAAACGCCGGAATCCCCGCCCCTCCGGCACGCATTTTCTCCGCCAAGGTACCCTGCGGCGTGAATTCGAGTTCGAGCTCACCGGCAAGGTACTGGCGCTCGAACTCCTTGTTTTCGCCCACGTAGGAAGCGATCATTTTGCGCACTTGGCGTGTCTGCAGCAACAGACCCAATCCAAAACCATCGATCCCGGCGTTGTTGCTTATGCAAGTAAGGTTGTGCACCCCGCTTTGGCGCACCGCTTCGATCAGGGCCTCGGGAATTCCGCACAAACCAAATCCCCCGACAGCGACCATTTGACCGTCGCGGATGACACCGTCGAGCGCGTGCCGAGCCGACGCATACACTTTGTTCATACGACCTCCCTGAGGGAACCTGGATTCTAGGCAATCTGTGCCCGTCGTGCCGCAGTAAACATCTAGAATGGGCCCCGGGGTACGGGCAGTGGGCCAGCAGCCCTCAGGGGTCAATCACAAACAGTGCATCGCGGTCCGGCCCGCGGGCGACTGCCGGTGCGCACCGCGCAAGGGAAAGAGAGAGCCGTCACATGAGCGCCGCCGAACGCGAGGCAATGGACTATGACATCGTCATTGTGGGCGGCGGTCCTGCGGGGTTAGCCGCAGCGATTCGCATCAAACAGCGAGCGGCAGAAGCGGGCAAAGACATTTCCGTGTGCGTCCTTGAGAAGGGCGCGGAGTTGGGCGCGCACACGCTCTCGGGTGCGGTGATCGATCCGCGCGCCTTGGATGATTTGCTGCCCGACTGGCGGGAGCGCGGTGCGCCGCTCAATACGCCGGTACGCGAAGACCGATTCTTATTTTTAACGCAAACGGGCGCCGTGCGCACACCGACTTGGCTGCTGCCCAAATGCTTCACGAATCACGGCAATTACATCGTAAGCCTGGGTAATGTCGTGCGCTGGCTCGGACAGCAGGCCGAGACCTTGGGCGTGGAAATCTTCCCTGGTTTTGCCGCTGCACAGATCTTGTTTGATGCAAGCGGCGCCGTCATCGGCGTTGCAACCGGCGACCAGGGCATCGGTCGTGATGGCCAAGCCACCGCAAATTTCCAACCCGGCGTGGAGCTGCGCGGCAAGTACACCTTGTTTGCCGAAGGTTCGCGCGGCCATCTTGGCCGGCAACTGATCGATCGCTTGGACCTGGCGCGCGGCCGCGATCCACAAACCTATGCAATCGGCGTCAAGGAGCTCTGGGACGTCGACCCGAGTAAGCATCAGGCCGGGCTGGTCGTTCACAGTGCCGGCTGGCCGCTGGATGGGCAAACTTATGGCGGCTCGTTTCTGTATCACGCCGAGAACAACCAGGTGAGCATTGGCTTTGTCGTTGGCCTGGGATATCGCAATCCGTATCTTTCGCCTTTTGAGGAATTCCAGCGGCTAAAGACGCACCCGGCCATTGGGAGCTTTTTGGAGGGTGGCAAGCGTGTTGCCTATGGTGCTCGCGCGATCACTGCGGGGGGACTGCAATCGCTTCCCAAGCTCACGTTTGCCGGCGGCGCGTTGATCGGCTGCGAGGCGGGTTTTCTTAACGCCGCTCGCATTAAGGGCACGCATGGTGCGATTGTCTCGGGCATGCTGGCAGGAGCCGCGGCCTTTGAAGCGGTTGCGGCCGGCCGTCGCGGCGATGAATTGCTTAGCTACCCCCAGGCACTGCAAAAGAGCTGGCTGCGGGAGGATCTGCACGCAACGCGCAACTTCAAACCGTGGATGGACAAGGGGCTGGTCGTGGGCACGTTGATGTTCGGCATCGATCAGTTGTTATTGCGAGGGCGTGCACCCTGGACGCTACGTCGCACGGTGCCAGATCATGCGAAGTTGCTACCGGCGAGCCAGTGCAGCCCCATTTCCTATCCCAAACCCGATGGGAAGCTCACTTTCGATCGACTCTCCTCCGTGTTCGTATCAAATACGAATCACGAGGAAAACCAACCCCCGCATCTGACGCTCAAGGATCCTGCCGTTCCGGTAACGGTGAATTTGGCCCGATATGCAGGACCCGAGGCACGCTATTGCCCGGCGGGCGTGTATGAGTTTGTTAAGCAAGAGGGCAAGGACCGATTGCAGATCAACGCGCAAAATTGCGTTCATTGCAAGACCTGCGACATCAAGGATCCTACGCAAAACATAGTTTGGGTCGTCCCAGAAGGTGGCGGCGGACCGCGCTACCCCAACATGTAAACCACAGATCCTGTGGGCCAAAGTCGCCCTGCTGTAGCCACATATTCGGTGCGCGGGGCGCGCCCGCCAGCGGCAGTAGCGGCGCGTTTCATTGACGTATTTCCTCTGGCGAAGCAATTTGCCCTCGGTACATTGGCAAGCGCTTCCCAAGTAGCCAGGCCACAAGGCGCAGGCGTGCGGGTTGGCCAACCATGCGGCTGGCGCAATACCACCCACCTGAACGAAGGCGAGAAATCCTACCTGCGCCGCTTTAGGGGTTTCTGGACGTTTGCCATCCTTTGCGCGAAAAGGATCTCAAAGGGCTTTGAATGTCGCCGTATCGAGCAATCGTCTTTTGCCCAGAGACCAACGGCGCCCAAATTGATTGGCTCGCAGCAGACCATCGGCGCTTTGATGATCGGTCCAGTTAGAAAATTTCGCGCACGACTGAAAATCGCATTAAGAAAGGTGTCACCCGCCTCGTCGTTCAAACGCAAAAGCACTTTACGCGAGGCAAGGGCGCTAAGGGCGGAAAGCACTGCAATCCATGATCGGCGCTTCACGGTCGGGGTCTTTTTTGGCTGTGCGGTCGCAACCATTTGAACAAATTCGCACAACAATCAAATTCGAACAACTCGCCAAGTCAACTTGGGAGGATGAGCGCGCAACAGTATTTTTTCTTTGACTGCCTTGACCTGTCACGAAGCGTCGTCTGCACCTCAGGGCAAATGGTGTGGCTGTTGCGCCCGCACCACGTCGATCACCGATAGCAGTTGCAGCGTAGGGCGTTCCGATCAAACTATAGACGCAGGCTGGCGAAAAAGAAAAAGACGACGGAGAGGAAACCATGAGAGTCCTTTTTGGGCGGGCCCTGGCTTTGCTTTCTTACCGCTTGCGCGCACACACGGCCCAAGCGTTGCTGATGGCGTTGCTTGGCCTCGGAACGTCGTTGCCACTGGCGCGAGCGCAAAACGTACCGAACCCGGATGCGGCAAACCCAGCCGCGGCCACACCGACGCCCGAGTCGCCCTCGAGCGCAATGCCAGCCGGCAATGCGACGAATACAACCGAAGCGGCGCCACCGCAAACTGTAGCCAACCCGGACGCAGCAAATCCTACCGAGACCGCACCGGCTCCGGAGCCGTCCTCGCCCCCGATGCCAGCGGGCGATACGAACAATGCAACCGAAGCGGCGCCAGGGCAGACGACTAGCGAGTCACAAGCCGCACCGGGACAGGGCGAAACGCCCGCGACCGGCGGTGCGACAGCCGAGGGGGCTGCACCACCGGCGGCCGGCACAGAGGCAGGTGCCGGCGCCGAGACCACCGAGGCGGGTGTGACAGCCCTTCAGGAAATCGTGATCACGGCGACGCGTCACGAAGAGCGTCTGAGCAAGGTTCCCGCCAGTGTCAGCGCGTTCTCCCAGGAACAGATGGACCTCAAAGGGATCAAGGATTTCACCGAGGTCGCGCGCTTTACCCCGGGCGTCACCATCGATGCCACCGGCACGGGCAACAATTCGATTTCGATTCGCGGTATCTCATCTTCGGGCGGCTCGGGGACGACAGGGATCTACATCGATGACACACCCATTCAGATTCACTCACTGGGCTTTAATTCCGATGACACGCTGCCAAAAACATTCGATCTGGAACGAGTCGAAGTTCTGCGCGGTCCGCAAGGCACGCTGTTCGGAGCTGGGTCGGAAGGCGGAACCGTCCGATACATCCTGGCGCAACCCAACATGCATACAGCCAGCGGGTATGCCCGCGCAGAGGTCGCGTTTACCGAAGGCGGCGCTCCGAGCTACGAAGCGGGGATTGCAGAAGGCATACCCATCGTCGATGGGACGCTGGGCGTGCGCGCCAGCATCTGGTATCGGCATGACGGCGGTTGGATCGATCGCATTGATCCGTTTACTTTGGACACGGTCCAGAGTAACGCGAACTTCGAGAACAGCTTCGTTGGGCGCTTGGCTGTCAAATGGGCCGCTACGCCAGACATCACGATCACGCCGAGCCTGCTGTATCAAAGCATGCGGCAAAACGATATCTCTGTCTTTTGGCCGACGGTCACCGGCGCCAACGGGCAAACCGTAACTTCCGATCCGTCAAGCCACCGGTTTTTGAACGCCGACCCGTCGCAGCGGCCAGAACCGGACCACTATTGGCTGCCCGCCATCAAGATTGAGTCAGAGGTCGAAGGTGCATCGCTGATATCGAATACCTCTTATTACGATCGCGCTGACCTAAGCGGCTATGAAGGCACGCTCTATAACCTGGGTTACTACCAGACCGTGGCCTCGCGACCAACCAGTACCGGCACAATTATCGGTGCCAACCAGATCGGCATCCTGGAATTTCAGTCTCCGAGCCTCAGTTGCCCGGGACTGGTCTATACCCTGCCCGCCAGTAACTACCCGCTGATCGACCAATACGGCCTGCACCTTCCACCTTGTGTTCAAAATTACCGATCGCCTGCCACCGTTGTTAACGATCAGAAGGTCTTCACCGAAGAAGTTCGGCTGCAGTCCGAAGACCCAGCGGCACCTTTGACGTGGACGACAGGAATTTTCTACCAGTTCAGCCACGAGATTAGCCTGGAAGAAATTTATGACCCAATGGTTGATACGCTCTTTGAGGCCCTGTTCGGCAACACCGCGACGGGGCCCAACGGATTTGGATCGTCCTGTCCAAGCGGCGTTTGTCCTTTGGTGCAGGGAGGTTACTCGTACTACAACTACAACACGGGACACGATAAAGAGGTTGCCGCATTCGGAGAACTCAACTACAAACTAACCGATCGTTGGAAATTCACGGCCGGCGCGCGTGTCGCCCGAACGGGCTTTACCTTCACGCATTACGCCGATGGCCCGCAAAACGGAGGTCCAACATTTAACACCGGCACGCAAACCGAAACGCCATTTACGCCGAAGTTGGGCGTCTCCTACCAGGCTGATGCCAACAACTTGTACTACTTCACTTACGCGAAAGGCTTTCGCACGGGCGGAGACAATGCGCCCATTCCGCAATTACTATGTCCAACGACCTTTGCAACCTTGGGTTTGACCACGCCGACCTCACCAGCCACGTACAAGTCGGACAGCGTTAAGAGCTATGAAATTGGCGCGAAGAATCGGCCCACGGACTCACTGCGCTTGGCTACCAGTGTGTACTACATCCAATGGGACAATATCCAGCAAAACATCTATTTGCCGGGCTGTGGGTTCCAGTTCACAGCCAATGTCGGCTTGGCGGTATCCAAGGGATTTGATCTTCAAGTCGACTGGTCGGCTACCAAATCGCTGACGTTTGAATCGGCGATCGGTTTTACCGACGCGCGCTACACGCAGGACGCGAGTCTGGCACCAGGCGGGCAACCAATTGCGAAGGCGGGCGATGCAGTCGTTGGAGACATGGGCGTAGCCGCGCCGCCATGGACGGTGACCATTGGCGCGAATTACGACTTCAAGGCATTTGAACTGCCCTCGTATTTTCGTATCGACTATGAGTACGAGAGCAAGAGCCATACGCTCACCGCCGCCGAGGACTCGAGCGTAAGCCCAACCGTTTACGATCCGTTCGCCTACACGCCCCCCGCCACCACCTTTGTCTCGGCTCGGGTCGGCACCATCTATCATGGTTGGAACGTTTCGGGGTTCGTCGACAATTTGTTTGATTCGCACCCGCTGCTGCGGCCGGGCGGCCCTAACGCCCACAGCGACGCAGATCCCAATGCGCCTCCGGGACAAGGTGTTCTGGTACGGTATTACACGTTCCGGCCCCGAACGTTTGGCATCACGACGACCTATCACTTTTAGGCGCGCGAGATAACACGCGATCTTGGGCATCGCCGCCTGTCCCCGGGCGCCAAAACTTTGCCAACCGGCAAAACTCAGGGACCCCCGATGCCAGATGCTTGGGCGTTTATCTGCGCACCGCCAACGCGCTGCTGGCACCCACGGCCATCGCCACCGTAGGGCGGCTAACGCAGATCGTATCGGCGTTGATTTTCGTGTCGTTGCAAGGATGAGCTCAATGCGAGCCGCTGCGACCCCTGCACCCTGTGCCTTGTCACGGCACCAGAGATTGGGTTGCCGAAAGACCTGGCTCAGAAACGCTGCGACAGGCCCACATAAAGCTGCAGACGCGGACCGATGCCATTGAGGCTCAAATTGCCGCCAAAGTCGAGCTGCAGGTTCGCTGCCAGGGCACAAGTGAGTGCACCATCCAGTGTGTAAACGGGTTTCTCGCTCGTCTGAAATGACTGAGTCGTAAAGACTTCTGTGTAGGCCGTCCATCGATCGTTGATCGGGTGGCTGACATTGACAAGGAAGTCGAACGCACCGTGATAGCCGCCGCCCGTGGCATCTTTTAAATAATCACCTTCCGGCATCACGATAATTGTGAAGCCGTTTGGCGCTGCCAAGCTCACCGGCACAATCACCCCGCCTTCGACCTTGCCGTTACCCAACCCCGACCGTGCGGTCGGCAGCTTGACGTACGGCAACAGCGCCACAGAAACGTTGCCGCCATCGTCGCCAACCAAGTTCACTTTTAGGCGCGCAAAACTGTCACCGATCCCCGCGACCGTCGTCGTGTTGGAGGGACTGCGTGTCGTAACCGATTCGTACGGCGTGATTTGCAATTCGGCATCGACCGTGTTGGTTAGGCCAAGTTTTAGTGTCGGATCGACTAGCGTCCACTGCTCAGTGGTTAGGCCGTCCGCATTGCCGTGGCTATAGACGGCGAGGTCTGTTTCGTACTGAAAATGACCGGCGTCGACGGTGTACGGGCTGTTGGCCTTTGGTGGTCGATCGGTGCTAAACGCACGCATGTACGCATCCGGTGTCGGATTAAAAAGCGTGTAAGCGCTTTTGTCCGGCACCGAATCATCGGCGAGCGCCACAGCCGCGTAGGCGCACAACACCGAAGCAATAAATGTGCATTTCACAAGAACTTTCCCCGCGAATGGCGCCCCGCGTAGCCAAGTGGCGACTTGCGCCCGCGCTGGAACAAACAGAAGGTCGCATCCGTTAGCAAGCTCGGGGCCGACCTTCCCATCCGTTTAGGGCGGGCAGGCTAAAGTCTAGCGGCGCAGCACGCGCCGCTCCTGCATTATCGAATGAAATTCGGATGATCTGCGAATGAAGCAACGGCCGGGCGGCAACAGCTGCCCGTGCCGGCTCCCAATGCAAAACGCGCCTTATTACTTGCGAAGCGTTTTTTTCGCACCCGTTGGCTTCACACCCCCGCTCCCGGGCACGGATTCATTACTTTTCGTTCTTGCGCAAAAATGCAAGGGCCGCTTCCCACGCCTGTGGTGAATTCAAGATCCCCAGATGCGCGGTTCCCAAAATCGTGTCGTACAGCCCCTGCCCGGTCAGATCCAGTGACGGAGCCCCCGCTAGCAAAGCACTGTCGGAGAAGTCGTGTGCGTTGCCATCGCGGTCCTCGGCCGGAACCGGCGGGAAAAAGCCATCTTGCGCCGACAGATATACGAAATCACCGCTCTCGGGTGAGGCGGAATAGACGTTGCGGATCACGAGGTAGCGTGTGGGTCCGGGCGTTTCCCCACCGGCGTTGAGCACGGTAAGCAGTTGCGTGCGATCCGAGCCGTACTCTTCGCATATCGCGCTATTGGGCACAAATCCTCCGTCCGCCGGCAATTGAAAATAATTTGCTGCCGCCGGCGAGCAGTCGATGATCCCGTGGTTGGGCCCATCGATGGCCACGAGCGAACGCACAAGATCATAAGCATTGTCTTGCAGCATCCATTCACGTGCAGCGGTAACGCCAAGGCTATGGGCGACGATATCGACGTGCTCTGCTCCGGTGTACTCAAGCACCGCGTGCACGAAAGCGCGGATAAGCGGAACAGCAGCGGCTGTGCTGTGGCTGACTCCCGATTTCCGGGGCAGTTCCGCCGCCAAGTCGCATTGATCGCCCTGATAACCCAGGCCCCAAAGTTCTGACGGGCGATAGCCGTGGGTCAGGAAATACTGGGCTGCATTGTGGATGTATCCGAACGGGTTGCATGCCGTGGGAAAAGGCGTGTCGTTGTTGCCATGCAAGAAAATTACCGGAACTCGGTCGATGCGCCCGCGAGCGCCAAAACCTATCACCGGAACGCCAAGGTAATAGTTCTGTACCACCGGAAAGTCACCGGGTAGCGTTGTGCCCAACGTCTCAGGCGGACTGCCTGCCGCAGCTGCACCCGCAAAACTCGCAAGACAAAAAGCGCTGGCCAGCAGCTTGCCACGTATCTTCACGTTTTCCCTCCCCAAATGAAAATTGCTTCGAGTTCCCCGCACCGGCGCGTTGTTCTTGTGTCTTGACCGCCTGCCGCGCAGCGAAGAAAACCTAGTTTTGGTCTATTACCTCTTTATTACGTATTACGGACGAACCAAAGCACTAGTCCGAGAGAACTATACGCGCGGAGATGCAATTTGGTAACGCGCGGCTCTGTCCAAGACACGTTGAGAATCGCCTGGCGGCCACCCACACGCTGGTCGCAGCGCCGCAGCGTTTCGCTCTCAACATTGCACTTCTCATGGCACCGGCGCTTGGCGCTGTTGCCTTCGCATGAAAGGCTCGCGACTACGGCAAAGGCCAAGCCAGGGCTTGCGAGACGAAATCTTGGGGCAACGAATTTTTTCTTCGAAGCCCATTTGTGCTGCGCTCTTGACGTGCTTGGTTGTTGATGCGGAATTTCCGCCCAAAACCCGATCTGCCCGGTTTGCTCCGCGTGCTTGCAATCTTTTTGTCCCGGTCAATGTGGCGAAACGATCGCATAAACACTCTCCTGTTTTGAATGTTCTACTATCGTTGCCCTTTATTTTGAGAAATTCCTGGGGTCGCGCATGGCTGAGCAAACTGCATTAATCACGGGTGCTTCCTCGGGAATTGGACGAGAACTCGCAACGATCTTTGCGCAACATGGCCACCCGGTTGTTTTGGTTGCTCGTAGCATGAACAGGCTCGAGGAACTGGCGCAAGAACTGCATGCGAACTTCCGGGTACCCGCATTTGCTATCACAGCCGATCTGGCGCAAGCCGATGCGCCGGGCAAGCTTGCGGAGGAACTTCGGCGGCGCGACCTGAGCGTCGATATCCTTGTGAACAACGCCGGTTTTGCTTTGCGAGGCCGCTTCGCGCAGCTCGACCTGCAGCGGCAGCTCGATATGATTCAGGTGAACGTCGCTGCGGTCACGCACCTGACGCGAATTTTTCTACCGGCCATGATTCAGCGCAACCGTGGCGGCGTAATGAACATTGCATCGACGGCCGCTTTTCAGGCCGGTCCTCTGATGGCGATTTATTACGCATCGAAGGCCTTCGTGCTCTCCTTCACGGAGGCCTTGCATGAAGAAGTTGCCGGTACGGCATTGCGCGTGACCTGCCTTTGCCCCGGTCCTACAGAAACCGGGTTTGCCGCGGTCGCCGGAGCGGAAAACTCCAATTTGTTCAAGCGAGGCGCCGGTCGCCCTGATTTGGTCGCGAAGACTGGATACGAAGCGCTGCAGAAGAATCAAGTGATTGCAATCCCCGGCCTCATGAACAACATGATGGTGCTCGGAGGCAAATTGGGTCCGCGGAGCATGACCCGTAGGATCGCGATGACGCTTAACCAATAGCGTCTGGCGCTCGCCCGTTCCAGGGTAAAGGCAAACACCACAGAAAAGGGCCAAAGTTGTTCCTCGCCGGCTCTTGTCGGTTGCGACCCAGATCAAGTTGGAGTGCTGGCAAAGAAAACGCGCCCAGGTCAGACGCGGCCTCACGGTTTTGGGCCTGTGGTGGCAATCCGAACCATCCATAGGGATTGGCGCTTGGCCCCGATGTACATATAATGTCCATGTACACGAAAGGCGGCCGGAGGCACCCCTATGCCATCTGCAACGCAACGCATCGTCGTTCAAACGACACCGCAAGAAAAGAAAGCGATTGCCGCCAAAGCCAAGAGGCTTGCACTGCCGATATCGGAATTGATGCGGCGGGGCGCCTTTGCCTACGAGTCCAAGGAAAACGACGCGGAGCTAGCGGCGTTAGCCGACGCTGCAAAAGCATCCGCCGTCCGCTCCGGCGCCGCAATTGATCATGCGCTGTCGTTTATCGAGGCCAGCAACAAGCGCATCGCAGCTCTCGAAGCCAAAGCGCTAGCGAAAGCGGCGCGAAAGGCCGCCTAATGAGCCTACCGGAAAAGATCTGGGATGCGCTCTCGGCGATGATCAAGCTCGAGGACAAGGTCTCCCGCCAGGCAGAGGCAATGAAGTTGCAGCAACAAAAGATCGAAGAGCTCACCGGCCGTGTCATCCGCTTGGAGGCTCAGCTCGAACTGCTGGTTGGTTCGGCCATGGTCAAGCGGCTCAAGGGCAACTGACCACAAAAAAAAGCAAGCAGCCCGAGTGTTAGCCTGCGTGAAAGGCTCTTGCGCCTTCACGGCGGGGCGCTACGGGCCGCGCTGCACCTACAGGCGAATCCAGGTGGTTTTTAGCTCGGTGTACTTTTCCAGGGCGTGCAACGACTTGTCGCGGCCATTGCCGCTTTGCTTGTAGCCGCCAAAGGGAACGGTGATATCGTCCTCGTCATACTGGTTCACGTGCACCGTGCCGGCGCGCAATCCGCGTGCGACCCGGTGTGCACGCGCAAGATTGGTCGTCCACACAGCGGCCTGTAAACCATAGGTGCTGGCATTAGCGCGTGCCAGCGCTTCTTCTTCCGTCCGGAACCGGATCACCGACAGCACGGGACCGAAGATTTCCTCCCGAGCAATCGTCATTTCATTTCCGACGTGATCGAAGACGGTTGGTGCGATATAGCATCCGCCCTGCAGTGGGTGCACGCGCTCACCGCCTGTCAGAATTCGCGCACCCTCCTTGCGACCGGCTTCGATGTAGCGCAGCACGGTTCCGACCTGACCCTCATCGACCAGCGCGCCCATCGGCGTCTCGGGCATCAAAGGGTTGCCCGGCGCCCACTCTCTGGATTGCGCCACAATGCGAGCAACAAAGTCGTCGGCGATGGATTCTTCTAGCAAAAGACGAGTGGGTGCATTGCACGACTCGCCTTGATTGTAAAAAACGCCGGTCGCTGCCGTGACCGCGGCGCGGTCCAGATCATCGAAATCGGCAAACACGATATTGGCCGACTTGCCACCGAGTTCGTTAAACACACGTTTTAAGTTGGAGCGCCCTGCGTACTCGAGCATGCGCCGGCCAACCCGCGTTGAGCCGGTAAAGCCCACGGCATCCACATCCATATGCAGGGCAAGCGCCTCGCCCGCCTCGGGTCCAAGGCCTGGGACAACATTCAAGACGCCTTCGGGCAAGCCGGCCTCCAGCGCCAATTCGCCCAAGCGCAGTGCCGTAAAGGGTGATTTTTCCGAGGGCTTTAGCACCACGCTGTTTCCGGCTGCTAAGGCCGGACCCAGTTTCCATGCGGCCATGAGCATGGGATAGTTCCAGGGAACGATGGCGCCAATGACCCCCATCGGTTCGCGCGTGATCATGGCGACCGCGCCCGGCCCAGTGGGCGCGATCTCACCATAGACCTTATCGACCGCCTCGGCATACCACTGGATGCAGCGCGCGGCCGCGGGCACATCCACCGCCATGCTGTCGCGGATGGGTTTGCCAACGTCCAGCGTCTCCATGAGCGCCAATTCCTCACGCGCGGCCAGCATGGCTTCCGCGAACCGCCGAAGCACCTTTTTGCGAGCAACCGGTGGCTGCAGCGCCCAGCGACCATCTTCAAAAGCGTTCCTTGCGCTGCGCACCGCGGCGTCGATATCCGGTGCCTGGCCGCGGGCAACCATGGCCAGAACCCGGCCATCGATCGGCGAGCGTTTTTCAAATGTATCTGCCGTAACGCTGGGCACGCGATGCCCATCAATGAGTGCTCGGCCATCGATCCGCAGTTGGTTGGATCGTTCCTGCCAGTCGACGGCAGCTTGCGTTTTCGTCTTCATGCGACCCCCTTGATCATTCTTGCTTTGCTTGTGGCGACTGCGGCCGCGCGGGCTCGCCCGCCTGCAAAGTGCCAACTGCATAGACCTTTCGAACGCGCGTCAGGTTCTCCCAAACGCCGATAAATCCGCCGGGCACCACAAACGTCGCGCCCGGTGCAAACTCCTGCGCCCTGCCCTCGGCGTCGGTCAGCCGCACTCGGCCCTCGATGATGGTGCAAAGTTCTTCTTCTCGCGGGCCATATTGCACGTGCCAAGAGCCGATCTCGCCCTGCCAGATGCCGGCATGAAACTGCCCCGTAGGGTCGCTGTAGTGATTCCACGTTATCTGCTGTGGATCGCCCGAAATGATTCGCTCGGCAGCAGGCCGCGAAGCCTCGGGCACGGTCCTCTGCTGCGCAAAGCTGATGACCTGCGGGCGTGTTCGATCACCTTTTGCGTCCGAAGTCATTGCGCCGTCGCCGCCAAGATGGCCTCACGATACGCCGCCGCCTGCGCCTGTGCACGGCGGCGCTCCTGACGCACCAAAACGAAACTTGCGATCGTGACCCCGATTCCGACCAGCAAAACGGTGATGGTTGCAACCGCGTTAACAGTGGGGTCAAGTCCCAGGCGGGCACGCGAGAAAATCAGCACCGGCAGCGTTGTCGATCCCGGAGCGTTAAGAAACTGCGTCGTGACCACGTCGTCCAGCGAGATCGTAAAAGTCAACAGCCATGCCGCAGCCAGCGATTGCGAAATTGCCGGCAAAGTTACCAAGAAAAAGACCTGGAAGGGGCGACAACCCAGGTTCATTGCGGCCTCTTCCGTCGAGCGATCGACCGTCGATAAGCGCGCCTGAATGACGACCGCCGCGTACGCGGTGCAAATCGAGGTGTGCCCGATCCACACGGTCAATAGCCCGCGCAGCGACAGGCCTCCGAATAGCTGTTCGCAGGCGACAAAAAACAAGAGCAAGGACAACCCGGTGATGACCTCTGGGACAACCAGCGGAGCGTTAATGTGCGCGATAAATGCCGTGCGTCCGACAAAGCGCTGGTAGCGCACAATCGCAAAGGCCGCCAGTGTGCCCAGTATCACCGAGGCGCTCGCCGCGGCAAATGCGACTTTGAGCGAAATTCCCACTGCCGAAATGATTTGGTCGTCGGTAAAGATGGCGTAATACCAGCGCAGGGAAAAGCCCGTCCAAAGACTGGCCATCTTCGATTCATTAAAGGAGAAAACGATCAGCGTTACGATCGGTAGATACAAAAAGACGTAGCCGGCAATCAGCCAGTACCGCCCCAGGCGCCCAATCATCGCAGCCTCGTATCGTGCTGGTAGCGATTAAACAGCACGAGCGGCAAGAGAATCAGTCCGACCATGCTCACCGCCACGGCCGCGGCCATCGGCCAGTCGACGTTGTTGAAAAATTCATCCCACAGTACGCGCGCGATCATCAGCGTTCGTGGCCCCCCGAGCAGCTCGGGTATCACGTACTCGCCGACCGTAGGGATGAATACCAGCATCGAACCGGCAATGATGCCGGCCTTTGACAGCGGCACGGTGATCAGCCAAAAGGCCTTCGAAGGCGTCGCGCCCAGGTCTCCCGCAGCCTCGAGCAAACTCGGGTCAGCCTTTACCAAGGTTCCGTACAAAGGCAGGATCATGAACGGCAGGTAGGTGTACACCATGCCGATCGTCATGGAAAAGGGCGTGTACATCATCTTGATGGGGTCATCGATCCAGCGCAGCCACAGCAGCAGATTGTTGAACACGCCATGGTCATCGAGCAGTCCCTTCCACGCGTAGATGCGCAGCAAGTAGGAGGTCCAAAATGGAAGCGACACGAGCATGACCAGTATCGGCCGCAGCGTCGGTCGGGCGCGGCTCATGAAATACGCGAAGGGATAGCCGATGAAAAGACAGATCACGGTCGTGATGGCCGCAAACCGGATCGACGAAATATAAGTGTCTAGATAGATCGGGTCGCTTGCGAGGAACAGGTAATCGGCGACTTTCAAGCGCAGCGTCAGTGTCCCGTCGGCGAAGTCAAATAAATTCTTAAACCCCACTCCCTCGGTTTCCGAAACGCTGATTTTCAGAACGACAAAAAATGGCAGGGAAAAGAACAGCAGCAAGAACAGGTACGGAACACCGATGACGAACTTACGGCCCCAATTGCGGGGCAACCAGCGTAGCAGCACGCTTCGTCCCTCGCTCGCGGCACTCTCCCGGCTGCGGGCAACCGCTACAGCATCGCTCATGGTTGCCTTCGCGCCCCGGTCAGTTGATCAGCACGACAAGAGCGTCGGGACTGCATGAGGCATACACCTGTGTGCCCACCGTGATCGCCTGTCCATGGCGCTCGGCGTTCGGCACTGACACTTGTAAGCGCGTGCCATCGCGCAGCGCAACGCGGTACAGCGAGGTCGCGCCGAAGTAGGCGCTTTCCACGACATTGCCCTGCAGACAGTTCACATCCGTGCGCGCTGGCGCTTGCGTGTCGATGTCGATCTTTTCGGGTCGCAGCGCCACGCTCAAGCGCTGCCCCTTCACGCCCGTGATTCCGTGGCCAATGTAAAAGCGCCCCACCGGCGTCTCGATCACACAATGGTCGACCTCGTCCTCAGTAAGCACCCCGTCAAAAAGATTGACCGTCCCGATGAAATCCGCGACAAACCGCGAGGTCGGCGTCTCGTAGATCTCCCGCGGCGCTCCCACCTGCACCAGGCGCCCCGCGCTCATCACCGCGATACGATCGGCCATCGTCATGGCCTCCTCCTGGTCATGCGTCACAAGCACGCAGGTAACACCAACTTTTTTGATGATGCTGTGCAGTTCGAACTGCGTCTGCTCGCGCAGCTTGCGATCGAGCGCGCCCAGCGGTTCGTCGAGCAGCAGCAGTCGCGGCTCCAAAGCAAGGCTACGAGCCAATGCGACGCGCTGCTGCTGACCACCCGAGAGCTGATGGGGTTTACGCAAAGCGAAAGGCTTCAGTTGCACCAGCGCAAGCATGCGATCAACTTGGGCAGCGATTTGATCGCGGGGCTGGCCATGGCGCTTGAGTCCAAAAGCGATGTTCTCCCAAACGTTCAAGTGGGGAAACAGCGCATAAGATTGAAACATCATGTTGATCGGGCGCTCGTACGGACGCAGACCCGAGATCTCCTGGCCGTCCAGGTAAATGGAGCCAGCGGTGGGCGACTCAAAGCCCGCGAGCACGCGCAACAGAGTCGACTTGCCGCAACCCGAAGAGCCCAGCAGGGCAAAGATCTCGCCCTTACGAATTGCTATCGTGACGTCATCGACCGCGGCGATTTCCCCGAAGCGTTTGGTCAGGCGTTCGACGCGCAAAAATTGCGCATCGTCGACCCCGGGCGGTCCGGACGGAGACGCGGCCCGCGTCACCGTCGCACTGGCAAGGACGCTCATTCGCCGGTCTTAAATGCGGTAAACAGGCGGGTCCGCACGCGCAGCATGTCGTCCGGAATTGCTTCGGGTGGCGCCACGCGTGCCAGCTCCTCAGGTTTAAAAAATACCGAGCTCGAATTGCGCACATCGGGGTTCAGCAGCTTGTCGGCCGCGCGAACCGGGTTGGCGTGCAGCACCTTGTTGACGATGCCTGCTTGCACCTGCGGACGGTAAATGTAGCTGATCCACTTGTAGGCGTTCTCGACGTGGGGTGCGTCGACCGGCATCGCCATGGTGTCAAAAAACATGTACGCGCCGGTTTTGGGAACCAGCGCCACGATCTTTTGCCCGTTATGCGCCTCTTTGGCCCGTTGCCCTGCGATTGCGATATCGCCAGACCAGCCAAAGACGGCACACAGCGACCCATCAGCGAGGCCGTTGATGTAGCCCGAGGAAGAAAATAACGTGACGTACGGACGCATCGCCTTGAGCATTTTGGCGGCAGCCTCGTAATCGGCCCGGTCATGGCTAAAGCCGGGGCGTCCAATGTAGTGCAAGGCCGCGGGGAAGACCTCATCGCCCGAGTCCAGCAGTGAAAGGCCACAGGACTTCAGACGACTGGCGTATTCAGGTTTGAAGATCAGGTCCCAGGCATTTTCCGGCATGGGCAACGACCCAAGAGCCGCTTTGACCTTATCGACGTTGATGCCCACCGTCGACAGACCCCACAGCCAGGGCACGACGTAATTGTTTCCAGGGTCATTGGCCGACACGGCCAGCTCCCCCATCAACCAAGGATCAAGATTTCCGTAGGTCGTGATCTTGCTCTTGTCGAGTTTGAGCAAGAGATGGCCTTCGATCTGCCGCTTGGCCCAATGCGACGAAGGCACGACGATGTCGTAGCCCGTGTGACCTGCGCGCAACTTCGCGTACAGCGCTTCGTTCGAATCGAAGGTGTCATAGTTGACCTTGATGCCAGTTTCCTTTTCGAAATCGCGGATGGTGGTATCGCCGATGTAGTCCGACCAGTTGTAGACGTTGAGCACCTTGGAATCGTCGGCCGCCCAGGCCAACGCAGCCATCGCGCTCAGGCACGTCAGCAGCGCAGCGGCGCTTGCCCATCGCAGCGCAGGTTGCGCTAGCGCCAAGACGAGCCAGCCGCGAGCCAAGGCCGCCGCGCAACTATCCCCCGACCTCATCCCCATGAATTGCCTCACTCCTTGCGCAAACCCGCAATTACACTACACATGCAACAAGAGGTGCTCTCGTTCCCACGAACTAATCACCTTCATGAATTCATCGTATTCGAGCTCCTTGACCAGCCGATATATGGTGACAAAGCGCTTGCCAAGAACCTCTGCTAATTCGGGCGAATCTGCCAGGCTTTGCAACGCGTCCGAGAGGCTGCGGGGCAGTTGACGCTCGCTGTGGTAGGCGCTACCGCCGGATTCTTCCGTGGGTTGGATCTTTTGTGTCATGCCCAAGTAGCCGCACGCCAAGGTTGCAGCCGTCGCGACATAGGGGTTGGCATCGGCACCGATCACGCGGTTTTCGACGCGGCGCCCAGCCGGGTTGGCGCGCGGCACCCGTATACCAACGGTGCGATTATCGCGTCCCCACCGAACATTGATCGGCGCTCCGCTACTGCGCACGAGGCGCCGGTAGGAATTCACATAAGGTGCAAAAAACGCCATCGCCGCGGGCAAGTATCTTTGCAGTCCGCCGATGTAATAGCCGAAGGCCTCGGTCGGGGAACCATCGGCATTGGAAAAGATATTGCGGCCGGTTTCGCGATCGACCACGCTCTGATGGATATGCATGGCACTGCCCGGCTCGTTGGACATCGGTTTGGCCATGAAAGTCGCGTACATGTGGTGGCGAAGGGCCGCCTCGCGCAGCGTGCGTTTGAAATAAAAGACCCGATCTGCTAGGTCCAACGGATCGCCATGCAGAAAATTGACTTCCATCTGCCCGGCACCCATCTCGTGGATCAGCGTATCGACCTCCAGCCCCATGACCTCGCACCACTTGTAGATGTCCTCAAAGAGCGGATCAAACTCGTTGACGGCATCGATGCTGTAGTGCTGGCGGCTTGTCTCGGCGCGGCCACTACGCCCAACCGGCGAGGCAAGCGGGATATCCGGATCGGTGTTTTGCGCGATCAGATAAAACTCGAGCTCGGGCGCAACCACGGCAGCCAAGCCCTTATCAAAATACAGCTGACGAACGTGGCGCAACACGGAGCGCGGCGCAAAGTCGACCAAGCGCCCATCGGCGAAGTAGCAATCGTGAATGATCTGCGCCGTGCGTGCCGGCTCCGGTACCCAAGGAACCATGCACGCCGTCGTGGGGTCGGCCAGTAGCTCCATGTCAAAGTCATTGTCTGAAATGATCTCGGAATATTCCGCCGACTCGGGAGCTTCGCCGGTTACGGTCATGCCCAGCACGGATTCGGCCAGGCGCATCCCACGGTCCTGGGTGAATCGTGTCCGCGGCAGGATCTTGCCCCGGGCTACGCCGGTGAGGTCGGGCACCAAGCATTCAACCTCGTCAACGTGGTTAGCATCAAACCAGCGTTCGAGATCCGCATGAGAAAAATTGTCACGTATCGCCATAGCAAGGCGCGGCGCATCGTTGCAAGGCCACGCATCTGTTGAAATAGGGTTGGGTCGGTCGGTTCAGCGCCGGATCGCGTTCGCGCGCGCGACCGACGAATCGGCTGCGATCGCAATTAGAGTTAGATAATGTCCATTTCTTGGTGAGACAAAACATAATCACGCCGCGCGCGGCAGCGTTGACGTCTGAGCGCTGCGGCTGCGCTCGAGCCGGTACGCACGGCAGGCTTCCCCAAATGCGCGGAATATGCGCACCGAAACCGGATTTTCGAGAACCTTCCACTCCGGGTGCCATTGAAGGCCGAGAGAAAACCCCGGATGCGCCGCCACTCGCACAGCTTCAATGATGTGATCGGGTGCCACGGCTTCGGCGATCAGACCGGGCGCCAGGATATCGATTCCCTGGCCGTGCAGCGAGTTAACCGTTATTTGGCGCGCACCGACAATCTGTTCAAGCCGGCTGCCGGCCATGATTTGCACTTCGTGTGCCGGTCCGTACTGTTCTTCCAGGTCGGTGCTGTCGGCTTCACGATGATCGCTTTTTCCGGGCACCTCGTGGATCGCCTGGTGCAACGATCCGCCCATCGCGACGTTGACCTCCTGCAATCCGCGACAGATGGCAAGTAGCGGCATACCGCGCGCGATGGCCATGTGCACCAAAGGCAAGGTCACCGAATCGCGTTCCACATCGAGAGGCAACGCCGGATCGCGAAGATCCTGACCAAAATGCGAGGGATGCACGTTAGCCGGGGAGCCGGTCAACAAAATTCCATCGGCCAGCTCCAGGTAGGGTTCAAATTCGCTCGCCCCTCCCGATGGCACTATCAGCGGCAGACACTCGGAACCCAGACGCACGGCATCGGCGTACTTGCGCCCCAACGCGTAGTAAAGGTGACCGCCGATCAATCGGTTGTCACAAGGAATCATGACGTAGGGCAGCGCAAGGGGCGCACTAGCGGCGGTCACGGTACGAGCTCAATCCGGCGTCAAAGGTAGCAGTCGGCAGCCGTAGCCAATGCCCACCGGCTTGATTGGCCGCGGCAACGCCTCGGTCCCATATTTCTGGACAGACCACGGCTATTGTAACAGGACCGCCTTTTGAGCCCGAGCGCTTGTCCCCGCTATCGAACTGGTCCTCGCTGGTTGCGGCAAGTGGCGCTGGACAGCGGTCGGTTGCGCCCCAAAAATGCCCGTCATCGCTTTTGCGCCCGCCTCCCATGCTTGCCTCCGAAGACCAGCTGACACGCAACTCGTATTACCTGGCCACGGCGCAGCTGCACCCCGGCTATGAGCCGCTGCAAGGTTCGCACTCCTGTGACGTATGTGTCGTCGGAGCAGGACTGGCGGGATTATCGGCCGCAATCGAGCTGCGTCGTGCAGGCTTTGAGGTTGTTGTGCTTGAGGCTGCGCACGTTGGCTGGGGTGCTTCGGGGCGAAACGGTGGCCAAGTGCTCAGTGGCCTTGCCTGCGACATGTCGGTCGTGCGGCGCCACCTGGGCTCGGACGCAGCGCGTGCGATCTGGGACATGACCGTCGAGGCAGTAGAACTCGTTGGGCAGCGTCGCCGCGAATTTGCTATCGACTGCCAGTGGCAAGACGGCTTTATCGCAGCGGCCATTGGACCGCGCAGAGCGCGGGAGCTGCACAGCTGGGTAGAGGAACTCGAGCGCGATTACCGCTACGGCGGCATGCAGCTGATTGATCGCGGCCATGTCCATCAGTGGATCGATTCGGAGCGCTACGAGGCGCTCGCATTTGATCCGCGCGGAGGTCATCTGCACCCACTGCGCTACACGCAGGGCTTGGCACAAGCTGGGGCAGGGCTCGGGATTCGCATCCACGAGCAATCGCGCGCGATCAAGCTCGATCGAGGCGCCGGGCCCGTCGTGTACACCGAAGGTGGTGCGCTGCGTTGCCGCTACGTGCTGCTGGCCGGAAACGTCTATTTGGAAGACCTTGCGCCCGAACTAAGCAAGCGCATCATGCCCGTGGGCACTTTCATCGCCGCTAGTGCGCCGCTGGATGCCGATCGGGCGCGCGCGCTGATCCCGAGCCGAGCTTGTGTCAGCGACACGCAGTTTGTGCTCGATTACTTTCGCCTCTCGTCCGACAATCGCATGCTGTTTGGCGGCCGAGTGAGCTACTCGACGGTCGTGCCCCGAAACTTGGCCTTTGCGATGCGACGGCGCATGCTGGGCGTGTTTCCTCAATTGCAAGACGTGTCGATTGAATATTCATGGGGCGGCTTTGTCGATATCACGATGAACCGTGCGCCGGATTTTGGCCGCATCGCTGCCAATATCTACTACGTGCAGGGCTTTTCCGGACATGGCTTGGCACTAAGCGGCCTTGCCGGCAAGCTTGCCGCCGAGGCGATCAGCGGTAGCGCCGCGCGCTTTGACTTGTTTGCGCGCATGCCACATCGTGTTTTTCCGGGTGGCAAAGCCTTGCGCATGCCCGCGCTGATCCTGGCAACGGCCTGGTTTCGCCTGCGCGACTTGCTAAGTTGATTTCCGACACCGCACCAGCTTGGCCCACGTCGGCGCTCCGGGGCGATCAGAGCCAGCCACGCGCGGCAAGGTCGTCCAAGGTCTGGTCCAGGCAGCCTCGAATCAGGCCCATCATTTCGTCGATCTGCGTGCGCGTGATCACCAGCGGTGGGGCGATGATCATTCGGTCTCCGACCGCACGCATAATGACTCCATTGCGGAACATGTGGCCGCGGCAGATCATGCCCACGCCAAGACCTTCGGCGAAGGTCTGCACGGGATTTTTGCGCTTGACCAGCACCAGGCCGGCAACCAGACCGCAAGTTTCCGCGAAACCCACGAGCGGGTGGTCGGCCAGGGCCTCGAAGCGCCGTTGCAGATACGGCCCGGTATCTTCGCGCACTTTGTCGACAAGGCGCTCGCGCTGAAGTATCGCGAGGTTCTCGAGGGCTACCGCACAGGCCACGGGGTGTCCACTGTACGTAAATCCGTGATGAAACTCTCCTCCCCGTTCGATCAGAGCGCGCGCCACACGCTCGCCGACCAGTACCCCGCCCAGCGGCACGTAACCGGACGTCACGCCCTTGGCGAAGGTCATCAGGTCTGGTCGCGCGCCCATGCGCTGCGCACCAAACCAATGGCCCAGACGGCCGAAGCCGCAGATCACCTCGTCGGAGACAAGCAGCACGCCATATTGATCGCATATGCGCTGCACTTCGGGCCAATAAGTGCTGGGGGGAATGATGACGCCGCCGGCACCTTGCACCGGCTCGCCGATAAATGCGGCGACGCGTTCAGGACCCAGTTCGAGAATCTTTTCCTCAAGACGACGGGCGGCAACGATGCCGTATTCCTCGATTGGCAACCTGCCACCATTTGCAAAGTGGTACGGTTGCTCGATGTGAACGATGTTCGGAATCGGCAGATCACCCTGTGCATGCATGCCTTTCATGCCACCGAGTGACGCGGCCGCAACCGTGCTGCCGTGGTAGGCGTTGTGGCGGCTGATAATGACTTTGCGTTGGGACTGACCCTCGATGTCCCAATAACGGCGCACCATGCGCACGACCGTGTCATTGGCTTCGGAGCCCGAATCCGCGTAAAAGACGTGCGCAAAACCCGGTGGCGCCAGCTCGACCAGCGCGCTGGCAAGCTTGATAGCCGGCACGTTGACCGTATTAAAAAAACTGTTGTAAAAGGGCAGCTCCAGCATCTGCCGATAGGCCGCGTCGGCAAGTTCCCTGCGACCGTAGCCGACGTTCACGCACCAAAGACCGGACATCCCATCGAGAATGCGCTTACCCTCCGAGTCCCAGATGTAAATTCCCTCACCACGCACGATCACGCGGGCACCGTGCGCCGCCAGCGCCTTGTGATCGGTAAATGGGTGCAAGTAATGCGCGCTGTCTTCTTGCTGGAGCGCGGCCGTGTCGTAGTCGTGCGGCTCTTTCGCCCCGCCTGGCTTGGCCATCATGCGGTTTTCCTTCGTCCTCAAACGTGCAGCAGCAGGTATTCGCGCTCCCACGGACTGATTACCTTCATAAATTCGGCGTACTCCAGTTCCTTAACCGAGGTGTAGACGTTGATGAACGCTTGCCCGAGCGTCTTGTGCAGCGGCTTGCTATGGCGCAGCTCACTAAGGGCTTCCGATATGCTGCGCGGCAGCTCGTAATCAAGCGCGTATGCACTGCCGGTACTTTCTGGCGTGGGCTCGAGTCGCTCCTCGATTCCGAGCCACCCACAGGCCAACGTGATGGCGATCGACAGGTAGGGGTTGGCGTCCGCACCGATGACCCGGTTCTCCACGCGACGATTCTCGGGCGTAGAGCCCGGTATGCGAAATCCCACGGTGCGGTTGTCGTGTCCCCATTGCACGTTAATCGGGGCAGCGCCATGGCGCACGATGCGCCGATAGGAGTTAACGTACGGAGCCACCAGCGCCATGCATGCGGGCATGTACTTTTGCAAACCGGCCAAGTAATGATTGAAGATCGCTGAGGCACTACCATCGGGATTGGAAAAGATGTTGCGCCCCGTCCGCACATCGATAAGGCTTTGGTGGATATGCATGGCCGAACCCGGCTCGCCTTCCATGGGCTTGGCCATGAACGTCGCATACATGCCGTGGCGCAGCGCGGTCTCCCGCATCGTGCGCTTGAAGTAAAACGTCTGATCGGCCAGCTGCAGCGGATCGCCGTGAAAGAAATTGATTTCCATCTGTCCGGCACCCACCTCGTGGATCAGCGTGTCGACATCGAGCTCCATCGCCTTGCAGTAGTCGTAGACGTCCTCGAATAGCGGGTCGAATTCGTTGACCGCGTCGATGCTGTACGCACGCCGCACGGTTTCGGCGCGTCCGCTCCGTCCCACCGGCGGCGTCAGCGGCATGTTCGGGTCGGCATTTTTGGCAACGAGGTAAAACTCGAGCTCCGGTGCAACCACCGGCGCCCAGCCTTTTTCGGTATACATCGAGATCACTTTGCGCAGCACCGATCGCGGAGCGAACTCGGCAGTGCTGCCATCGCTGCGAAACGCGTCGTGGATGACCTGGGCCGTCGGATCCGTCGCCCAAGGCACGACACAAACAGTCGTCGGATCCGGTCGCAATACCAGGTCATGATCGATCGCCGCGATAACGGCGCGATAGCGCGGATCGGAGCCTGGACGATCACCATTGATGGTCATCGCAAGGATGTCCTCCGGAACCCGCATGCCCCGATCTTCAGTGAATTTCTCGCGCGGCAAGATCTTGCCGCGCGCGACCCCGGCAAGGTCTGGCACCAAGCATTCGATTTCGCTAATGCGATTTTGATCGAGCCAGCGCTCCAAGTCCTTTTCAGTAAAACTGCTGCGCGCAACAAGGCTGTTCATTTGCAATCTCCACGCAGGCAACCGCAGTACGTCGTTGTGTTCGGCCGCCACGCTGCTCGAAGGCGCCCCGCACCCTAGGCCGCCTAGACCGTCGCGTTCGGGGGGGTCGGTCCCTATTTCGACAAGCCCAGCTTTGGCTAGGCTCTTTTCAAGAAGCGTCGTCGTCGAATGTCGCGCTGTGCGCGCATCCGTGGCTGCATCCGAGCAGTTTCGCGCTGCAACGCGCGGTCCAGACAAGCGGATACGCCAAGCACCATCAGGCAAGGGCGCGGCATAAGGGACGCGGCGAGAAACGGCATGGCAAAAACTCCGGCGCTTGCCCCACGGCTGGCGATGACCGCGCCGGCGCGGACCGCACCCAGGTGGCGCAGGCTACGAGCACGCATCCGGGTCATGAATTCCGGGACCTGCGTTGGCAGCAGTGTATCTGGAATTGGTATTACCGTCAGATCCAGTATCCTTGTTCCAATGGGACCAGTTCCTTTCTCCAGGGTGTCCGGTTGGCCGGATCTCTGAGCCTTCATGCGTCAGGCAACGCCGACCTACGAACTGCTGCGAGCCGCATTTGCTGACGCCGATTCTGGTCTGCCGCGCTACCGCATGCTGTACCAGGCCATACGCGATTCGATCATCGGCCAGCAGCTGCCACCAGGTACTCGGCTGCCGTCCACACGCGAACTGGCCCGCGAGTTGGGGCTTTCGCGCAACACGGTTTTGTCGACTTTCGAAGGCCTGTTGGCCGAGGGTTTCATCAGCGCTCGTGCAGGCAGCGGAACTTTTGTCGCTCCGGCCGCAGCCGCCCCGCCATCAAGGGCCACGAGCACAACAAGCGGCATTAGCGAACGATCGACCGTGACGTCGGGCGCCCCTGCGCTATCAAAACGCGGCGCGCGCCTTGCCCAATTTCGCGGCGGCAGCCGTTTTGAGATTCAGCCACTGAGCGGAGCAGAGCTCGATTTCACGCTTTTCCCTATCAAGTTGTGGCAGCGTCTGCAAAGCCGCCAGTTGCGTACGGCGCGACCCGAAATGCTCGACTACGCCGACAACGGTGGGCATGCACCGCTGCGCGGCGCGATCGCCGATTACGTGCGCGTATCGCGCGCCGTACGAGTCGATGCCGGGCAGGTGATCATTACTGCAGGCACGCAACACTCCCTAGACCTTTGCGCCCAACTGCTGGCCGATGCGGAAGACAGGGTGTGGGTCGAAGATCCGTGTTACTGGGGCGCGCGCTGCATCTTCGAGTCCTGTGATCTGCGCATCGAGCCTGTGCCAGTAGACGCCGACGGCATGAACCTGGCGGCAGCTCCCAGCGCGAGCCGGCCCAAGCTGATCTACCTTACGCCCTCAAACCAGTATCCGACTGGGGTTGCGATGAGCCTTGCACGGCGTCGCGCGGTACTCGAATTGGCACGACGGGAACGCGCATGGATACTAGAAGATGACTATGACAGCGAACTGCGCTATAGCGGCAGACCCCTGGCCTCGCTTCAGGGCCTGGACACTGAGCAGCGCGTCGTCTATCTAGGAACCTTCTCCAAGGTGCTCTACCCTGGTATCAAAATCGGTTATCTGGTTGTGCCCTCGCCGCTCGTGCAGTCGTTTCGTAGCGCGCTGTACGATCTGCAGCGCCCTGGTCAGCTGACGTTGCAGGGGGCGCTGGCCGAATTCATGGAGCGCGGATATTTCGCTACGCACCTTCGGCGTCTGCGCCAGGCCTACGCGCAAACGCGAGCGCTTTTGATCGATGCGCTGGCGCCGGCTCTGGGCAAGAGTGCGTGGATCTCATCGCAAAGCGCCGGGCTGCACCTCGTGATCCGCTTACCGGACCAATGCAACGACCAGCTGCTGGCTGAATCGGCCGCCACTAAGGGCGTTCGGGTAAGCGCGCTCTCGAGCTATTACGTCGGACCGCCGCACACCGCCGGTCTGGTGGTTGGCTATGGTTATGCACCTTCTGCTGCGGTCGAGCGCTGCGGGCGCACTCTGGCGCACTTGTTGCGCGCTTCGCTTTAGCCTGGTGCTTCAGCGCAAAGTGCCTGGGCGTCAAAGGCCAGCGTTCGGCGCAGCTCCCACTGCGCTGGAGTCTGTCGACCAGCGCCATGGACAAATGCACAGCTTGCGCTCGTCCTTTTGCCTTGCGACGTTGCTCGGCGACGTGCGCACTTCCGACGCCGGCCAGACTTGGCGTTTGCCAATTGCGCAAAGTGCCGCCAATTTTTCAAAGTTTTGCGCATACTGTGCGCGTGTGTCCATATTTGGCGGGCGGAGACATCCATGCTTATTGGCGTTCCCAAGGAAATTAAGGTCCACGAATATCGGGTCGGCTTGACGCCCGCGGCGGTTCGCGAGGCGGTTCATCATGGCCATTCGGTGCTGGTCCAAACCGGTGCAGGCCTTGGAATCGGTTGCGATGACCAAGCTTATCGCGCTGCCGGGGCGCAGATCGCTCCCGACGCCGGGACCGTATTCGCGACCGCGCAGATGATCGTCAAGGTGAAAGAACCCCAGCCCGAGGAATGCCAAATGCTGCGGCGCTCGCAAGTATTGTTCACGTACCTGCACCTGGCGCCGGATCCGCAGCAAACCGAATTGCTGCAACGCTCCGGCTGCACGGCCATCGGTTACGAAACAATCACCGATGATCGCGGCGGATTACCGCTACTTGCGCCGATGAGCGAGGTGGCCGGACGTATGGCTATACAAGTCGGTGCCGTTGCCCTGCAAAAAAGCCACGAGGGTCGCGGCGTGCTGTTGGCTGGTGTGCCCGGCGTTGCTCCGGGCAAGGTCACGATCATCGGGGGTGGCGTCGTCGGGTCCAACGCGGCGAAGATGGCCATCGGCCTGGGGGCCGATGTCACGGTACTCGACCGCTCGTTGCCACGCCTGCAGTCGCTTGATGACATCTTCCTGGGGCGGCTGCGCACCGAGTTTGCTTCCATCGACGCAACGGAACAAGCGGTCTATGACGCGGACCTGGTCATCGGCGCGGTGCTGATACCGGGAGCGGCCGCTCCCAAGCTGATCAAGCGCGCACAACTTATAAAGATGAAACCTGGTGCGGTAATTGTCGACGTTTCCATCGACCAAGGCGGCTGTTTCGAAAGCTCACACGCCACTACGCACGCCGATCCGATCTATGTCCTTGACGGAATTGTTCACTATTGCGTGGCGAACATGCCCGGGGCCGTAGCCCGCACTTCGACGTTTGCGCTGAACAATGCGACCTTGCCCTTCACTCTTGCTTTGGCCGAGAAGGGTTGGAAAAAAGCCTGTTTGGACGATCGCCATTTGCGTGCTGGATTGCAGGTTCATGACGGTTTGCTCACGCATCAGGCGGTTGCCGCCGCTCTTGGCAAGCACTACACACCGGCCGAATCGGTGTTGGGCGAAGACACTGTCGGTGGCTGAAGCAGCTGCTGCGCGGAAACGCGGTCGGCATACAAAAGCAACTGCGCCAAGGGATTGCGTGCGGCGGCAAAACCGACGAGCAAAACCTCTCGCGCAAGCAACGTCAGCGCATCGCTTAACTCCCACGATCCAACAAATGATGCAAAAAGCCGGTCGCGGCGCGGACCCATCGCGTGGATCAACGCGGGACTGAAAGCGCCTGGCGCACCCTCGGGGCTACGGTCGATGGCACGAAAAAGTGCGGTCCAACCGATGTTGTGTATCAAGCCTGCCAGATAGCTTTCGAAGGGGTCGAGCCCCGCACTTGTTGCCTGCTGTAAACACAAACTGGCCTTGAGCTCCGATTGCTGCCAAAGGCGCTGCGTGGCGCGCGCCAACAAGGGGTCGGCCTGCGCATCGAAGATCGGCTTAAGCAGCACTCGCGCAATCGCCTGGCGCAAACCCTCGATTCCGAGCCGGGATACTGCCTGCATGAGGTCGGCGACCGGACTATCGGCACGATAGCCCACCGTGTTGGCAAGACGAATCACCTCGACTACGAGGTTCGGATCGCGGGCTACACGTGCCGAAAGTGCCCGCACTGACTGCGTATCGTCGCGCAAGCTGTGGAGCAATTCGGGAATAACCGATCGGGCCCGCGGCAGCAAGTCCGCGCGCATCTGCTCTGAGCGCGATATCGCGTCCACATGGGCAAGCAAGCGCGCCTCGGCGTCGGCATCGGGCGCGCTTGCTCCCGGCACATCGCCAGTTAGCCAATGGAAAAAGCGCAGCTCAAGATTGGCTATGGCTTCGGCATCGCCCGCCGCGTCAAGGGCAGCCTCTGCTATCACCGGCGGCATGAGCTCGACATCCCTCGTGACCTCGGGAAGAGCTGGCAAAATTGTCTGATCGGCCGGCGCGGCGCCTTTGCCGCTGAACCAGCGCAGCATTTGCGCCAGCCACTTTGCCATGGCTACGAAGCGCTCCCGCCCGGCAGGCCTTGTGAGGGGCCCGCTCGGGCATCGGCTCCCGCCGATGGCGCCGCGCCCCGTGCGAAGAAGCGCTCGAGCCAATGGGCACCGACGATCGTTTTGACGTCGGTGACAATCCCCGAGGTGGTCCATTGCAGCAGTTCGCGCCAAGGCGCGGTGAACACCTGCAACACTTCGCCAGGCTCGGTCGAGGACGCCCCGACAAAACGCAGATCGCGCGCCAGATACACAGCAATTTGTTCGTCCGAGTAACCGATGGCGTTGTGAAACGCGCCCAGGCGGTCCCAACGTGCGGCGGTATACCCCGTCTCCTCAAGCAATTCGCGCTGGGCGCAGGCAAGCGGATCTTCTCCCGGCTCGAGCTTGCCCGCCGGCATCTCAACAAAACTGCGCCGCAGCGCATAGCGGTACTGGCGCTCAAGCAGCACCGTTTGATCATCGGGCATCGCGACGATCAGTACGGCACCAGGATGGCGGATGTATTCGCGCACGGCGACGTGGTCGTCGGCACAGCGCACGCGATCGCGTACGACCTGAATGAATACCCCGTCGTAGGCGACCTTCGATTCGAGCGTTACTTCGACTAAGGATGAAGCGCTCGGCGTCTTGCCGGCCGCGGCGGGCGGCACGGGCGCGGCGCCGGACTCAGAATCCTCAGCCACCGAGAGCGCGCAGCACAGCGCCGTTGCACAGCGTGAGCAGACCTTGTGGCAACACGCCAAGCAGCAATACCAGCACGCCGTTGGCCGTTAAGGTGATGCGCATATCGTGTCCAGCAACGATGGGACTTGTGTCGGTGGCCTCGTCAAACCACATCACCTTGACCACGCGCAGATAGTAAAAAGCGCCAACCAGCGAGAACAACACGGCAACGACCGCCAGTGTCCAAGTGGTCGCACTGCCGCCCTCGGAGACCAGGGCCTGCAGCACGACGAATTTGGCGGTAAATCCCACCGTTGGTGGAATGCCCGCAAGCGAGAGCAGCAACAACGTCATCACGAAGGCATACCAGGGACTGCGTTTGGCCAGCCCGCGCAAATCGGCAATTTCCTCCGCTTCGAATCCTTCGCGGGCGAGCAGCAGAATAATGCCAAAGCAACCGGCAGTGGCAAGGGCGTAGGTGAGCACGTAAAACATCGCGGCACCGTATGCGCCGGCCGTTATAGTTGTATTGCCACCCACCACCCCCGCAAGCAAGGCGAGCAACAAAAAACCCATCTGCCCCACCGTGGAATAGCCGAGCATGCGCTTCAGGTTGGTCTGTGCCACAGCGGTGACGTTGCCCACAGCAAGCGAGGCCACCGCGATGAGCGCCACCATCCGCTGCCAATCAACCGCCAACTGCGGCACGCCCTCCACGAGCAGGCGAAACGCGATCGCAAATGCCGCGAGCTTGGGTGCCGAGGCCAGCAGCAGCGCAACAGGCGTAGGTGCGCCCTGGTAGACGTCGGGAACCCACATGTGAAAGGGCGCCGCCCCCAATTTAAAGCCGATCCCCGCGACCACGAAGATCGTCCCCAGCACCAACGCGAGGTTCACCGTCTGTCCAGCGGCGATTCGGTGCGCTAAGCCATTGATGTCCAGCGTGCCCGTTGCCCCGTAGAGCATCGACATACCGTACAAAAGAAATCCTGAAGCCAGCGCTCCGAGCACGAAATACTTCATCGCCGCCTCCGAAGCGCGGGGCTCGTCGCGACGCAACGCAACCAAGCCGTACAGCGACAGCGCCTGCAACTCGAGGCCAAGGTAAATCACAAGCAGGTTGTTGGCCGAGATCATGGCCATGATCCCGAGCAAGGCGAACAGCCCCAAGGAGAAAAATTCGCCGCGCCACATGTTGCGTTCGCGTGCGTATGCCTGTGCGTAGATGAAGGTAAGCGCAGTTGCCGCGATGGACGCGAGCTTAAGCGCCGCCGTCATCGGATCGGTGAGATACATGCCGCCAAAGCCATATTCGACGGCCCCGTCAGACAAAGGGCCCCAAGCGGCAAACGCGACCACGACCAGGCATAGCAACGAGAGCCAGTACGCGCTGTTGCGCGAACGGTCGACAAAAAACAGGTCCGCAATAAGGATAAAGCAGGCACCGACCAGCAAGATCGCTTCGGGAAAGACGGCGGAAAAATTTAGCAGCGGTTCCATCTACAGATTTCCGGCAATAAATTTGGAATGCGCAACCTGCGCCAGCAGATCCGCCACGGAGGCATGCATGGCATCGATCAGCGGCGCCGGATATATACCCATGGCGAGCACGGCAACTGCCAGCAGTCCTAAGGCGACAAATTCGCGGCCGTCGATATCTTGCAATTTGGCCACCGCGGGGTTGGCAACGTCGCCGAAGATCACGCGCTTGTACATCCAAAGCGAATACGCCGCCCCCAGCACCAAGGTTGTTGCTGCGATGGCGCCGATCCAAAAGTCAAATTGCACCGCGCCCAAGATCACGAGAAACTCGCCCACGAATCCGCTCGTCGCAGGCAGGCCACAATTGGCCATGGCAAAGAGCATCATGAGAGCGGCAAAACGCGGCATCGTGTTCACGACCCCGCCGTAATCGACGATGTTGCGCGAGTGCACACGGTCGTACATCACGCCAATGCAAAGAAACATTGCGCCCGAAACAAAACCGTGCGAGATCATTTGCGCGAGCGCGCCTTCGACGCCGATGGGGGTGAACAGGAAAAATCCCAGCGTAACGAATCCCATGTGGGCAATCGAGGAATACGCGACGAGCTTTTTCATGTCCGTCTGCACCAGTGCAACGAACCCGACGTAGACAACAGCGATCAGCGAGATCGCCATCACTGCCGGAGCCAGTTCATGCGCGGCATCGGGTGCGATCGGCAGAGAAAAGCGCACGAAACCGTAGGCTCCGAGCTTTAGCATGATGGCGGCCAGGACCACCGATCCGGCGGTCGGCGCCTCCACGTGGGCGTCGGGCAACCAGGTGTGCACCGGCCACATCGGCACCTTGACTGCGAAGGCCGCGAAAAAGGCAATGAACAAGAGCATCTGGGGCGTGTGGCCCAGGGGCAGGCGCTGCCAGGTCGCAATGTCGAAACTGCCTCCCGAAGCTTGGTACAAATAAACGAGCGAGACCAAAAGCAGCAGCGAACCAAGCAAGGTGTACAAGAAGAACTTGATCGCCGCGTAGACGCGATTGGGCCCACCCCACACGCCGATGATGAGGTACATCGGGATGAGCGTCGCCTCGAAGAAGACGAAAAACAGCAGACCATCGGCGGCGCAAAAAACACCGATCATCAGCCCAGAAAGGATGAGAAACGCGGCGTAGTACTGCGCCAATCGCTCCTCGATGGCCTTCCAGCCTGCCAGGACCGCGATCACCGTGATGAAGGCCGTCAGCGGCACGAACCACAGCGAGATTCCGTCGACGCCGAGGTAGTAGTGTGCGGTGGGATTGGAAATCCACGCGACTCTTTCGGTAAATTGCAGGCCGCCGCGCGCCGGATCAAAGCCCAGCACTACCGGCACGGTCGCCAAGACCGATACGAGCGAACCGACGAGCGCGATGGCGCGCACGACGCCGGGCTTGCCATCGCGTCCGACCGCAAGCAGGTAGCCACCGAAAATGATCGGGATCCAGATGCTGAAACTTAACCAGGGAAACGATGTACTCATGCTGGTGTCTTCGGGGGCTCAGGATGCAAACGATCTCAACGACGGTCGGCAATCAGCGCCGGCAGATAGGGCCAGGTCAAAAAGACAAAAAGCATGAGCGCAACACCCACGAGCATGATGAAGGCGTAGTGATAAATGAATCCCGACTGCACGCGCCGGATCAGCTGGGCCAGGCGCCCGACCATGCGTGCGGACCCATTGACAAAGACCCCGTCGATTAGCGCCATATCGCCCTGCTTCCAAAATCCGCCGCCAATCCAGCGGGCGCCACCGGCAAAAACGATCTCGTTGATTTGATCCAGGTAGTACTTGTGATCGAGTAGGCGATACAACCAGGGTACGCGGGCGCGCACCACTTCGGGCAGATCGGGGCGCTGAACGTAAAGCAGCCAGGCCACGGCGATACCGGCCGCGGCCAGCAAAAACGGCAGCCGGGTAAATCCATCAAGCGCCATATCCAGCGCCCCCGGAAATTCGCGCGAAAGCTCGGCCATCGCCTCGTGCGCGCTGCGGTCCACAAAAATGGCACCAGCGAAGTAATCGCTTGCGACCATGGGCTGGACCGCAATGGCTCCAGCGATCACGGAGGGAATGGCCAGCAATACCAGCGGCACCCATACAACCGCTGGGCTTTCGTGCGGTGCCGAGCCCGCGTGTGCGTGCTCATGTTCGTGCACGTGCGCGCCTTGCCCGTGCTCGTCGTGTGCGCCAAAGCGCTCCTTCCCATGAAAGACCAGAAAGATCATGCGAAACGTATACAGCGCTGTCACGAACACACCGGCCGTGACCGCGAACTGAGCAAAGCCGCTGCCGGGAAGCTGCGAGTGGTTGACTGCCTCGATGATGCTGTCCTTGGAATAAAACCCCGCGAAGCCTGGCATGCCGATCAGCGCCAGGGCACCGATCACCGAGGTGATCCAGGTGATCGGCATATAGCGCCATAGCCCACCCATGCGGCGAATGTCCTGTTCGTGGTGCAGGGCGATGATGACCGATCCGGCCGCCAGAAACAGCAGCGCCTTGAAAAACGCGTGGGTCACCAGATGAAAGATTGCGACCGAGTAGGCCGACGCGCCCAGCGCCACCGTCATGTAGCCAAGCTGCGATAGCGTCGAGTAGGCAATCACGCGCTTGATGTCGTTTTGCACGATGCCCAGCAGTCCCATGAACAACGCGGTAATGGCGCCGATCACCATGACGAAGGACAGCGCCGTTTCGGAGAGCTCAAACAAGGGCGACGTGCGCGCCACCATGAAGATGCCCGCCGTGACCATGGTCGCCGCGTGAATGAGGGCCGATATTGGGGTTGGACCCTCCATTGAGTCGGGCAGCCACACATGCAGGGGAAACTGCGCGGATTTGCCCATGGCTCCGATGAACAAGCACACGCAAATGACCGTCAGCACGGACCAATCGGTGGCAGGCAGGACGCTACTGGCCAGCGTCGAAGCCTTGGCAAACACCGCGCCATAATCGAGGCTGCCGCAATATGCATAGATCAGTCCGATTCCCAAGACAAAGCCCATGTCGCCCACTCGGTTCACGATAAATGCCTTGAGGTTCGCATAGATCGCGCTGGGGCGCTTAAACCAAAAGCCGATCAGCAGATAGGAGACCAGCCCGACCGCCTCCCAGCCGAAGAACAATTGCAGGAAGTTGTTGCTCATAACGAGCATCAACATCGAAAACGTGAACAGGGCGATGTACGAGAAAAACCGCTGGTATCCCGGATCATCGGCCATGTAACCGATCGTGTAGATGTGCACCATCAGCGATACAAAGCTCACAACCAGCATCATCGTGGCGGTTAAGGAGTCAATCAAAAAACCAAGCTCCAAGTGCAAGCCCCCACCGGCTTGCGCCCACGTGTAGACCGTGCCGCTAATGACCTGGTGATCGAAGATGACGGTCCAAAAGATCAGTGCCGACACGAGCGTTGCTACAAGCACGCCAAAAATCGTCACCACGTGCGCCCCCGTTCGGCCCAACGTGCGGCCGAACAACCCCGCGGCGATGGCACCGGCAAGAGGCGCTAGCGGCACCAGCAAAGCCAGTTTGAGTATCGGTGTCACGTGCGCCTCAACCTTTGAGTGCGTCGAGCTCGTCGACGTTGATCGTGTTCATATTGCGAAACAGCGCAACCAGGATCGCCAGCCCGATCGCGGACTCGGCAGCGGCGACCGTGAGGATGAAAAACACGAAAACCTGTCCGTGCAGATCTCCCAGAAAGTGGGAAAAGGCGATGAAATTGGTGTTGACCGCAAGCAACATCAATTCGATTGCCATAAGCAGCACGATGAGGTTCTTGCGGTTAAGAAAGATGCCGATGACGCTGATCGCAAAAAGCACAGCGCCGACAAACAGGTACCAGGAGAGGGAAACCATCGCTCAAACCTCCTTGGCCGGCGTCTTGTGTGCCGCGTCGGCGCGCACCGCGGGCGGCATATGAACAATGGTCAGGCGGTCCCGGGCACGAACACGCACCTGCTCGCTGGGACGTTGGTGCAAAGAATCGGTGCGCCGGCGCAACGTCAACGCAATGGCAGCGATGATCGCGACCAACAATATGGCGCCGGCGATTTGCAGCGGCAAAACGTACTCGGAAAATGTGAGCTCGCCCAGCGCCTTGGTATTGCCAACCTTGCCGATGTCGGTCGCCGGTGGTGTGAGAAACTGCCAGTGGCCGTTAGCCAACACGAGCCACAGCTGCAGGGCAATTGCCACCCCCACCAGCGCCGCCAGCGGCAAGTGACGCCAAAATCCCGCACGCAGGCGGTCGATGTGGATGTCGAGCATCATCACCACGAACAAGAACAGCACCATCACGGCGCCGACGTACACCAGCACCAGCGCGATGGCCAGAAACTCGGCCTGCAACAGCAGCCACAAACAAGCGGCGGAAAAAAAGCACAGCACCAGGTACAGCACGGCGTGCACGGGATTGCGCGCAGTGATGACGCGAAGCGCCGACACCAGCGTGCTGGCGGAAAAAACGGCAAACAGTGCGGCCACAGGATCCATCGGCAATCTCAGCGATAGCGCGCGTCGCGTTCACGCGCCTTGGCAATTTCGGGTTCGTAACGGTCACCAACCGCCAGCAGCATTTCCTTGGTGAAATTCAAATCGCCGCGACTTTCGCCGTGGTATTCGCTGTGGTGCGTTTCCACGATCGAGTCGACCGGACAGCTCTCCTCGCAAAATCCGCAAAAAATGCATTTGGTCAAATCAATGTCGTAGCGCGTCGTGCGCCGCGTCCCATCCTCGCGCAATTCGGATTCAATCGTTATGGCCAACGCCGGACAAACCGCCTCGCACAGCTTGCAGGCAATGCAACGCTCCTCGCCATTGGGATAGCGGCGTAGCGCATGCAATCCGCGAAACCGAGGCGACGCCGGTGTTTTTTGTTCCGGATACAGGATCGTGATCTTGCGTTTGAACAAATAGCGGCCCGTCAGGGCAAAGCCCTTAAACAGCTCTCGCAGCAGCAGGGAATCGAGAAAGTCCAGGACCCGTTGCATGTTCGGCGCCCTAGGGTTTGGGCAGGCTCGCCGCAAGCGCAGCGCTCGCTGCCGCTGCGGCGCCGGAGCCGGCGTGCACCGTTAGCGGATGCGCGTCCGCGGGCCAGATGTTCAGCGGGGTTTGCATCCAGATGGCGACCACGACGAGCCAGGCCAGCGTGATCGGAATAAAGATTTTCCAGCCCAGGCGCATGATCTGGTCGTAGCGGTAGCGTGGAAACGACGCTCGGATCCAGATATACATCGACAAGCCACCAAAGATCTTTGCCAGCAGCCAGAACCAGGCCGAGAGGCCGTCGTGCCACCAGCTGGGCGTATGCAGATCTAGCAGCAGCCCCAGATCGATGGGCGCTTCCCAGCCGCCAAGGAACATGACTGCCGCCATCGTCGAGAGCAGGATCATGTTGGCGTATTCACCCAGGAAGAACATCGCGAACGCCATGCCCGAGTACTCGATCATGTGCCCGGCGACGATCTCCGATTCGCCTTCCACCACGTCAAAAGGATGCCGGTTCGTTTCTGCCGTGGCCGAAATCACGTAGATCCCGAACAAGGGCAGCAGGGGCAGCCAGTTCCAGGACAAGAACGTTACCCCGTGACTGGCAAACCAACCCGTGTTTTGCGAATTGACAATGGCGCTCATGTTCATCGAACCCGTTACCAGCAACACACCGACCAGCACGAAGCCCATTGCCAACTCGTACGAAACCATCTGCGCGGATGCGCGCAAGGCGCCAATAAACGCGTACTTCGAATTTGAGGCCCACCCGGCGATGATCACCCCATACACGCCCAACGAAGTGATCGCCATCACGTACAGCAGGCCCGCATTGATGTCCGCCAGCACCACCCCAGGGGCAAACGGAATCACGGCCCAGGCGGCCAGCGCCGGTGCCATGACCACCACCGGCGCAAGAAAGAACAGCGCCGCGTCGGCCTGGGTCGGCGAGATGATCTCCTTGAAGATAAGTTTTACGGCATCCGCTATCGGTTGCAGCAGACCCAGCGGCCCAACGCGATTGGGCCCGCGCCGCACGTGCATCCAGCCAATGAGTTTGCGCTCCCAAAGCGTGGCGTACGCCACTGCAAGAAGCAGCGGCAGCACGATCGCCACAATCTTGACAATGATCCAGATCACGCCCCACAAAGCGGGCCACCAACTCGCGTCCGACAAGTTCAGGGCCCAGGACTCAAATTGCGCCATGGCTAGGTTCGCTCCAGCGTGATGGACCCGAACATCGGGCCCAAGCTTGCGCTGTCCGCGTGACCTGCGGCCACACGTACGACTCGATCGGGCAGCGAGGCGTCCAGCACGCACGGCAGCACGGCCTCGGCCGCCCCTTGGCGCACGCGCACCGGCGAGCCTGCCTGCACGCCACAAAGCGCTAGCGTCGCCGCATTTGCGCGCGCTGCAGGTGCTAGTGCAATGGCGGTCTCTTGCAAGGCGCGGGCGCGGCGCACAATGGGATCGGCAAAGTACGTCGGCACATCGGCAACACGCTCGCAGCTCGTCGAGCTGCTTCGTTCGGGCGCGACGGGTGCGGCTTTGAGCGGGCCCAACAGTTGCCGGCGAGGCCTTGAGGGCAACGCATCGGCGCGCACTTGCTCCGGAGACTCGTACTCAAAGCCCGCCAGACCCAGCTCATTGCCCAGTACCCGCAGAACCTTCCACCCCGGACGCGCCTCACCCGGTGGCGGCACGGCCCCATTAAACGATTGCACGCGGCCCTCGCAATTGACGAAGGTTCCCGAAGTTTCGGCAAAGGTTGCGATTGGCAACACCGCATGGGCCGCCGCAAGTTCTGCCGACCGGAAACTGGAAAACGCAATCACCGCTTGCGCCCCGGACAGCGCAGCGCGCGCCTGCGCGGCATTGGCGAAGTCCAGCGCGGGTTCCACCGCCCAAAGCAAATACGCTGCCATTGGCTGCTCGAGCATGCTGCGTGCATTACGGCCGCCCCTGCCGGGGGTGGCGCCGGCCAGATAGCCTCCGACGCTGTTGGCCGCCTCGCCGATCTCGCCACAGCGTGCTCCCGTCGCGCTCGCGATCCAATGCAACCACGAGCGGATCTGGCCGGCCTGAGGATGCTGCACCGCTGCGTTGCCGGCGAGCACGCCCACGCGAGCGCCCGAACAAAGGTCCGCAGCAATTTCGTTGGCCACCGTGTCTGGTTCAATCCCCGTCACTGGCAAGGCAAGCGATTTGTTGCGTGCCACGGCGACACCAATCTGGGCGAGCATCGACACCCAAGCAGACGGAGCGATGATCGCCTTTTTGCTAACGCGCATCAACGGATCGTCGGCGGCGGCGTGCACAAGGCTCAGGCGGCAGCCATTGGTGACGCCGCGTCGAATGCGCGCGGCAAGCAGCGGGTGATCTTCGCGCAGGAACGAGCCCACCAACAACAAACGATCAAGGGCGGAAAGCTCCGCGACCGGCATTCCCAGCCACGGCACGCCCGCGAGCGACTCGTCATCGCCAAAGTCGCAGCGGCGCAGTCGAAAATCGATGCTCTCCGAGCCAAGTGCCCGCGTGAGCTTGCCCAGCAGGTAGAGTTCTTCGGCCGTCGATCCGCCCGCGGCCAACGATCCTATGGCTTCGCCGCCATGCTGTTCGCGCACGCGTGCGAGCAAATTTGCGACAAACGCCAGTGCCTCGGGCCAAGAGGCCTCCTGCAGCTGCCCGTCCCGGCGCAGCAGGGGCCGGGTGAGGCGATCGGAACCGAGCAGCCCCTCATAGGAGAAGCGGTCTCGATCCGATAACCAGCATTCGTTGACGGCTTCGTTTTCCAGCGGCACCACGCGCATGACCTCATCGCCCTTGACCTGCAACACGAGATTGGAGCCCAAGCTGTCGTGCGGGCTGATCGATTTGCGCCGCGCCAACTCCCAGCTTCTGGCGCGGTAGCGAAAGGGTTTGCTCGTGAGGGCGCCGACCGGGCACACATCGATCAGGTTGCCAGAAAGCTCGGAGCTGACCGTTCGTCCGACAAAAGTCAGGATCTCCGAGTGCTCTCCGTGGCCGGCCATGCCGAGCTCCATGATGCCTGCAATTTCTTGGCCAAAGCGCACGCAGCGGGTGCAGTGGATACAACGCGTCATCTCCTGCGCAGAAACCAAGGGACCAAGCTCCTTGTGCAGGACGACGCGCTTTTCCTCCTGGTAGCGCGAGGTGCTGCCGCCGTAGCCAACCGCCAAGTCCTGCAGTTGGCACTCGCCACCTTGGTCGCAGATCGGGCAATCCAGCGGGTGATTGATCAGTAAGAACTCCATCACCGAGCGCTGGGCCTGCTTGGCACGCGCGTTAGCGGTATGCACGACCATTCCCTGCATTACCGGGGTCGCGCATGCCGGCATCGGCTTGGGGGACTTCTCAATATCGACTAGGCACATGCGGCAGTTGGCCGCGATCGAGAGTTTGCGGTGGTAGCAAAAGTGCGGGACGTAGATGCCCAGTTCATTGGCTGCATCCATCACGGTGCGGCCCTCGCGCACCGAGACTTTGCGTCCGTCGATTTCGAGTTCGATCATTGCATCACACGTAATCGGCTACCAGGCAGCGCTTGTGTTCGATGTGGTGCTCGAACTCGGCCCGAAAATTCTTGATGAAGGAGCGCACCGGCATGGCCGCCGCATCGCCCAGGGCGCAAATCGTTCTGCCCTGGATGTTCTCGGCGACCGAATCGAGCAGTGCCAGATCCTCGGGCCGTCCCTTGCCGTGTTCGATGCGATGCAAGATGCGGTATAGCCAGCCGGTCCCCTCGCGGCACGGTGTGCACTGCCCGCAGGACTCGGCTTGATAGAAATATGACAATCGCTCCAGGCAGCGCACCATGCAGCGCGTGTCGTTCATGACAATCACGGCTCCCGAGCCCAACATGGATCCGGCCTTGGCTATGGAGTCATAATCCAAATCGGTGTCCATCATGACTTCGCCAGTTAGCACCGGCATGGAGGAGCCTCCGGGTATCACCGCCTTGATCTTGCCGCCTCGCATCCCGCCGGCAAGCTCAAGCAGTTTGGCAAACGGTGTGCCCAGAGGCACTTCGTAATTGCCGCTGTGCTGTACGTCCCCGCTGACGGAAAAGATCTTCGTTCCTCCGTTGTTGGGTCGTCCCATGGCCAAATACGCATCCGCACCCATGCGAAAGATCCAAGGGACCGCGGCAAAGGTCTCGGTGTTGTTGATGGTTGTCGGGCGGCCGTACAGGCCAACACTCGCCGGGAAGGGCGGCTTGTAGCGCGGTTGACCCTTCTTGCCTTCGAGCGATTCGAGCAGCGCCGTCTCTTCGCCACAAATGTAGGCGCCAAAACCGTGGGCGGCGCGCAGATCAAAGGAGAAGGAGGAACCAAGGATGTTGTTACCCAGTACTCCTGCGCGGTAGGCCTCATCGAGTGCCTGCTGAAAGCGCTCGTACTCCGCCCAGATCTCTCCGTGAATGTAGTTGTAGCCGAGTGCCGCGCCAATTGCGTAGCCGGCGATGATCATGCCCTCGATCAGCGCATGCGGGTTGTAGCGCAGGATGTCACGGTCCTTAAACGTGCCCGGTTCGCCCTCGTCAGAGTTACACACCAGATACTTTGGACCGCTGGTTCCGCGCGGCATGAAGCTCCACTTGAGCCCCGTTGGGAAACCCGCACCGCCCCGCCCTCGCAAACCGGATTTCTTCACTTCGGCGATGACCGCATCGGGCGATATGCCCTCCGAAAGAATGCGGCGCAAAGCGCGGTAGCCGTCGCGCTGCTCATAGTGCTCAAGGTGCCAATTTTGGCCGTCGAGCCCGGCAAGAATGAGCGGCTGAAGGTGGCGCCCGTGAAAGCAGGTCTGCAAACTCATTTGCCCTTCTCCGAAACCAAGGATTCGAGCAGGGCGTCAAGTTTGGATGCGTCCATAAAACTGTGCATGTGCTTGTTGTCGACAAGCAGCACCGGTGCGTCGCCGCACGCACCCATGCATTCGCCTTGCACGAGCGTAAAGCGTCCGTCGGCGGTAGTTTCCCCAAAATCGATGCCCAGCTTCTGCTGCAGATGCCGCGCCGCGACGTTGGCCCCGGAGAGCGCGCACGACAGATTGGTACAGATCGTTATCTTGTGGCGACCCACCGGTGCCAAATGGAACATGTGATAGAAGGTGGCGACCTCATAGACCGCAATCGGCGGCATGTGCAAGTACGCCGCCACCTCTTCCATTACGCTCGAAGGCAGCCATCCGATCTGATCCTGGGCGATGGCCAGCGCGGCCAGTACCGCCGACTGGCGCTGATCGGCAGGGTATTTGGCAATCTCCCCGTCGATCCGCCGAAGTGCCTGCTCGGAGAGGCGCTGCTCGGGTGCGGGGGCCGCCGGCGAGGAAGGCACGGCGCTCATCGATCGATTTCCCCGAACACAATGTCCTGCGAGCCGATGATGGTGACGGCATCGGCGATCATGTGCCCGCGGCTCATCTCATCGAGCGCCTGCAGGTGAGCAAAACCGGGAGCACGGATCTTGAGGCGGTAGGGCTTGTTGGCGCCGTCGCTTACAAGATAAATCCCAAACTCGCCTTTGGGATGCTCGACGGCGGCGTAGGCCTCGCCTTCGGGAACGTGAAACCCCTCGGTGAAGAGTTTGAAATGGTGGATTAAATCCTCCATGTTGATCTTCATGTCCACGCGCTTGGGCGGGGCGACCTTGTGATCGCTGCAGATGACTGGCCCGGGGTTGGCGCGCAGCCACTCGACGCACTGGCGGATGATGCGGTTGCTTTGGCGCATCTCTTCGACGCGCACGAGGTAGCGGTCGTAGCAATCACCGTTGCGCCCAATCGGGACGTCAAAGTCAACCCGGTCGTATACCTCGTAGGGCTGCTTTTTGCGCAAGTCCCAGGCTACCCCCGAACCGCGCAGCATCGGCCCTGTAAAGCCAATTGCCAGGGCCCGTTCGGGATCGACCACGCCGATGCCCACGAGCCGTTGTTTCCATATGCGGTTATCGGTTAGCAGCGTCTCATAATCGTCGACACAACTGGGAAATCGCCGTGTGAAATCCTCGATGAAATCCAGTAGCGAGCCCTGACGGTTTTCGTTGCGCTCGGCCATCACGCGTGCCGACAGACCGCCGCCGCCGCTGTACTGGGGCATGGTGTCGGGCAGATCGCGATATACGCCTCCGGGCCGGTAGTACGCCGCATGCATGCGTGCGCCGGAGGCAGCCTCGTACATGTCGAACAGGTCCTCACGCTCCCGAAACGCGTACAGGAAAACGGCCATCGCTCCTACATCAAGCGCGTGCCCGCCAATCCATAGCAGATGATTCAGCAGCCGAGTGATTTCGTCGTACAGCACGCGGATGTACTGCGCCCGAATCGGCACCTCGATGCCAAGCAGCCGCTCGATTGCCAGCACGTAGGCATGCTCGTTGCACATCATCGAGACGTAATCCAGACGATCCATGTACGGGACCGATTGGATGAAAGTGCGCGTCTCCGCCAATTTTTCGGTCGCTCGGTGCAGCAGCCCAATGTGTGGATCGGCCCGCCGTATCACTTCGCCATCGAGCTCAAGCACGAGCCGCAGCACGCCATGCGCGGCGGGATGCTGGGGACCAAAATTCAGGGTGTAATTGCGAATGTCGGCCATGAGCGAGGGCGTTCAGCGCGGAGTCTGGCCACGGGCGTAACCTTCTTCCCGTATGACCCGCGGCGTGATTTCACGCGGTTCGATGGTAACCGGCTGGTAGACCACCCGGCGCAGCTCCGGGTCGTAGCGCATCTCAACGTTGCCCGATATCGGAAAGTCGCGACGAAACGGGTGTCCTACGAAACCGTAATCGGTCAAAATGCGACGCAGGTCCGGATGCCCCTCGAACAAGATGCCGAACAGATCGAACGCCTCGCGTTCGTACCAACCCGCCGACGGCCACACGGCCAGCAGCGATGAGACGATGGGTAAGGCGTCGTCGTCGCAAAACGTGCGTATCCGCAGCCGCCAGTTGTTGGTCAGCGATAGAAGATGCGCAACGACCGCAAAGCGCCGCCCGTTCCAGGCGCCGCCGTACTCCGAATAGTCGACACCACACAAGTCAAGGAGCTGCTCGAACCGAAGCTGCGGATCGTCGCGCAATCGCATTGCCGCGCTTTGCCAATCGCCCGGGCTAAGACGCAGTGTGAGCTCCCCGCGGTCGGCATCGATCGCCTGCGCCTGCGCGCCGATGCACGCTTGCAGGCGTCGCGCCAGTTCCTCAACGTCGTTCATTGGTCGTTGCGAAAGCGTGGCTTGCATGGTCTTAACGGGCAATCGTGTTCGTGCGCTGGATCTTTGCCTGCAGCTGCACGATTCCGTAAATCAACGCCTCGGCCGTCGGCGGGCAACCCGGCACATAGATATCGACCGGAACGATTCGATCGCAGCCCCGCACAACCGAGTACGAATAGTGGTAATAGCCTCCGCCATTGGCACACGAACCCATGGAAATCACCCATCGCGGCTCGGGCATCTGGTCATAGACCTTCCGCAGCGCGGGCGCCATCTTGTTGCACAGCGTACCCGCAACGATCATCAGATCGGACTGGCGCGGGCTGGGGCGAAAGACAACGCCAAAGCGATCCAAGTCATAGCGCGCGGCGCCCGCATGCATCATTTCCACGGCGCAACAGGCCAAGCCGAACGTCATTGGCCAAAGCGAACCGGTCTTGGACCAGTTCAGCACTGCGTCGACACTGGTCGTGACGAAACCCTGTTGGAGTTTTCCTTCGATGCCCACGTTGCCATTCCACGAGAAAGCGTTGCGACCTTGCAGTCACTCCCAATCGAGAGCGCCCTTTTTCCATTCGTAGATGAATCCCACCGTAAGAATGCCCAGAAACAGCATCATCGCCCAAAATCCGACGCTCCATTTGCCCAGCGAGCCAAGCGCTACGGCCCAGGGAAAAAGAAACGCGACCTCGAGATCGAAAAGTATGAAAAGGATCGCGACCAGGTAGTAGCGCACGTCAAACTTCATGCGGGCATCTTCGAATGCCTCAAAGCCGCATTCGTACGGGGAGCGCTTTTCCGCGTCCGGGCGGTAGGGCGCAACCAATGCACCGAGCACCATCGGGGCCACGCCGATGAACGCTCCGACTGCAACGAAGATCAGGACCGGAAGATAGTTCCCGAGATCCACAAGCCACCCGTGTCAACCGTCGTCCAATTTCCACGAGCTAGTGCCGAAGCAATTGCGCTCGGCCAAGCTCCCCCCTGCTCCACCGCCTGCCATCTTAGCGTGGCAGGTCGATGCAAACAAAAAAAATACCTACTTGTTGACGTGCGCCAAGAATGCGGTGCGGGCCCGCACGGTTCTGCCGCACGCTATGCCCTTCTTTCGTGTACCACGCAACGAAATACCGCCGGCGCAAATTCCCGGGATTGCGGCGTGGTGCCGACGGTGAGACTCGAACTCACACGGCTTTCGCCGCCACCCCCTCAAGATGGTGTGTCTACCAATTCCACCACGTCGGCAAGCGGCGCGAATTCTACCGCGAAATGCCCCACCTTCCGCGCATCTGTGACCATCCGCAAGCGCGCCGCGCGCGGTGCTAGCGCCGCTGCAACAGCCTTTACTTGCGCGATGCGCAGTCGTTTTACTTTGGGATTTCCGCCGACTTCTCCGACGCTGGCGCTGATGGGGTCTTTGTTTCGGGAGCGATGGTCGAATTCGTGTCCGTTGGAATCTGCTGCGACGCGGGGGGCGCACCGCCAGCGTTGCCGCTGGCGGGCGCGGCAGGCGTCACCGTGCTCATAACTCCGCCGTGAGGGGTGCGCAGCGTGGTAGCCGAATATGCCAACCCGATCGTAACCGCAAAGAAAATGGCGGCAATGACGGCCGTGCTGCGAGATAGGAAATTTGCCGAGCCGCTGGCTCCGAAAAGACTGCCCGAGGCGCCGCCGCCAAAGGCCGCTCCCATGTCAGCGCCTTTGCCATGCTGTAGCAATACCAAAATGATGATCGCGGCGGCACAGATCACCTGCACGACGATCAACAATGTGACAACCCAACTCATTGGTCCATCCTCAGAAAAACCATCAGCGTGCCGCCGCCGCGCAGATGGCAAGAAAGTCAGCAGCGATCAAGGAGGCCCCGCCAATTAGGCCGCCATCGATATCGGGCTGCGAAAACAGTTCCGCAGCGTTGGCCGGTTTGACGCTTCCGCCATAGAGCACGCGTGTCGCCGCCGCCGACGCATGATCCGCAGCCGCAAGGCGCGCGCGGATCGCCTCGTGTACTTGCTGCGCCTGCTCGGGCGTGGCGGTACGGCCGGTACCGATTGCCCAAACCGGCTCGTAGGCGAGGGCACCATTGACTAGCTGCGCGACGCTGCAGCGGCGCAAAAGCGCATCGAGCTGCGCCATAACGACTTGCTGCGTACGACCGCCTTCGCGCTGCTCAAGCGTTTCCCCGATACACACGATAGGCCGCAGCCCCGCTGCAATGGCCCGCTCGGCCTTGGCGGCAACAATTTCGTCGGTTTCGCCATAGGCAGCACGCCGTTCCGAGTGACCAACGATCACCCACCTAGCGCCCATATCCGCGAGCATCTCCCCGGCTATCTCTCCGGTCCAGGCGCCCGCAACCTGCAAACACAGGTTTTGCGCGCCGATGCCTGCAGGCGTGCCGTCCAGTCCACGCACAACCTGCGCCAGATAGACAAATGGCGGGCAAACGATCGTTTCGCAACCTGGCGGCGCCGCGCGAAATGCCGCAAGCCAACGTTCGTTTTCGGCACGGCTGCCGTTCATCTTCCAGTTGGCGGCGACCAATTTCGTGCGCACCGGCATGGCCTGCTCCTGTGAACTTTGGCGGTTCTTAGGCAGCAGGCGCGTCCGCGCTCACCGCCTTCATCGATAGCCGGACCCGACCCTTTTCATCGGCCTCGATGACCTTGACTTTGACCGCCTGGCCCTCTTTGAGATAGTCGGACACTTGGTTGACGCGCTCGTTGGCAATTTGCGAAATATGCAGCAGGCCATCTCGGCCCGGCAGCAATTGCACGATCGCGCCAAAATCGAGCAAGCGCAGGACAGTGCCGTCGTAGATCTTGCCCACTTCGACTTCAGCCGTGAGCTCCAAGATGCGCCGCTCGGCTTCGCGCCCGCGCTCCTGGTCAACGCTGGCGATCGTCACCGTACCGTCGTCTTCGATATCGATCTGGGTGCCGGTTTCCTCGGTCAGCGCGCGAATCACCGCACCGCCTTTGCCAATCACGTCGCGGATCTTCTCGGGATTGATCTTGATGCGGATCATGCGCGGCGCAAACGCCGAAAGCTCGGGGCGCGCGACGGTGATCGCGTCTTGCATTTTGTGCAAGATGTGCGTTCGTCCTTCGCGCGCCTGTGCCAATGCGACCTGCATGATCTCCTTGGTGATGCCCTCGATCTTGATGTCCATCTGCAGTGCAGTAATCCCGGCAGCGGTGCCCGCGACCTTGAAGTCCATGTCGCCCAGATGGTCCTCATCGCCCAGTATGTCGGTGAGTACCGCAAAACGGCCGCCTTCCTTGATCAAACCCATGGCAACGCCCGCGACATGCGCTTTAATCGGGACGCCAGCATCCATGAGCGCCAGGCAGCCACCGCAGACCGATGCCATCGAGGAGGAACCGTTGGACTCGGTAATTTCCGATACCACACGAATGGAATACTGGAATTCTTCCGGTGAGGGCAACACGGCGGCCAGCGCGCGCTTGGCTAATCGGCCGTGTCCAATTTCGCGCCGCTTGGGGGCGCCGACCCGACCGGTCTCACCCGTCGCAAACGGAGGCATGTTGTAGTGGAGCATGAAGCGGTCACGATACTCACCCATAAGCGCGTCAATAACCTGCTCGTCTTGCTTAGTGCCCAGCGTCGCGGTCACCAATGCCTGGGTTTCGCCACGGGTGAATAGTGCTGAACCATGGGTGCGTGGTAGCACGCCCAGGCGAACCGCGATAGGCCGCACGGTGCGAGTGTCGCGACCGTCGATGCGTGGTTCACCGGAAAGAATCTGATTGCGTACCAGATGCGCTTGCATCTCAAACAAAATCGCGTCGACTTCGTTTTGCTCGAGGGCAGGCGCGCCGGCCGCGGTATCTACGCTCAGCTGCTCGCGCACGCGGGCCTCCACTTCTTTTACCTTTTGTGTGCGCGCCTGTTTGCTGCGGATCTGGTACGCGTCTTCAAAGCCAGGTCCGGCGATGGCCGCCAAGCGCGCTCGCAGCTGCTCGTTTTGCGCAGGTGGCTTCCAATCCCAGGCCGGTTTTCCGGCTTCGCGGATCAAGTCATGTATGGCATCGATGACGGACTGCATCTGCTCGTGGCCAAACACCACCGCCCCGAGCATGATTTCCTCGGACAACTGATCCGCCTCGGATTCGACCATCAGTACCGCGCGTTCCGTGCCCGCAACAACCAGGTCCAGGCGCGAATTTTTCAGCGCACTGGCCGAGGGGTTGAGCACATATTGGCCGTCGATGTATCCGACTCGGGCCGCACCGATCGGGCCGTTAAACGGAACACCCGAAACGGCGAGGGCCGCCGAAGCGCCGATCATTGAGGGAATATCCGGATCGATTTCCGGATTGACCGACAGCACGTGCAGCACGACCTGGACTTCATTGAAAAAGCCCTCTGGAAAAAGCGGTCGGATCGGCCGATCGATCAGCCGTGAGGTCAGTGTCTCTTTTTCCGAGGGACGCCCCTCCCGCTTGAAAAAGCCGCCTGGAATCTTGCCTGCCGCATAGGTCTTCTCTAGGTAATCGACCGTAAGCGGAAAAAAATCCTGCCCCGGCTTTGCACTGGCAGCGGCAACGACTGTCGCCAGGACAACCGTGTCTTCTACCGTTACCAAAACCGCGCCGCTGGCCTGCCGAGCGATTTCACCGGTTTCGAGCCGCACCGTATGCGCGCCGTACTGAAAGGTCTTTGTCACTTTGTCAAACACGTCTTGTTCCTTTCGCGTTTTTTTGTTCCAACGGCAGCCGCACCGTCCGTCGCGCCCACATGGCAGCGGGCCCGAGCAGTGCGTCTCGCGCCGGGTAGCTACCGCTTTGCGGGATCTGCATCCGAAATTCCGTCGGGCTCGGGCTGCGTGCCTGGCATGCGGTGCACACTAGCGGTGCGCCCCCGCACGGGGCGCGGCATACGCCCGCCGGACGGCAGGGCCCCAGGTCGCGATTGGCAGTTCGCGCATGCGCCTACTTGCGCAGACCCAGACGGTCGATCAGACCCTTGTAAGACTCCGGGTTCCTGCCCTTGAGGTAGTCGAGCAACTTGCGCCGGCGACTGACCATCTTGAGCAAACCACGCCGAGAGTGGTGGTCCTTTACGTGCGTCTTGAAATGCTCGGTTAGCTCGTTGATGCGGGCGGTCAAGAGGGCAACCTGGACCTCCGGCGAGCCGGTGTCGTTGCCGCTGCGTTGATACTTGGCGACGATGTCGCCCTTTTTGATATCGGAAACGGCCATGCGCTTTCCTTTATGGTTCGACAGGCGGACACGGAAGGAATGCCGTGCCGTGAACCGAGCAGTATATCGCAGCCGGCGGCCGTCCCGTTCGGGGTCCCATCCCCGCTTCGGGGCCAAGGGCTCGTCCCCCTATGGGGCCATGGAAATTTGCGGATTCAGGCGCTCGGTCGTGGTGTACAGGCGGTTTAACGCGCTGATATATGCCTTGGCAGAAGCCGCGACGATGTCAGGGTCGGCGCCCATGCCATTGACGATGCGGCCTCCCCGAGACAGGCGCACGGTGACCTCGCCCTGCGATTCGGTCCCGGTGGTGATCGCGTTAACTGAGTACAGCAGCAGCTCCGAGCCGCTGGCGACACGGCTTTCGATGGCCTTGAATACCGCATCGACAGGGCCGTTACCCTGCGCATTTGCCCGCTCCTGAACGCCGCCGACCTGGAAGACGACCTCTGCGCTTGGCCGTCCGCCGGTTTGCGAGCGCTGCGACATCGACACCAGGCGGAAATGCTCGTTATGGTGGCTAAGCTCCTCGTCCGAAAACAAGGCCTGGATATCTTCATCAAAGATCTCGGCCTTGCGATCGGCAAGATCCTTGAAACGGACAAAAGCCGACTGCAACTCCTCCTCGCTCTCAACGGGTATGCCGAGCTCTTGGACGCGCTGTTTGAAGGCGTTGCGGCCGGAGAGCTTGCCCAGCACGATTCGATTCATGCTCCAACCCACGTCCTCCGCGCGCATGATCTCGTAGGTCTGGCGTGCCTTGAGCACACCATCTTGGTGAATGCCCGAGGCATGCGCAAATGCGTTGGCGCCGACCACTGCTTTGTTGGGTTGCACGGGGAAGCCCGTGATCGTGGATACCAGGCGCGAAGTGGAAACGATTTGCGTCGTATCGATACGCGTTTCGACGCCAAAAACGTCGCGACGGGTGCGCAAGGCCATCACTACCTCTTCGAGCGCGGTGTTTCCGGCGCGCTCTCCGAGTCCATTGATCGTACATTCGATCTGACGCACCCCGTTGAGAACTCCCGCCAGGGAGTTGGCCACAGCCATTCCCAGATCGTTGTGGCAATGAACCGACCACACCGCTCGATGCGAGTTGGGAACGCGTTCGCGCAGTGTGCGCAGCATCTCGCCATATTGCGCGGGCACGGCATAGCCGACGGTGTCCGGAATGTTGACGGTTGTGGCTCCCTCGGCGATCACTGCCTCGAGCACCCGGCACAAAAACTCCGGGTCCGAGCGGCTGCCATCCTCGGTCGAGAATTCAACATCATCGGTGAATTGACGCGCAAAGCGCACTGCCAACCGGGCTTGTTCCAGCACCTGCTCTGGGGTCATGCGCAGCTTTTTTTCCATATGCAAGGGCGAGGTCGCAATGAACGTGTGGATGCGCCGCAAGGGAGCCGGCTGCAGCGCCTCGGCCGCCCGCGCGATATCCTTGTCGTTAGCGCGAGAAAGCGAGCACACGGTCGAGTCCTTGACCACCGAAGCGATCGCACGAATCGCCTCGAAGTCGCCGTTACTGGCAGCGGCAAAACCCGCCTCGATCACATCCACCCGCAGCCGCTCAAGCTGTTTGGCGATGCGCAGCTTCTCCTCGCGCGTCATCGACGCTCCAGGGCTTTGCTCCCCGTCGCGCAAGGTGGTATCGAAAATGATCACGCGGTCCATGGGTATCTCCCGACAGGCATAGGTCGATTCGCCGGTAACTCTCGGCGGCGACAAAACGAACTCAAATTGGGGGTAAAAGGTCAGCTGCGCGCGAGGCGCAGCAGTGCCAGCGTGCGCCCTAGCGCGGCACGGCGTAGCAGCAACGAGGAGGTAATTGGCAAAGCCATGAACCCGACTATATCGGTGATTTCCCTCTAGAGCAAGGCACCGGCCTGCGGGCCGCAGCGTCGCTGCAACTGCCCGCGCCAGCCCTGGGACGACCCACGGACGCCATCGGCGCGCTGCTTTAGCCGGGCTCCGAGAGCCCGCTGCCGCCGCCGCTACTTGCCGGTCGCGCGGGATTGGCTTCGCCGCGCCACATACGCCACAGCCAGTAGATATAGCCCGAGCCCGCGTAACAGCAAAACAGGCTAAAGAGCACGATGGGCGGATCGGAGGAAACGAAAAAGATGACGATCACGATGACGATCATGACCCAGAAAGGCACGCTGCGCGCCAGATGAAAGCTCTTGCCGCTGTAAAACGGCGCGCTCGATACCATAGTCAGGCCCGCGTAGACGGTAAGCGCAAAAGCCACCCAGGGCAGCCAGGACTCGCGCAGTGGAAAGCGATTGTCGACGGCCAGCCAGACAAAGCCTGCTACGAGGGCGGCGGCTGCGGGACTCGGCAGCCCTTGGAAGAAGCGCTTGTCGACGACCCCGATGTTGGCGTTAAAGCGCGCAAGCCGCAGCGCCGCCCCAGCACAGTACACGAAGGCGCCCGCCCAACCCCAGCGCCCTAGGTCATGAAGCGCCCATTCGTACACCACAAGTGCCGGAGCCACGCCAAAGGACGTCATGTCCGAGAGCGAATCGTATTGCTCGCCAAACGCACTTTGCGTATGCGTAAGTCGTGCGACGCGACCGTCCATTCCGTCGAGCACCATCGCAAGGAAAATTGCAATCGCGGCCCGTTCGAAATCCTGGTTCATCGCCTGCACGATCGCGTAAAAGCCTGCGAACAAGGCCGCCGTGGTGAACAGATTCGGCAGAAGGTAAATGCCCCGGCGGCGCACGGAAATGCGTGCCGCATTTGTGCTAGCAAATTCCTCGCCCGCGGCCGCAGAACCTAGGGCCCGCAACTTGCGTCGTCGCAAACGTATCGCCATCGTCTCTCCGTATTCAGCGCGCCCGTAGGCGTCCTAGCTCGAACTGGCGGACCCGAACTCGGCCAGGATGGTACTGGTCGCGTAGACAATGTCGCCAACCGCAACGCGTGGGCGCGAGCGCACCGGCAGGTAGACATCGACACGCGACCCAAATCGGATAAAACCGTAGCGCTGTCCGCGCTGGAGCACATCGCCCGCCTTGACATAGCACAAAATGCGGCGCGCGATCAGCCCGGCGACCTGGACCACGGTCAGCCGTTCGCCATCGGCCATACGAATCACCATTGCGTTGCGCTCATTGTGGCTGGAGGCTTTATCCAGATCCGCGTTGACAAAAACACCCGGCTGGTACGTCACGCTGTCAACCACCCCGTCAACTGGCGAGCGGTTGCTGTGAACGTTAAAAACGTTCATGAATACGCTAACGAGCAAGGCTTCGCGGTCCGTATACGGGTCACGGACAGCCTGCACCTTGACGATGCGCCCGTCGGCTGGCGCCAGTACAACGCCGGGCTGCATGGGGACCGTGCGGGGCGGATCGCGAAAAAACTGCAACACGAAGGCCGCGAGCAGCCAAAAGGGCATCGACCACCACGAGCCCAACAGCGCGCCGACCAAGAGCGCCAGCACGACCGCGCCGGTCAGATACGGCCAGCCTTCGCGGGCGATTAATGGGTGCGGATAGGCGCTCAATTCTTGCTCTGGTCGACCAGCCGATGGGCGCGAATCCACGGCATCATCGCGCGCAGCTTCGAGCCGATCTGTTCGACCGGATGCTCCGCCGTCAGGCGCCTGCGCGCCAGCATTGTCGGTGCGCCGGCCCGGTTTTCCAAGATAAAGCTCTTGGCGTATTCGCCACTTTGAATGCGTTGCAGCGCGCGCTTCATGGCGGCACGCGACGTCTCGTTGATCACCTCGGGCCCAGTGACGTACTCGCCGTATTCGGCGTTGTTGGAGATCGAGTAGTTCATTGTCCCGATACCGCCCTCATAAATCAGATCGACGATCAGCTTGAGCTCGTGCAGGCACTCGAAATACGCCATTTCGGGCGCATAGCCAGCGCCAACGAGGGTTTCAAAGCCTGCCTTGATCAGCTCGACGGTTCCGCCACAAAGCACCGCCTGTTCGCCAAACAGGTCGGTCTCCGTTTCCTCGCGAAAAGTCGTCTCGATGACCCCCGCCTTGCCGCTGCCAATTGCGCAGGCATAGGACAAGGCCAGATCGCGGGCGTTTGCCGACCGGTCGGCGTGCACGGCAATCAGCGACGGAACGCCACCGCCCTGCGTATAGGTCGCCCGCACCGTATGGCCCGGAGCCTTGGGCGCAACCATCAATACATCAAGGTCGGCGCGCGGCTGAATCTGGCCGTAGTGAATGTTGAAGCCGTGCGCAAAGGCCAGTGCGGCGCCCTGCTTGAGGTTGGGTTCAATCGATTGCCGGTAGACCTCGGGGTGGTTTTCATCGGGCAAAAGGATCATCACCACGTCGGCGTCGCGCACCGCATCGGCGACCTCGCGCACTTCGAGTCCGGCCTGTGTGGCCTTGGACCACGATGCACCGCCCTTGCGCAGCGCCACCGTAACTTTCACACCCGAGTCCTTCAGGTTCAATGCGTGTGCATGACCCTGCGAGCCGTAACCGACAATTGCGACCCGCTTGCCACGTATCAATGCGATGTCGGCGTCCTTGTCGTAGTAGACCTTCATGTTTTCTCCTGTCGTCTGCAGTAGTGCGGCTTGGATATTTTCCCGATTTTTTACGTCCCACCCGCGGCGCGCCATGCCACCGGCTCCGAGGCGCCAGGTCGGCCCGTGCCCGCGGCCCGACATACGAACTCAAATGCGCAGCACGCGCTCCCCGCGTCCAATCCCCGAGCTGCCCGTGCGCACGGTTTCCAGGATGGCTGTGCGGTCCAGGGCTCGCAGGAAGGCCTCTATCTTGCCCGTGTTGCCGGTCAACTCGATCGTATAGGTCTTCTCGGTGACGTCAACGATGCGGCCTCGGAAGATATCGGCCATGCGCTTCATTTCTTCGCGCTCCTTGCCCACGGCACGCACCTTGACGAGCATCAGTTCGCGCTCGGTGTAATCGGCCTCCGTCAGGTCGACCACCTTAACGACTTCGATAAGCCGGTTCAGGTGCTTGGTGATCTGCTCGATCACGTCATCGGAGCCGACGGTAACGATCGTCATGCGCGACAGTGAGACGTCCTCGGTAGGGGCAACGGTCAGCGTTTCAATGTTGTAGCCGCGAGCCGAAAAAAGCCCCACAACGCGCGAGAGCGCGCCCGGTTCGTTTTCCAATAGGACCGAAATGATATGGCGCATTTAGCCGTGGTCCCTCAGAGCTCCTCCGACCCGAGAATCATCTCGGTCAGACCCTTGCCCGCACGCACCATGGGCCAGACGTTTTCGGTCGGATCCGTTATGAAGTCTATAAAGACCAGCCGGTCACGCAGCTGCGTGAACGCCTCGCGCAATGCAGGTTCCACCTCGGCGGGCTTTTCGATCCTCATGCCGACGTGGCCATAGCTCTCGGCCAAGCGTACAAAGTCCGGCAGCGCATCCACGTACGACTCCGAGTACCGACCGCCGTATTCGAGCTGCTGCCATTGGCGCACCATGCCAAGGTACCGGTTGTTCAAGTTGATCACCTTCGGTGTTAAGCGATATTGCTTGCAGGTCGATAACTCCTGGATGTTCATCTGTATCGACCCCTCGCCGGTGATAACCGCGACCTGCGCGCCCGGATTTGCCATCTGCACGCCCATTGCGTAGGGCAATCCAACACCCATCGTTCCAAGGCCGCCCGAATTGAGCCAGCGGCGCGGCTTCTCAAAGCGGTAGTACTGCGCTGCCCACATCTGATGCTGGCCCACATCCGAGGTCACGAAGGCATCGCCTTGGGTCACCTGCCAGAGCTTCTCCACGACGTACTGCGGTTTGAGCACCTTGGCGTCGCGGTCGTACTTCAGGCAATCGCGCGCGCGCCACTGCTCGATCTGTTGCCACCAAGCCGCCAAGGCCTGCGGATCCGGACGCGCGTCCAGCGCATCGAGCTGCGAGAGAATATCGGTAAGCACCTCGCGTACGTCACCGACAATCGGGACATCGACTTTCACACGTTTGGAAATCGAGGAGGGGTCGACATCCACGTGGATGATCTTGCGCGGGTTCTGGGCGAAATGCTTGGGATTGCCGATCACGCGATCGTCAAAGCGCGCGCCGACGGCAAGCAGCACATCGCAGTGTTGCATCGCCAGGTTCGCTTCTATAGTTCCATGCATCCCGGGCATGCCCAGAAACTTCTCGTCCGATGCCCGGTATCCCCCGAGCCCCATGAGCGTGTTGGTACAGGGAAAGCCGAGCCGATCAACCAGACGGTTCAGCTGCGCCGAGGCGTTGGCAAGAACTACTCCTCCACCCGTGTAAATCATCGGCCGTTGCGCGGAAAGCAGCAGCTGCACGGCTTTTTTGATCTGGCCGCCATGACCCTTGAGCACTGGGTTATAGGAGCGCATCTGCAGCTCGCGAGGGTACGAAAAGGCGTGGCGTGCGATCGTGACGTCCTTGGGAATGTCCACCAATACAGGACCCGGACGACCGCTGGCAGCGATGTGAAAGGCCTTGCGAATCGTCAGTGCCAGGTCGGCGACGTTCTTGACGAGGAAGTTGTGCTTTACGCAGGGCCGCGTGATTCCAACCGTGTCGCACTCTTGGAATGCATCTTGTCCTATGGCATGCGTGGGAACCTGGCCGGTAATGATGACCAGCGGAATCGAATCCATGTAGGCCGTTGCAATGCCGGTGACCGAATTGGTGACGCCCGGGCCGCTGGTGACCAGGGCCACGCCAATCTTGTTGCTCGAGCGTGAGTAGCCGTCGGCGGCATGGACCGCCGCCTGCTCGTGGCGCACCAGAATGTGCTGAAAGTAGTCCTGCTTGAAGATTTCGTCGTAAATGTACAAAACGGCGCCGCCGGGATAACCGAAGACATGGCGCACGCCTTCTTCTTGCAAGCAGCGCACTACGATTTCGGCGCCGGTAATTGGCGCATGCGAGGAATCTTGCGCAACGGGCGCGGGGGCGCCTTCAGGCCCTGCGGCCGCCGAACGTGGAGGCGTCGCAAAGCGTCCTGCGCGAGCATCGGTCTCGGCCGACGCGGGTGGGGATGCCCCTTCATGAGAAACGGATCTCATGCAATCCTCTCAAGGTCCTTCTGGAGATTGATCGGACGCCGTTCCGTACCCGCTTATGGCGAGCGGTGCGGCGAAAGCGTGACTGCACTATAAAAGATAACGCAGCGCATCATTTTGCGCAAATTGCGGCGCCGCAGCGGAGCGAATTTAGGCCATATCCTGAAGATGGTTATAAGCGATTTGTTACGTTCTGATACGATTGCCGGTCAATTCGCCAGCTGCCGCCCTCGCAGTACTGCCTCGGCCGCGTTGGCGAGCAGACCCTGATACATGGCGACCCGCGCAGAACTCTCCGAATTTCTTGCTGGAGCCGAACGGCGCGCATATAAGCAGGCGCTGTATGCGGTGCGTGACCAGGACAATGCCCTGGACATTGTGCAAGACGCCATGAGCAAGCTGGCCGAAAATTACGGCGAGCGGCCGGCGCACGAGCTACCGCTGCTTTTCACCAGAATTGTGCAAAACACCATCCACGACTTTTTTCGCCGCCAGAAGGTGCGATCGACGTGGATTACGCTCTTTTCCTCGCTGACCTCCCCCGATGGGGACGAAAATGATCCGCTGGAATCTATGGAAGCCCAGCCAGGCTCGGCGTCGGCCGAAAGCGCGGCCGACCATGCCGAGCGCAGTCAGGTGGTAGCTATCATCGAGCAGGAGATTGCACGATTGCCAGCGCGTCAACGGGAAGCCTTCTTGCTGCGTTACTGGGAAGATCTGGACGTGGCCGAAACGGCCGCGACGATGAAGTGTTCCGAGGGCAGCGTAAAGACCCATTGCTCGCGCGCAACGCAGGCGCTGGCCAAAGCCCTGCGTGCCCGAGGTATTGAATTATGAGCAACGAAGCCGAATTCGCCTACCGCATACGCCAAGCCCTCGACGAGAGCGCCGAACATCTGGATTACACGGTCAGCTTGCGTCTTCAAAAGGCCCGTCAGGCCGCGCTTGAGCGCAGCGTTGCAAAACAGGCGGCAGCCGTTTGGGTGCCGGCGCTGCAGTTGGCCTCCGCCAGCCCGGAACCGGCTGACGGCCCGGCTTCGCGGGCTTCCTCCTGGCTGCTGCGCTTTGGTTTGGCGGCACCGCTGCTGGTGCTGGCGCTAGGCATCGTCGGCATTAAGCAATGGCAAACCGACCGCATGGTTGCGGAGGCGGCCGATTTGGACTTCGCGGTGCTGCTCGACGACACACCGATCGACACTTATGCTCATCAGGGATTCGGCGTATATCTGCGCGAAGAAAACGGGATGTAGGCGCGCACGCCATCCCGGAGGCGGCATGCTGCGTTTGCTGATTGCAGGCGGCTTGCTCAGTTTTGCCTCGCTTGCGCTGGCCGCCGGTGCGAGCAACGGCGAATCAGCCAAACCCGCACCAGCTCACAGCCCTATCAAGCATTCGAGCCCAAGCTGGTCCCAGCTAAACGCCGATCAGCGCGAGGCGCTCGCGCCCCTTGCTGGCGATTGGGAAAAATTTGACTCAAACCGCAAACGCAAGTGGCTTGACATCGCCGTGCGCTACAAAGACTTGTCGCCCGAGGGCCAAGAGCGCCTGCACGAGCGCATGCCTGAATTAGCAAAGCTAACGCCCGAGCAGCGCATGCGTGCACGCGAGAATTTCAAAAGGGTCTACGCATTGCCCCCCGACCAGCGTCGCGCGCTCGTGCAGCAGTTCCAGGAGCTGCCGGAAGAAAGAAAACAGGAGTTGGCCGAGCAATCAAAGAAAAAGCCCGGCCCTCCACCCCGGCGACAAGTCACCAAGAGCCCGCCGCTGAAGTCCGGTGCCGCTCAGCCGGGAAGACCCGCAGCACCGGCAAGTTCTGGTGACGCTAGCGCCTCGACGAGTGCGGCGGCAAACGATTTGGGCGCTGGCGCGACCGCGCATTGACGCTTTTTTCAGCCGCTACAAAACCTAACCGGACAGCAAAGACTATGGCCACGGATGATGCAAAGCTCAAGACGCAATTCGAACAGGCGGTGACGCGCTCCAAGTCCCTGAGTCAGCGCCCGGACAATGCAAGCTTGCTCAAGCTCTACGCGCTGTACAAGCAGGCAACCGAGGGGGACGTCGCGGGCGAGCGTCCGGGGGCGATGGACTTTGTGGCTGTCGCTAAATGGAATGCCCGCGAGCAACTGCGAGGCACGAGCGCGGCCGAGGCGATGCGTCGCTACATCGAACTGATCGAGGACCTGGAGGGCTAGGCGCCTTAGTCGGCGACCGCCAGCAGCTCGTCAAGCCGCCTGCCAACGCTTCGTTCGATTGCGGGCTTAAGCGCCTTGAGCAAAAATCCCAGATGAATTTCTAAGGCGATCTGGCTGGGACTGACTTCGATCCATCCGCGCACCCCGGCGCGATGAAAATGCAATGTATCGCCAATCCATTGGCTGGTTAAAGAGAACTGCCGTCCTAGATCCTCCGCGGCGGCCTGGGCAGCTGCCTTGGCACGACTGACGGGTAAGCCGTGCGCGCGTGCGATTCGAATGTCGGCCATTGGCCCTCGCAACCCTTCCGTAACTACGCTAACGATTCAGGCGGGAGCGCGCCAACCGCCACACACGGCGCAACGCCCACTAATCAAAACCGTTGGCATTTTACTTGCTGGCGCAGTGCCGATTGGCAAATCGATGCGGCCGGGCGCAGTGCGAATACCGCCTAGCGGGCCTCGATACGTCGGCGCCGCTCCCACACTTCCGGATTGATTACGGCGCTGGGCCGCTGGCCCTGGAGCACTTGGTCCAGGTTCTCGATCGCGCGAAGCACCATCGCGCGCCGCGCGGTCCGGGTTGCCGATGCAATGTGCGGCGTGAGCACAACGTTTTCCAGTGCTAATAGCTCGGGCAAGATGCGCGGTTCATTCTCCATCACGTCCAGTGCGGCTACGCCCGGGCGGCCGAGGCGCAGGGCCTGCACGAGTGCCGCGTCATCGACGACGCCGCCGCGTGCGACGTTGACCAACACGGATCCGGGTTTCATCTGCGCAAGTTCGGCTGCGCCAATGAGGTGGTGTGTTTGAGGCGAATACGGAACCAGCACCACAAGAAAATCGGCCTCCCGCAGCAACTGCTCGCGTTCGACCCACTGGGCGCTGCTTGCATAGTCGGCCGCGCCGCCCGTTTGCGTAACCGGTGGCGGTACGCGGTGGCGGTTGTGGTACAGAACCCGCATGCAAAATCCCTGCGCGCGCCGTGCGATAGCCCGTCCAATGCGGCCCATGCCAAGAATTCCCAGCGTGCCGCCGTAAACATCCACACCCAAGAACGCGTCCAGGGCAAATCGCTGCCATTTTCCCGCGCGCGTCCAACGATCGGATTCGACCACCCGCCGGGCAGCCGCCATTATCAAGGCCCACGCGTGGTCGGCGGTAGCGTCGTTCAGAACGTCGGGGGTATTCGTGGCAACGATGCCAGCGCGCGTGCATGCGGTCAGGTCGATGTTGTTAAAACCCACCGCAATGTTGCTCACCACGCAAAGGCGTGAACATTGCTCCAGTATTGGCCCGTCGATCCGGCGCGCCGGATCGGTAAGCAGCCCGTCGGCATCGGCCAGGCGGGCTATCAGCTCCTGAGCGGACCAGTCCTCGTCGCCCTGGTTATCGAGCACCTCATAGCGACGGGTCAACTCCTCGGCCAAGTCGGGAAATATGCGTCGCGTGACGACCACCCGCGGCCGGCCCGTAGTGTGCGACGGTTTGCCTGCCATGCAAGCCCCCGGCGCGTTGGCGCCGTTTCTGAAGGCGCCAATGGTACGGTGGATTGGCCAGCCAAAAGCCGCCCGTTTAGCCATAGGCGGCAAAACGACAGTCAACAACAGCGATGAATCCTTTGACGCACTGCGGTACTATGCAGTATCAACGTCTTATACGCAGGAACTTTCCCGATGACCCATGTCGTTACGGAATCTTGCATCCGCTGCAAGTACACCGACTGCGTTGATGTTTGTCCGGTTGACTGTTTTCGTGAAGGGGCAAACTTTCTGGCCATTGATCCGGACGAGTGCATCGATTGCGCGGTCTGCATTCCCGAATGTCCGGTCAACGCGATCTATGCCGAAGAAGACGTGCCGGCCGATCAGCAAAACTTCATCGCCCTTAACGCGGAACTGGCCAAGCAGTGGCCCTCGATCACGCGCATGAAGTCTCACGCCGCGGACGCTGACGAATGGAAGGACGTCAAGGATAAGTTGCAATACCTCAAGCGTTGATGCGCCGGCAAGGCAAATGCCCAAGCCGTCGAGCGCGCGCGCCTGGTAACGGAGGTCGATGTGCTCTACCAGATGCATGAGTGGCAGCGCAAACTTCTTAACCCGCTGTCGGCCTGGGCCGATGCGACGGCGCGGATTTTTTCTAGCCCCTACAGTCCATTGGCATACACGCCGTTTTCGCGGCGGCTTGCCGCCGGCTATGACTTGCTGCACCGACTGGGCAAGCACTATGAAAAGCCCGAATTCGGATTGGTGACGACGCTGGTCGACGACGTCGAAGTTGAAGTTACCGAGCAGGTCGTTGTGGCGAAACCCTTTTGCAATTTTCTGCACTTTCGCCGGTTGCTGCCTCCTGGGCTCGCGCCGCACGAACATGATCCGACGGTGATCATCTTTGCGCCGCTGTCGGGTCACCATGCGACGCTTTTGCGCGACACGGTGCGCGCGCTTTTGCCGCGTTTCAATGTGTACGTCACGGACTGGATCGATGCTCGGCTCGTGCCACTGTCCAAAGGACCCTTTCACCTGGACGATTATGTCGATTACTGCATAGAGTTCATCCGGATGCTCGGCCCCAAGGCGCATTTGATCTCCGTGTGTCAGCCGACCGTGCCGGTTCTGGGCGCAGTCTCGCTGATGGCCAGCGCCGGGGATCCGGCTCTCCCACGCTCGATGACGATGATGGGCGGACCGATTGATACGCGGCGCAATCCGACACAGGTGAACGCTCTGGCAACGCGCAGGAACTACGATTGGTTTCGAAACCACGTGATCTTCAAGGTGCCGTCCAGCTACCCGGGATACCTGCGCGAGGTCTACCCGGGCTTTTTGCAGCACGCCGGGTTCGTGGCGATGAACCCGGATCGTCATGCCGAATCGCATTGGGACTATTACCTGGATCTGGTGAAGGGCGACCAGGACGACGTGGCCGCCCATCGCAGGTTCTATGACGAATACAACGCGGTCATCGACCTACCGGCCGAGTACTACCTCGATACGATCCGCGTCGTATTTCAGGACCACCAGCTTCCCCGGGGCATCTGGCATGTACGGGGCAAGCGAGTTGCGCCCGAGGACATTCACAACGTGGCGCTGTTCACGATTGAGGGAGAACTCGACGATATTTCGGGTAGCGGACAAACGCAGGCGGCGCTAGAGCTTTGCCGCGGAATTCCCGAGCAGCGCAAGCAGCACTTAACGGCCATGGGCGTAGGCCATTACGGAATTTTCTCGGGCCGACGCTGGCGTGAGAACATCGCGCCGCGTATCACCGATTTCATCCTTGCGCATGATTCGTAATATTTTTCTCGATGCAGTAGGCTTCGCCTTTCGCAACTTTGTGGAGGAATCCTGATGCACCGTGCCAAACAGCTTCTCGTTGCCATCGCTTCGATCTGCATGTTGTCGGCCTGGGTACCCATGCCGGCGCGCGCTGCCTTGGTGGGCACCGAGCAAGCGCTGCACCCCAACAGCGCCGCTCGTGCGCAAATCAACGCGTTTTTCGCGCGCGAGGAAGTGCGCAAGGTGTTGATCGACCAGGGTGTCGACGTGGCCCAGGTGCAAGCCCGTGTCGACGCACTTACGGATGAAGAAGCAAACAGCCTGGCCGCTCGCATTGACAAGCTGCCGGCGGGCGGTGACCTTGGCACAGTTCTGGCATTCGCCCTCGCGGTGTTCGTGATCTTGCTGATCACCGACATCTTGGGTCTGACAAAGGTGTTCCCATTCACAAGGCCGGTCCGGTAAAGGCGCGGTTTCTCCCGCCAGCCCCCGCCACGGCGGGGGCTTTGCGTTTTTGGCGCGCGCTCGCCCGCCTGTGGCCCCTGGCTGTTGCCGCGGTTTTGGCCGCCTGTGCAACTCCGCAATCGGATGCACTGCGCGCGCAGCGCCCGCCGGGGGCCGCTTTGGGCATTGCCGAGATCCGCGAGCTTGACCACGTGCCCTTCTACGCTCAGGAGCGCGATCACTGCGGCCCTGCCACGTTGGCGATGGCGCTTGGCGCCTCGGGACTGACGCGCGATCCCGAGAGTATCGATGCAACGGTCTTTGTTCCCGGCCGCGCAGGTTCGCTTGCGCCCGAAATGCTCGCCGCGGCGCGGCGCCAAGGCCGTTTGGCAGTTCAGCTGCCGCCAAATTTGGTCTCGGTTCTGCGCGAGGTCGATGCCGGAAATCCGGTGATTGTCCTGCAAAATCTCGGGCTCTCCTTTTACCCGGTCTGGCACTACGCGCTGGTGATCGGTTATGACGTCGGCAACGACCAGATCCTGATGCATTCGGGGCCGCAGCCGCGCATGCGCATGAGCCTGGAGCTTTTTGAACACACGTGGACACGTGGCGGAAGCTGGGCGATGGTCGCTGTTGCGCCGTCGAGGCTGCCAGTAACGCCGTCGAGCGAGGCGTTAGTGGCGGCCGCGGCAGCGCTGGAGCGCGTTGATTCGGGCGCGGCGCATGCTGCATACCTTGCGCTGTCGCGGCGCACACCCGAGAACTTTGGCGCTTGGATGGGCCTAGGCAACAGCGCCTTTGCGATGGGTGATACGACAGGCGCGGTTGCTGCGTTTACCCGCGCAAGCGAACTGCAGCCGCAAAACGCCGATTCATGGAACAACCTGGCCAGCGCACTGCTCGCGCGGGGGGCCAAGCACGAGGCACGCGCAGCCATCGAACGCGCTCTTGCTCTTGGTGGGTCGCATCGTGCCGTCTACGAGCGGACCGCTGCCGAAATCGAGCAAGCCGAGCGCGCTCCTTAAGCGGTTGGAGTGCGCCCGTTGTTGCTCTGGGATAATGCACGTATGCAGCAGCGCAGCCATCCTTGGGAGCCCGACCAACATGCCGTGGCAGTGGCAGCCAATGACTCGCCCCTGGTTGCCGCCATCGATGCGGTTTTGCCCCAGACACAGTGCCGCCAGTGCGGCTACGAGGGATGTTTGCCGTACGCGCGCGCGCTCGCTTGCGGCGAGGCTCCGATCAATCGCTGCCCGCCAGGGGGCAATGCGGGCATCGCCGCACTTGCCCAATTACTGGGGTGCGCGGTATTGCCACTAAATCCGACCTGCGGCGTACATCGGCCCTTGCACGTCGCCCGCATCGATGAGGGCCGTTGTATCGGTTGCACGTTGTGTATCCAAGCATGCCCGGTCGACGCAATCGTTGGTGCGGTTAAGAAGATGCACACGATCCTTGCGGCCGATTGCACAGGCTGCGAGCTATGCCTGCCGCCTTGTCCAATGGACTGCATCGAGATGATCCCGGTTTGGCCGATGCGGACATGGACGCGCAACGATGCCGATGATGCGCGCCGACACATGCAAGCGCGCAACGCTCGATTGCTGCGCGAGCAGACTGAAAACAACGAACGGTTAGCCGCCAAGGCGTTGCGCAAGCTCGACGAACTGGACGTGCGCGGCGATCTGGACGAGCAGGAGATCGCGCGGCGCAAGGCGATCGTCGAAGCGGCACTGGCTAAAGTGCGCAGCCGACGCGCCGGGCAAACACAACCGGCGCGTGACGTCGTCCCGAGGCAGCCGTGACCCCAGCGAAGCGCCGCGCGCTGTTTGAAGCTTTCGCGCGCGCCAATCCGCACCCGCAGGGAGAATTGCGCCATTCGTCGACCTTCGAACTGTTGATCGCCGTTGTGTTGTCGGCGCAAGCGACGGACCGTAGCGTCAACGCCGCCACCGCAACGCTTTTTGCCAAGGCGAACACACCGGTCGCGATCCAGGCGCTGGGCGAAAAGGGGTTGTCGGCCTACATCCGCACCATCGGCTTGTACCGCTCCAAGGCGCGCAATATCATCGCCTTGTGCCGCCAGTTAATCGAGCGCCACGGGGGCCAGGTGCCGCGCACACGCGAAGAACTCGAGGCCTTGCCCGGCGTCGGCCGCAAAACGGCAAATGTAGTGCTCAATATCGCTTTTGGCGAAGCTTGCATCGCCGTCGATACCCACTGCTTTCGAGTGGCCAACCGCACCGGCCTGGCGCCCGGCAAGAACGTGCGGGAGGTCGAGGAGCAGCTCATGCGCGTGGTGCCCGAAAAATATCGGCACGACGCGCACCACTGGCTCATACTGCACGGACGCTACGTTTGCAAGGCGCGCAAGCCCGAGTGCTGGCGCTGCGTCATTTCGCGTCAGTGCGAGTACGAACCCAAGACGGCAGCGCCCACGAGCCAGTGACCTTTGGTGCGTCGGCGAGTAAGCTGTTCTCGGAAAAAAATGGCATGCTGCAACCCACTCGCGAGGAAGTTCGACGGTTTTTTTGCGACGCATGGCGCAAGCACCGCGCCGGCGCCAACGAGTCTCCATTGGAGCGCATCGCCATCGCTTGCATACTCGAGCACCCCGAATACCAGCAATTTCTCGACGACGTTGAAAGGGCCATGGTCGCCGACTTCCCGGTGGAGGGTGGACGGGAGAACCCTTTTTTGCATCTCTCGATGCATCTGTCCCTGGAAGAACAAGTTTCAATCGATCAGCCTCCAGGGGTGCGGGCCTTGCTCGAGGCACTTCAGGCGCGCTTTGGCGATCGGCATGCGGCCGCACATGAAGCGATGGAGTGTCTGGGAGAGATCGTCTGGCGTGCACAGCGCGGCTCGCTGCCTTCGGAGATGCCGGCCATCAACGATGCCTATATCGAATGTTTGCGACGCCGACTTGGGCGGGGGATACTATGAATAAAGCGACGACGCGCCGATTTGAAGGCTCGCCGAACTATGTTGCCAGTGACGACCTGCGGCTTGCGGTCAACGCAGCGCTGACCCTGCGGCGGCCTTTGCTGATCAAAGGGGAGCCCGGGACGGGCAAAACGATGCTCGCGGAGGAGGTCGCGGGGGCACTCGACATGCCGCTATTTGCCTGGCATATCAAGTCGACCACCAAAGCCCAGCAAGGTCTTTACGAATACGACGCGGTTTCGCGTCTGCGCGACTCCCAGCTGGGCGATGCGCGCGTAGCCGATATCGCGAATTACATCGTGCGCGGTGTCCTATGGCAAACGTTCGAGAGCCCGGAGCCAGCGGTACTGCTGATCGATGAGATTGACAAAGCCGACATCGAATTTCCCAATGACCTGCTGCGTGAACTCGACCGCATGGAGTTTGCCGTCTACGAGACGCGCCAAACGGTTCGAGCCGTCCACCGCCCCTTGGTCGTCATCACGTCGAACAACGAAAAAGATCTGCCCGACGCTTTTTTGCGGCGCTGTTTTTTTCACTACATACGGTTTCCGGACCGAGAGACCATGGAAGAGATCGTCGACGTGCATTTTCCCAAGCTGCGTGCCGAATTGCTGCGCAACGCGCTCGATTCGTTCTTTGCTATACGCGAACTTCCGGGTCTGAAGAAGAAACCCTCGACGTCGGAGCTACTGGACTGGCTGCGCCTGCTCGTGGCCGAACAAATACCGCCCGAAGCCTTGCGCACAACCGATGCCTCGATTTTCGTGCCACCCCTTCACGGTGCCTTGCTAAAGAACGAGCAGGACGTGCACCTGTTTGAGCGCTTGGTGGAAATGAACCGACAGGGCCGATGATGCTCGTCGATTTTTTTCTGCATCTGCGCTCGGCGCGCCTGCCGGTGTCGATTAAGGAGCTGCTAACGCTGCTCGAGGCGCTGCAAAGCGAAGTAATCCAACCGTCGCTGGAGGAGTTTTATTTTCTCGCGCGAACCTGCCTGATCAAGGACGAAACCCGCTTTGATCGTTACGACCAGGCCTTTGCCGAATATGTTCGCGGACTTGGGGCCCGCGCGCCGGGCGGCGCGACCGAGGTGCCCGCGGAGTGGTTTCGCCAGCAGCTGCAGCGCAGCCTCTCGGCCGCCGAGCTCTCGCGCCTGGAGAAGCTAGGTTGGGATCGGCTCTTTGAGGAGTTGCACAAACGCCTGGCCGAGCAAAAAGGCGCGCACCACGGCGGCAGCAAATGGATCGGCACGGGCGGTACCTCGCCTTTTGGCCACTCTGGGGCACATCCCGAAGGCATTCGCATCGGTGGCCCGTCCCGCGGCAATCGCGGTGCGATCAAAGTTTGGGAGGCGCGCGCGTACCGCGACTACGACGATCAGGTGCAATTGGGAACGCGCAACATCCAGCTTGCATTGCGCCGGCTGCGGCGCTTTGCGCGCGAGGGCAGCGAACTTGAGCTGGATTTGCCCGACACGATCTCCTCAACGGCCCGCAACGCGGGGCACCTGGATCTGAAGCTCGTGCCCGAGCGTCACAATCGAGTCAAAGTGTTGATGCTCCTTGACGTTGGTGGCACGATGGATGAGCACGTGCACGCCGTCGAAGAGCTCTTTTCGGCCGCGCGTGCGCAGTTTCAGCATCTGCATTTTTACTACTTTCACAACTGCGTCTACGATCAACTGTGGCGCAGCAACCGCCGGCGTACGCGTGAGCGCTTTGATACCCGCGACATCTTGCGCAAGTACAACCGGGATTACAAGCTGATTTTCGTCGGCGATGCGACCATGAGCCCCTATGAAGTCTTGCAGGCGCGCGGTTCCATCGAATACGACAACGCCGAGCCCGGCGCGGTGTGGTTGCAACGGCTCGTTTCACAGTTTCCGCACTTTGCCTGGATCAACCCCGAACCTGAATCGCTCTGGTCCTACCGCCAGTCGATATCGATCATCCGCCGCATTCTCGCTGACAAGATGTATCCGCTCACGCTGGAGGGACTTACGCGGGCGATGCGGGCGCTCTCAAAGTGATGCGGTCGCACGGTAACCCCGCACAAGTGCGCTCTTGGCGAATAACCGCGCTAGGACCTCAAAGGAGCGCGTAGCGGCCGCAAGCTAACGCGCTGCGCTCGGGGATCCAACAAGCAGCGCATGCCCTCACCTGCCTGGGCGCAAACCGCGGCTCCGTTCCGATACGTCGCGCTCGCCTTTTGCTAGTTTGTCGGGACTGCGCACGAAAATCCGAACGTCCAAATCGCCGTGGCCGCGAGCGCCAAAACGCGGCAAACCCTTGTCACGCAAACGCAGTTGCGCATTGTGCTGGGTGCCAGGCGGCACCTTGGCGGCGACCGGTGCATCGAGCGTTGGCACAGGACTCTCGGTCCCCAGCACTGCATCGGCAACGCCGCCTAAAAACGGACGAAGCCGCGAACTGTCCTGTCCCGATGTTCACCTGTTGGCGTGCCAGCGACACGGGTTCGGACGCGCGGCGTTTGGCCGCGAAGGGGCAAAGCGCGCACTTGCCTCGCGCTAGATGATCGCGCGGCTACTTCGACCGCACCTGTAGGCGACGCTGTTTCGCGCGGTTGCCGCACTCTTGCATGCTGCACCACCGGCGACTGCGGTTTTTGCTCAGATCCAGGAAGAGCCAGCCGCAGCCTGCCGGGTCGGCGCACTGTCCTACACGCTCGCGCCGATCTTGGGAGAGCAAAAGTTCACTGGCTGATTGCACGATCGGCCATAAGGGGCCATCGAGCTGTGGGCCTTGCCGCGCACAACGCCAAGTTGGACCCTCAGCGTCGAACTCAATGCGGTAGTGCGCAAGCGCTCGTTGCAATTCCTGGTTGAGCACGTCTGCATCATTACGTGCCGGAGCCTTGCCGGCAATGCGCGCCACGAAGATTCGATAGATCGCTTCGCGCAGCGATATTGCCCTGCGGTACGCGGCCGCCGCGGGCTGCGCTGCGCGTGCGCGGCGCGCCAGCGCAGCAAGTTCGCCCGGAGAAACGATCCTTTGGGCCGCCGTCCACGCAAGAAAGTCCTCGTAGTTCTGCAGGGTTTCGTGCGGGCGTTCGCTGGCGTGCCAGTGCAGCGTGTTGGCAAACTCAAGACACAGCCCCAGGCGTTGCGCCCCTGTGCCGGCGTTGGCGCCGCGCCCAAAAGTTTCCTTGTTCACTGCGCGATTATAACTACCAAAACTCTCTTGACAGGTTAGGAGTAACGGTCGCATGATCTAACCGGCAAAACGTATTTTGCTAGCAAATCGCGGTATCGACCGAAAATCTTTAACGAGGATCGGCATGGCGAAGTACCGACTGTTCGGCCGTCCGGGTTGGGGTTCGGTGATTGTTGAGGCGCAATTGGCCGCGCTGGGCCTACCGTTTGATTACGAAACGGTGCCCGATCTGTTCCGTTCGGAAGAAGCGCGCCGCAACCTTGCGCAGCACAACCCGCTGTCGCAGCTACCAACGCTGCAGTTGCCAGACGGATCGATACTGACGGAGAGCGCCGCGATCACGCTACACCTCGCGGAGGCGACGGGGCGTGACGACTTCGTGCCTGCCATTGAAGATGCGTCACGCCCGCAGTTTCTTCGCTGGCTCGTCTTTCTTGTTGCCAACGTCTATCCGACCTTCACCTATGCCGACGATCCGCACCGCTTCGTGCGCGACGCGACCGCCGCAAAGCAGTTTCGTGCGGCGGTCGACGAATACCGTTGCCGCTTGTGGCGCATTGTCGAAGCAGCTACCGGCGCGCCCTGGTTCCTCGGGGACCGGTTTTCCGCGCTCGACATCTATGTGAAAACAATGGCGCACTGGCGTCCGGGATCCAAATGGTTTGAGCGAAACGCGCCAAAGTTGGCCACAATCGCGGCACGCGCAGCCGAAGACCCGCGTTTTGGCGCGGTCTGGGAACACAATTTCCCGCGTGAAACCAAGCCGTAAACAAGGTTCATGGCCGGTGCCTTCGAAGCTTCTCGACTCGGCGTCTGATTTCGCGCAATTGGCAGCTCAAAAAAATACTCTGCGTAATTTGTGCGACTGACAGGGACAAAGCGGATGCGCCCGCAGTAATCCGCGGCGCAAGACAGCGCACGTTGCCTGTGCCACGGTACAGAGTCGATACTCAATTTGCGTACTTTGGCTCGTACATCGCATCGGCAACGGCAGTCCGCGGGTCCTTCGGGGCCGACGTCTTTGCGAGACCGCTATCCCACGCAACCTGCGCCACGGCGGCAGCCACTGCAATTGCCACTTCACGCATCCTGACCTGGGGAGGAAAAATGCGGCCAATTTGCAGATCCTCCTCCGTCACCTGATCGGCAAGGGCTTGGGCCGCCGCCAGGAACATGGCATCGGTAACACGCCGCGCCCCCGAAACCAAAATACCCAATCCAACGCCCGGGAAGACGTAGGAGTTGTTCGCTTGACCAGGCGCACGTGTTCCATCAGCGATTTTGACCGGATCAAAAGGACTGCCGGCGGCAAAGATCACGCGGCCGTCGGTCCAGCCGTAGGCTTGTTCCGCTGTGCATTCGGCTTTGGATGTTGGATTGGACAAAGCGAAGACGACCGGCATATTGCAGCTGCGGGTCATAGCTTGCAGCACGGGCCTGGTAAACACTCCTGCGCGCCCGCAGGCGCCGATTAGTACGGTCGGATGGTAAGCATCAATCGTTGCAACCAAATCGGGCAGTGGCGCCAGGTTTTGCGCGAAAACGCGTTTATGCGCTGCCAAATCGGTGCGTGCGCTTACGACGGTACCCTTCGAATCGATAAACAGGCAACGCGAACGTGCCTGCTCAAGGTTAAGTCCGTCGCGCTGTAGGGCGGCGACGATGGCTGCACCGATTCCGAGGCACGCTTCGCCCGCGCCAACGAACAAAAAGCGCTCTTGCGTCATCTTGCGGTTCGTCAGGCGCGCCGAGGAGTAAAGTCCGGCGAGGGCCATCGCACCGCTACCTTGCACGTCATCGTTAAAACAGCAAAGGCGGTCACGGTATCGAGCAAGAAGGCCAAATGCATTGGCATTGTTAAAGTCCTCAAATTGTAAAATTGCATCCGGGAAGACCTGCTGCACAGCCGTGAGGAATTCGTCAACGAAGGCGTCGTACGCTTCGCCCGCAAGCCGGTGTACGCGACGGCCGAGGTAAAAGCGGTCTTCGCGGATGCTTTTCGTTTCGGTGCCAACGTCCAGCATCACCGGCAGGCATCGCGAGGGAGGTACGCCCGCGCATGCCGTGTACAGCGCCAACTTGCCAACCGGGATACCCATTCCGTTGGCTCCGAGATCGCCGAGTCCAAGGATCCGACCGCCGTCGGTAACAACGATGATGCCGACATCGCGCTGGGGCCAGCGCAGAAGGATGTCGGCGATCTTTCCGCGGTGCTCGGGTGTGAGGTACAGGCCCCGCGGCCGAACATACAGCCGGCTCCACTCCAGGCAGGCTTGACCGACCGTGGGTGTGTAGATCAGAGGAAGAAACTCGTGCAAATTGTCCCTGACGGCGCGAAAAAACAGCGTTTCGTTTTCGTTCTGAATGGCCGACAGATACGAGTAGCGCTCCAAGCTATCGCTCTTGGCGCGAACGGTTTCGACAACCCGTGCGACTTGCTCCTCGATGGATTCCACTCGAGGGGGAAGTCGTCCTGCAAGGCCTAGCCGGTCGCGCTCGGCGTCGCTATATGCGGTGCCCCGGTTTGCAAGTGCATCGCGCAGCAGGTCGACAGAGTGAATCTCTTGGCTACGTGCCATTGGCTCCTCCTGATTTCCCGGCATTGATTGCTTCGCGGTGCTGCGGCGCAAAGTTTGACTCAAAGGCGGCGCGACGCAACCGCGCCTGGCGAGACCGCGTCTCGCCCGATCGGGAAAACTTTAATACAAACTTCGCCAACATCGTGACGCCGAAATGATCTCCACATCCTTTCCACCGAAAGCAGCATTGCACTTCGCGTGGACGCGTCATTTCTTTTCCGTGGCCGATATCGGTCGCGGCTATCGCCATCGCCAAGGCACGGTGTGAAATTCACGAACGCTCCGCGGTGCAAAGCAGCTGGCGAATTTCGGCGATCTGGGCTTTGATCGGCCGCGCCGAGCTCCCCATTGCGGTAGCGCCGGCCTTTTGGTACCAGTACCGGCTGTTGTGCGCATCACCCTCGATTTTGTGCACCAGAGCGTGAACCCAATATGCAAGCGGGCTATCGAGCTCCTGAACAAGCGCATGCGCCGCAAGCCAGTCTTCGATGGCAAGGCAATCGAGCGCGCGCGCGATGACATCGGATTCCGGGGCAGCAGCAGCCATAAGCGAACTCCGTGGCTTCGAAGCGAACCTGCCAGGCGCGACGCCGCGGGCGGCCCGCGGGCGCACAGCTTCGCCGGGCAATTAGAACGCTAAGCGAACGATAAGAAAAGTCACACCGCAGCGAGCGGGGATGAGGGACAAGTTGACCTCCGAAATCGATCCATCCTGGCCTCAAACGCAATTGGTGGTTACTATCGCGCAGGCATTGGCCGCTTGCGGTGAGCATGCTCTTTGGCGCAAGGAGCGCTCGCCTGCAACGTCAGCTGCACGCCCGGCCCCGGCGGCGCCTCTGGGACAAAGGAAAGCGTTGGAGGAGGAGAAGGCACGATGACGCGATCACCGCGGGAGATCTTCGACCATCACGGCACAGCGATGGAGGAGCGCGACCTTGACGCCGTCCTCGAGGATTACACGGATCGTTCGGTAGTGATCACTGCCGAGCGGGTCTATCGGGGCAAGCGTGAGATCCGCGCCTTTTTCGGCGCGCTGCTCGATGCGCTGCCGCAGGCGCAGTGGGCAGTCCCCGTGGCGATATTCGAAGGTAATGTTTTATACATCGAATGGACGGTAACGTCGTCAGATCATAATGTCCTCGATGGCGTTGATACATTCGTCTTTGCCGACGGGATGATTGCCCTCCAAACGGCACGCGCCTCGCTAATTAAGACTCGACTAAACGCGCTCTGACGGTATTTACGAAAAATTTGGGTTCTGCGTCGAACTGCACCGGCGTCTCGATCGGCGCTCCGCAGCAGCCACCTGGGCCGGGACCGCGTCAGTCGCCAAAGGGTGGCGCTGCGCGAAGCACCTCTTCCACCGTCGTTAAGCCGTGCGCAATTTTCTCGGCACCTGACACGCGCAAGGAGCGCAGGCCATCGCGCGCGGCTTGGTTGCGGATGCGCTGAATGTCCGCACCTTCTGCAATCAGCGAGCGGATCGCGTCGGTGACCACGAGCAGTTCCACGAGGCCGACACGCCCAAGATAGCCAGTGCGGCGGCATTCAAGGCATCCAACCGGTCGTCCAATCGTTGGCGGCGGAGCCGAGCGCCATGGCGCCACGAGTTCCCGCCATAGTCCTTCATCGATCGTTGCGTCGCGCACTTTGCAATGCGGGCATAAGGTGCGAACCAGCCGCTGCGCAAGTATTCCGATGACCGTTGCATTGATCAGATAGCGCGCGACGCCAAGCTCGACCAAACGCGCAATCGAGGATGCGGCATCGTTGGTATGCAAAGTCGAAAAAACGAGGTGCCCGGTCAGTGCCGCCTGCACCGCCATGTCCGCCGTCTCCTTGTCGCGCACTTCGCCAACCATGATCACGTCCGGATCCTGTCGCATGAGCGCACGCAGACCGTCGGCAAAACCCAAGTCGATGCCATGCTGGACCTGCATCTGGTTAAGGCTGGGGTCCACCATCTCAATCGGGTCCTCGACGGTGCTGACATTGACTTCGTCGGTTGCAAGTTGCTTGAGCGTCGAATACAAGGTCGTCGTTTTGCCCGATCCGGTTGGCCCCGTAACCAAAATGATTCCGGAGGGGCGGGTGATCAAATCGGCCCAGATCTTGGCCTCCGCATCGGAAAAACCAAGCTCCGCGTAACTGCGGACCACAACTTCGGGGTCGAAGATCCGCATCACCAGTTTTTCTCCGAATGCCGTGGGCAGACTCGAGAGGCGAATTTCAACCTCGCGTCCGCCATCACCGCCGACGCGCGTTTTGATACGACCATCCTGGGGACGGCGCCGCTCAACCACATCCATGCGCCCGAGCAGTTTGATGCGGCTCGTCATCGCCTGCATTACACCCGGCGGCACTTGGTAGACCTGGTGCAGCACCCCGTCGATACGAAAGCGCACAACGCCCTGGTCGCGCTTGGGTTCCAAATGAATATCGCTTGCGCGCTGGTCAAAGGCGTATTGCAAAATCCAATCAACAATGTGGATGACGTGCGCATCATTGGCTTCGACCTTGCCCCCAAGCTCAACGAGTTGCTCGAAATTGCTCACCAAGCTCGCGGCGCCCGACTTGCTTGCCCCCTTAACGGATTGCGCCAGCTTGTAAAACTCGGTCGTAAAGCGCGCGACGTCCAGCGGATTGGATACGACCCGTCGAACCGTCTTTTTCGTGACTTGCTCGATCTCGCGCACCCAACCGTCAAGAAACGGTTCACAGGTTGCGATGACGACTTCGCTTGGCGAGACTGCGATGGGTAGGATCGAATTGTTGGTCGCGTATGCGCTGGACATGATTTCCACGACCCGCGTGAAATCGACCTTGAGCGGATCGATGTGCTGATATGGCAGGCCCGCCAGCTCGGCGAGCCATTGGGTTAGCGCCTCCAAGTCGAGCAGCCGATGTTCGCTGTCCGCGCTGCGAAAATTCATCTCCGCTATGACCACAAGGGGATGACCACCGCGATCGCGATCGGAAATCGCGAAGATGCGCTCGGCATCGGCTCGTCCGAGCATGCCGTCGTCGACAAGTCGTTGGACGACAAAACTCAAACCCAAACGCGAGTTGGGAGCGGGCTTTTGCGCCGTTGGGGTCGCAGGCGAGGCCCCGCCCGCCGAGGCAGTGCTACGCGTTAGCGAGTGCACCGGAACCGGCGTTGCGTCGATGCGGGCAATTTGCCGCTCGCTACCGCCGGCGGCAAGCAAGGCAGGAGCCACAGCCTGGTGCGCATGACTACACAACCGCCAAACGCGTGGCGAGGTCGGCGGCCCGGTCCGGCGTGTTGGCAAAATCGGCCACGATAGCGTGCGCCACCCGCTCGGTAAGCGGCGCGCTCTCAAGCGCCCGGATGTAGCCGCGCCGCAGGTACGAACGGATCAGGTCCGGAGACATGACGTGGGTGTGGTTATCGGGGCCGCTGCTGAACATAAACATCGTACGCAAGGGGCTTATCCACCGCAGACGCGCTCGTATGAACGCTTCGCCGTTCCATAGTTCAAACCAGCTGCCGCGCGTCCAATGCGACAGATCCTGATCCATTCGCGCTTCTTCCGTCTTGTCGATCGTACCCACGTCGGTGAGCGCCGCAGGCACCGACAATTCGACTTCGTGCTCGGCGGCCGCGCGCAGCACCGCCCCTGTTGGCACCTTGACGCCGCCTGGTATGGCGGTGAGGGGATAAGATGCCGTCAGCTGCAAGCCGTCAATCTTGGCCCGAATCTCGGAGGACTGCAAGGAATTGCGGATGTACGTCGCTTGGTCGGTCGGTTTGACCGCATAGGCATGCGCCGCCATGAGATTCTGAAGGAACTCCTCTTGCTCGCGCTGCGGAAAGCGGATCAGGGCAAGGCCGTCGCGGATGATGCGCGTGAGCACCGGTATAAGTTCAACCAGTCGGCGCCGCTCTTCGGCAGTGGCCTTGGGCTGCACGCTCCATACAATCTCGTGAATTGCTTCCCGAAAGCTCTTTGAATATCCCTTGGTCTGATCGTCGCGCAAGCTCGCTTGTACGAGCACCTGCACCCAGGGCCCGAGCAGAAATTCGCGCAGGTAGGGCTCAAGTTCCACTCGTTCAAAGGCCCGTCGCACCTGGATGGTCGTATTAATCGTAAGAACTTCCCTTTTTTCCGCCTCCTCGAGCGCACGCTTGGCGCGGGCAATCGGATCGCTGTCGCGCGGGGCAATGTCTCCGAGAAATGCCTCAAATTCGTTGAGCACGTTCTCAAACACACCAATGTCGCGGTCGAACTTGAGCATTACCTCTCGAACCAACCGATCAACCTCGGCGCGGAAACGTTCGTTTTCGTCGCCGTACGGCTCCCAGCCAATCGCCGCGGCAGCGATTCGATCAATAAGGCGTCGCGCAGGATGTGAGCTCGAGGCAAAGAACGCCGCATCTATAAGGGCCGCCTTAAGGACGGGAAACTGCAACCGGGAGAGCAGCGCTTTGATTTCCGACGGAACCTGGGAATCGCGCAGCACATGATCGAACATCATGCCGACGATTTCGATTGTGAGCTTGTCGACGGTGCGCGAGGACTGCGAAATCAAGTGTTCCCGCCACGCGTTGATGGAGCCCGCCGGTGTGCCCGCAAACAGCGCTCCGTGAATTCCTTCTAAGCCCAGGTTCTGCAGCTCAGCCAAGGCATCAAGTAAGTTTGGCGCCACCGATCCTTGGCCCGCCGTCAGGGGCGGTAGTACATCTCCCGAGACATTTGCCTGCAGACGCGCCAAAAGCTCCCTGAGAATCGCGCGCGCCTCACCTTGCGCGTCACCACCGGCCCCCGCGGTGAGGCTGGAAGGAAGACCATGGACTACGGGTTGCCCACTTCGAACCGCGACACCTTCCTGGGAGCCAGACGCCCACCCTGCCCCAGTGCCCGCGCCCGAGGCTTGCGGCGGCCCTTCCGAGGGCGCGCCGCCGCCGGCGGCAGGCCCGCGTGCTGGCGGCGTCGGGGGCGTAACGGGTCGGCGCGCGCGGCGGATCGCCCTCGCCTCAACGCCATGGGTGCGGAAGTGGTCAAGCAGCGCCTGCCCGATGCGACCAACCTCGGCGCCAACGTCGGGTTCAAAGGAAGTCAGGAAAAATACCCATGCCTCAGGGTGCAAATTCACGTCGATCGCTCCCTGCAAAAGCGCGGGAACGACTACATCGGGGCCGAACGGATTATCGGCATAAGGGACATGCTCGCGGCCACTTAGAAAGCTGACGATCAAATGAAGGTCCCGAAGGGATTCTTCTACGAGCCCTCGCATGCGCCGCGCGGCGCGAGCAGCGACCGCCTCACCGCCATCGTCGGACTCGCTTACCAGCTCCAGAGTTGCCGCATTCAATTCGCCGACAAGGGCGGCCGATTTTCGCGGCGCCATGAGCCGCTCGAATGCCTGGTCCTGCCTTTGCGGCAAACGCCGAAGGAAGGCATCACGCAGATCATCGGCCTTGGTCGCCAACAGCCGCTGTACGAGCGGCGACCCAACATCAAAATCCCAGCGCGTTGCCAGACTGTCGCGCACAACCTCGACAATCGTCGGAAAGGAGCGCCCCATGAGCTCGCAGAAGATCGCGGCCGCAGATCGCAACAGTGCGGACGACTGGCTTGCCGACAGGTAAGGCAGCAGGTTTGAAGCGGCGGGCGAATTAGGGCCGTTCATCAACAGGCGGGGCGGGCACGCCCGCAAACCGTTCCGGAACTGTCGTCGAATGTAGCTTGCGCATTCGATAAGTCAAGCCAGAATACCGGCCGGAATATGGCATAAAGTTTTCCGCCATAACGACGAGTGCGGCATCGGGCACGACCTTTGGTCTCACGTAAATGTGTCACAGCATAAACCCAGAACCAGGAGCCAACTCCAGGCGCTGGCCCGAGGCGGCCCGCGACCCCTTAAGCCAAGATAGCGCCGGCCATCCGAACCGGCGCTCCAGCGACTTTGCGCATCGAACCAGCGCTTCGGCCTGCCAGTGCGCCGGGGCTCCGGCAAAAGCCAGCACCACAGTGTTACCTGCGCCGGTGCGCGGCAAACGCAGGCAGCGCGATTCAAATACCGCACTGATAGCGGTCAGGCTCGGCGCCAGCGAACGACCGAAAAGGTTAAAAACAGCGGTTCCACCCTCGCGAAGCGCAGCTCGGCAGGCCTCATAAAACGCTACGTCATCAAACACCGGTCCGCGTGCCTGGGCGTCATACAGATCTACCTGTAAGCAGTCCGCGCTGGTCGGCACACGCTGGAGGAATACCCCGGCGTCGGCCTGCAGTACGCGCAGCCGCTCATCATCGGGCGGCAACACAAACCACTGACGGGCTACGCGGATCACCGCTGGATTGATGTCCACAGCGACGATTTGACTCTCTCGCAAGTAGCGGTGGCAAAACTTGGCCAGCGCCCCTGCGCCTAGGCCCAACTGCAACACGCGCTGCGGGTGCGGCGCAAAGATGAGTGGGGCCATCATCTGCTGCTGGTACTCGAGCTCGAGGTAAAACGGACGTGCAAGCCGCATGGCGCCTTGCACCCACTCAGTGCCAAAATGCAGGTACCGCACGCCCGCCGACTCGGACAACGTCACGGCCTCAATGCCCTTCGCGCCGCGCGGCGCCGTGCGCGGCGCCGTATCACGCATCGCCGTCAGCGCCCTCGGCGGCAGCCTTGGACAGGCGCGTTAGATCGGAGAGCACGAGACGAAAGGCACGCTCCAGAAGGGCCGATGATTCCGCGGGAGCGATCCAGGAAGCGCGCAAGTACGTCATTAGGCTTTCGCGAGAGAGCGAATACAGGCCGTCACCTGCCGCCGTACTGAAAAGGGCCAAGGTGCGGCTGGGCGTAAAACCCTCAAGGCGCACCCGAGTCGTAGCCTCACCGATGCGCAGATCAAACCAAGCCTTTTCCTTCCAGCCAGCGACGAGCTCCTCGGCTTGAATAGCGTCGAGCGCACCCGAGACTGCAGGGCTCTTGTCCCGGATCCACTGATGCGAAACGCCCGATCCGCTTGCCAAGAGAACCTCGTGAACTGCCTCATCCAGGACGCTGGTGGGTCCCTCATGAGGGGCGGCGGACACTTGATCGATACGGAAGCCATCTAGGCGGATACGCACTGTGCTAACCGAGAAGCTTGGCACCGCCGGCGCCGAATCGCCGCCTTTGAGCGCATGGGAGTGCGCGTGCATCAGGTGATCGAGTAGCTCGTGGAGCTTTGTATCGGGCCAGCGGATCAGCCGCAACCCGTCGCGCAAGTTACCCAGCACCGCCGGAATCGTATCGACCAGACGTTTGCGATCCATTGGATTGTTCAGCGGCTGAACGCTCCAGACCAGGTCAGGCACCGCGCCCAAGAGGCGGCGAACCATCCCGGGATGTTGACTCTCGCGTGCGGCCGCTTCCACAAGCACGCGCGCCCAGACCCGCAGCAAAAAGTCGCGCAGGTAGGGTTCCATTTGCGCGCCTTCCAAAACCTCGCTCAGAAACGCGGCCACTTCCTGCGCGTGGATCTCGCGCACTTCGGCCTCCCGCAGTGCATCTTTCGCTTTGGCAAACCGATCGTTATCTTGGCTAGCGTGCTCAGCCAAAAAGCTCGCAAATTGTTCGGCTGCCTGCGCGAACGCGGAGGCGGCTTCGCCGGGTGAATGCAGGATGTACTGCACTGTCGCCCGCACCTGCTGCAGATAGCGGCGATTGGTCGCGCCCTCGGCGGTCCAGCCGATCGAGGAACTGCCAATTGCATCGATGAGCCGACGCGAGGGGCGATCAGAGCGTACAAACACGCCAGCATCGACAAGCGCAACTTCCAGCAGCGGAAACCGCAAGAAGGCGAGTAGCGCACGCACCGGGCCCGGAACTAGACGGTCGCGCTCGATTCGCGTAAACAATCTGGCCACGAGCTGGATCGTGAGCTTGTGCAAAGGTTGTGATGCCGCGGCCACGAGCCGCAGGCTGTACTCTCGTGTGCCAACGAGCTGCTTGGCTGCATCCTTGCTTGGCTCGCCGCCCGCACCGGGCTGGCGCTGTCTGCCCGCCAAAAACTCCGCGTCAAGCCTTTGAGCCGCCAGCATAAGATCCGTCAGCTTGCTTGGCGCCGGCGCGGCCGTGCCCTCGCGCCCTAGGGCGGCGTTATGTGCGGCCTCAACCAGCGAACTCGCGTTTACCCCGACGAGCGCCTGCAGTCTTGCGTACTCGAGCATCAGCGTCTCGCCGGCCGCGGCGCCGCTGTCGTGGCGCCCCATACTTGCCAAGCCTGCGGCCCGCTGAGGAGCCGCCCGAATCGGGCTTGAACCCTTTCCGACAGCACGAACCGGGCTGATCGCCTCGGCCGGCGCCGATAACGCATCGGCACCGCTAGCCAGGGCGTCTAGAGCGGCGGGCAGCTCCGCGCGGATGGTCGGAGGAGGCGCAGCGCGCTTAACCGGAGTGCGATGTACGACGGTCGCCGGGGCAACGCCCTTACTTTCGAGAAAGCGATTGATCGCCTCGTAGGTCGCGATCAGTGCGGACTCGATGGCACCCGGAAAATGTCGCAGCAGTGCAGCGGCCTCGCCATGGTTGGCAATGACCGAGGAGAGATTTTCGGACAGCGCTTCTAAGAACATCCCAGGCCGCAGCGGTGTGTCCACTTCTTGCAGTTCGTGTTCGGAACCGATCAGCGCCTGCAGGCGCTGCAGCAGTTCGGCAAAGGGAACCTGAACCGAGTTTCGCAAACGGGCCGTGAGTTGACCCAGCTGATTGGCCAGATCCGATTCGTCCAGCTCCATTAGCGACAATCCGGATTTGGACATGGCGTGCGCCGATCGCCTGCCGAGCAACACCGCTGTGGCCTCGTCAAACTTGGCGCGCAAAATACCCCGGTAGCCATGGGTGAGGGGTTTGATCTGCAGCGCTACGGCCCGCGCGCAGCGCACCTGCATCTCGTCGCCCGATCGGACCGCCGCCGAAACCGCGTCGTTGTAGACGTCGCCAAGGCGCGAGAGCAAGCTCTGGGAGACAATCTCCCAGCTGTGCTCGAGGAGAATCTCGGCCAGCCGCTCCCGTTCCGCATCGTGCCCGGCCGACGCCGAACCGTTGTTTGCCGCTGGGTTCGGCGCCTCCTGAGTCACCAAACTGGTCTCCGCATCGGCATCCGCGTGCTAGGGAACATCGGGTGCGATCTTACTTCAGTGTCGCGCCGTGCGCCGGACCCTAATGCGTGCTTGGTCAGGACGGCGTCTTGACGAGCGCTCCGAGCAGCAGCGTGTTGACCCGCTTCACAAAGCTTGCCGGATCGTCGAGCTGCCCGCCTTCGGCCAAAATCGCCTGCCCAAGCAAAAGGCTCGCCCACTCGGACAGGTCCACCGTATCCGTTTGCAAGCGCTGTACCAGCGGGTGGTGCGGATTAAGCTCCAGTATCGGCTTGGCCGGCGGCGCATTGTGGCCGCCTGCCTTGAGCATGCGCTGCAGGTGCGCGCTCATTGCGTCTTTGTCGACCACGACGCACGCTGGCGACTCGGTCAACCGCAGGGTAATGCGCACGTCGGCCACCCGCTCACCCAAGGCTTCCTTAATGCGGGCCACCAAGTCCTTGAATTCGTCCTGCGCCTTGCGCCTTTCCTGCTTGTCCTGCTCGTCGTCCAGCGCCTCCAGCGATAGGTCGCCCTTGGCAACCGAGGTCAATGGCTTGCCCTCGAATTCGGTCAGAAAGGAGAGCATCCACTCGTCGATCCGGTCCGTGAGCAGCAGCACCTCGACGCCCTTTTTGCGGAATATCTCCAGATGCGGGCTGCTGCGCGCAGCCTCGATCGACTCGGCGGTCACGTAGTAAATGGCGGCCTGGCCGGCTTTCATCCGGCCAACGTACTCGGCCAGCGAGACCAGCTTGCCGCCCTCAGAACTCGTGGAGGTAAAGCGCAGCAAGCGCGCGATGCGCTCTGCATTGGAGGGATCCTCGCCAATGCCCTCCTTCAAAACAGCGCCAAACTGGCTCCAGAAGGTGACATAGTCGTCCGGACGATTTTGTACCAGGTCCTCTAAAAGCGAAAGCACACGCTTGGAGCAACCTTCGCGGATCATCTTGACGTCGCGACTTTCCTGCAGGATCTCGCGCGAGACATTTAACGGCAGATCGCTCGAGTCGACGACCCCGCGGGTAAACCGCAAATACGAGGGCAGCAACTGCTCCGCATCGTCCATGATAAAAACGCGCCGCACGTAAAGTTTCAGACCATGGGTGCGCTTGCGGTCCCACAGATCGAACGGAGCGCGCTGGGGGATGTACAGCAGCTGGATGTACTCATTGCGCCCCTCGACGCGGTTGTGGCTCCATGCGAGCGGATCGCCAAAATCGTGGGCGACGTGCTTATAAAACTCTTTGTACTGCTCGTCGGTGATTTCGGACTTGGGGCGCGTCCACAGCGCCGAGGCCTTATTGACGGTCTCTAGTTCTGGCAGCTGGCGCAATTCGTTGCGGTCCTTGTCCCACTCCTCCTTGTGCATGCGGATCGGCGTTGCGATGTGGTCCGAGTAGTGGGTCAGGATCGACTTGAGCTTCCAGCCCGATAGCAACTCATCGCTGCTATCGCGCAAATGCAAAACCACGTCGGTGCCGCGACTAGCGCGAGCGGCTGGCTCAACGGTAAACTCGCCAGCGCCATCCGATTCCCAACACGCGGCCTGCTCGGCCGGCGCTCCTGCCCGTCGCGAGATCACCGTCACCCGGTCAGCGACAATAAACGAGGAATAAAAGCCAACGCCGAACTGCCCGATCAGCTGCGCGTCCCTGCGCTGATCACCCGTGAGCTGTGCGAAAAATTCCTTCGTCCCGCTCTTGGCAATCGTACCCAGATGCTCGATCAACTCTTCGCGCGACATGCCGATGCCATTGTCCGAAACCGTGACGGTATGGGCACTTTTGTCATAGGCGATGCTGATCGAAAGTTCCTCGCCCGCCGACAGCAGGGACGGGTCGGCGATCGCCGCAAAACGCAGCCGGTCACAGGCGTCGGAGGCGTTGCTGACAAGCTCGCGAAGAAAGATTTCGCGATTGCTGTACAGCGAATGGATCATCAAGTGCAGCAGCTGCTTGACTTCCGCCTGAAAGCCCAGCGTCTGACGGGGGGCGTGAACCGTGTTTTCGGTCGTCATGGTGAGAAGCTACCTATACAAAGCTAAAGCGATGGAAGTCCAGCCCGCCTGCAAGCAGCGCGCTGGCAAGCGGCAAGATGGGGACAAAGCTGTAATTTTAAAGTCCCTCGAAGAAAACCGCCGAAGCGCGAAGCGTGCCTAGCTTGCCGCTGGTTCCGGCTTGACGACCACCAGCGGTCGGATGCGCGGCGTGAGCAAGATACCTTTGCGGGCGCGGTTGCCAGCATAAGTTGCAAGCTCGCTTCCAGTAACACGAACCTGCGAGGGTTTGCCGCTTCGCGGAGAGGTCCCCGAGACCACAACGCCCGTCTCACCGCAGCTCAAGGCGCCGATCATGCGCTCACCCTCGTTTAATCCTAGGAAAATGACACCCCGGCCGCCGCCCGACTGGGCCCGAATCTCCACCGCGGGGAACACCAGCATGCGGCCGGACTCCGAGACACAGGCTATGCGATCGTCCGTGTCGGGATCGACCTGCGCCGGACGAAGCGGCTCGACCCCGGCCTCCAAAGTGAGAAATTGTTTGCCACCACGTTGGCGCGAGAGCAAATCGCCCAGTTGACAGGCAAATCCCGTCCCTGCGCTTGTCGACAGTAACAGTGGCGCATTGGGCCCGCCGGCCACATACGTAACCAGGCGCGTACCGGGTTCGAGCTCGATCATCGAGGTAACCGGTAATCCGTCACCGCGCGCTGAAGGCAGATTGGCCGCAGGCACGGAATAGCAGCGGCCATTGGAGCCGATGGCCACCAGATAGTCCACCGTGCGGCATTCGAAGGCCCCGTACAGACTGTCGCCCGCCTTGAAAGCAAACTGGGCTGCATCATGACCGTGACCGTTGCGCGAACGGACAAAACCCTGGGTCGAGACGATCACGGTCACGGGCTCATCGAGGACCTTGGCCTCGAATGTGGTGGGTTCGGCCGATTCGATCAGTGTGCGCCGCTCATCGCCATGCTTTTGCGCGTCTTCCTCGAGCTCCTTTCCGACCTGGCGACGCAATGCGGACTCCGAATCGAGTAACTTGCGAAGCGCTCCTTCGTCTTTTTTCAGCTCCGCCAACTCTTGCTCGAGTCGAATCGCCTCAAGACGCGCAAGTTGCCGCAAGCGCAACTCCAGAATATCCTCGGCCTGCCGGTCGGTGAGACGGAACACCCGCATCAGATCCGGTTTTGGCTGGTCGGAATTGCGGATTAGCTTGATCACCCGATCGATATGCAGCAAGACCGTCTGGCGACCTTCCAGAACGTGGATACGGTCGAGCACCCGATCGAGCCGGTGGCGGCTGCGCCGCCGCACGGTCTCGACGCGAAAATCCAGCCATTCGTGCAGTATGCCGATCAGGGTCTTTTGGCAGGGCCGACCATCGCGGCCGATCATCACCAGGTTGACCGCAACGTTGCCTTCCAGGCTGGTGTGTGCCAGCAAGGTATTGACCAGTTCCTGGCGCTCAATTTTCGACGTGCGCGGCTCAAAGACCAGCCGCACCGCGGCGTCCCGGCTCGACTCATCACGCATGCGGTCGAGCACCGATAGCACGATTTGCTTGGTCTGCTGCTGCTCGGGGGTCAACGATTTGCGGCCGGCACGCACCTTGGGATTGATCAGCTCCTCGATTTCTTCCTGGACCCGACGCGCGGACGTCCCGGGGGGCAGCTCGGTGACAACCAGTTGCCACTGGCCTCGCGCCAGTTCCTCAAAGCGCCAGCGCGCACGAAGCTTCAGGCTGCCGCGTCCACCTTCGTAGATAGCGCGAATTTCCTCGTCGCTTGAAATCACCTGGCCGCCACCCGGAAAATCGGGTCCACGCAAATGCTCAAGCAGCTGACCCAGCGTGGCCTTGGGCTGGCGAAGGAGCAACTGCGCCGCGCGCACGACTTCGCGTAGATTATGCGAAGGTATCTCGGTGGCCATCCCGACGGCGATTCCCGAGGCGCCGTTGAGCAGTACCATTGGAAGGCGAGCAGGCAGCAGACGAGGTTCCTGCTGGCTGCCGTCGTAATTGGGCAAAAAATCGACGGTGCCCTGATCGAGTTCGTCAAGAAGCAGACGGGCGATTGGGGTCAGGCGCGCTTCCGTGTAGCGCATAGCCGCGGCCGGGTCATCGTCGCGGCTGCCATAGTTGCCCTGACCGTCGATCAGCGGATAACGCAGCGAGAACTCCTGCGCCATGCGCACCAAGGCATCGTATGCCGCTTGATCGCCGTGCGGGTGAAACTTGCCGATCACGTCGCCGACCACCCGGGCCGACTTCACGTGCTTGGAGCCCGGACCAAGTCCCATAGAGTGCATGGCGTACAAAATTCGCCGCTGCACCGGCTTTTGCCCATCGGCCACGTCAGGCAGCGCGCGCCCCTTTACGACCGATACCGCGTAATCCAGATACGCGCGCTGAGCAAAGTGCGCTAGCGTCAGGCTATCTTCAAGGTCGGGGGCGGTGGGAGAAAACAATTCAGTTTGTTGCGTCATATCGATCGAATACGTCGACTCAGAACATAGGCGATATACCAAAGGGCACGCGCAGGCGCACTGCGGACTCTTTGTTGCCGGCGCTTATGCACGTTGCAGGTCCCGTTCGCGACCTTCGAGGAAGCGGGCAAGAAAGTCCTCGGCAGGCATTGGCTGCGCGAACAAAAATCCCTGCGCCGAATCGCAGCCGAGATGATGCATCCAGGCCTGTTGCGCAGGGGTTTCGATTCCTTCGGCAGTTACTGTCAGACCCAGGTTGTGCGCCATTTCGATGACCGACTTGACGATGGTCAGCGTACGCGCGTCGCGCATGCACTCCACCGTGAAGCTGCGATCGATTTTCAGGCAATGCATGGGAAGGTCGCGCAGGTGCACGAGACTTGAGTAACCGACACCGAAGTCATCCAACGCCGCTTTGATGCCCGCATCACGAAGGCGCAGTAGGTTTTGACGGGAGACGTCCGAAGAATCAATCAAGCCGGTTTCTGTGATCTCGATTTGGAGCTCTTCCGCGGAAAGCGCAAACTCGTCGAGCGTCGACAGCAGCAAATCAACAAACCCGCGATTGCGCATCTGAACACCAGAGACGTTGATCGCAATGGGCGGAAGCTCTAGGCCAATCTGGCGCCACAACTGCCGCTGTCGACAAGCCTCGCGCAACACCCACTCACCGACCCCTTCGATCAGTCCGCTCTCCTCCGCGATGGGGATAAACTCGCCCGGCGAAATGTCGCCAAGTTCCGCATCCTTCCAGCGCAACAGCGCCTCGGCTCCGATCAGCTTGCCTTCGGGCAGCGATACGAGCGGCTGGTAGAACAGGCGAAAGTCCCGCGACTCGTAGGCCTTGCGAAGCCGCTGCTCCAGCAGTACTCGCAATTCCGTGCGCCGTGCAAGCTGTGGTGTATACAGGGCCGCCGCGCCACCGCCCGACTCCTTGGCTTGGAACAAGGCCGCATCGGCGGCGTTAATCAGCGCGTCCAAATCACCGCCGTCTTTGGGAAAAAATCCCACACCAACCGATGCGCGCACCGACACCTCGAGATTGCCAAGATGTGCCGAACGAGAGACCGCCTCGATGAGTTGCTGCGCGACACCCACTACGAGCTGCGGGTTGGCCACATTGACCAGTAAGGCCACGATCTCATCGCCCCCGCGGCGGCCGAGCAGATTTGGGGATCGAATGATTTCGCGCAGGCGCGCGGCGACGGACTCGAGCATACGGTCACCAACGCGATGGCCGTAAACGCTGTTTACCAGCCGGAAGCGGTCCAGTCCGATGCAAAGCAGTGCGCACTGATGTCCGCGCATGTATGCATCGGAGAGCACTTGTTGCGCGCTCTCATCAAAGGCCTGGTGGTTGAGTAGTCGCGTAAGCGGATCGCTGCTGGCCAGATCGCGCACGGCTTCTTGTGCCCGGTATTCTCCGGTCACGTCGCGACCCACGCCCGCGTAGCCGATAAAGTTGTCCGCGGCTCCGAAGATGGGCACGCCCCACAACTGCTGCATGCTCGCCGCGCCGCCGTCGAGCGCACAACGAATCACCAACGGGAGGAGCGGCAGACGAGCCTCGATGAGCGACTTGTATTGCTCCCAACTTCCCGGCTCCATGACCTCATCGGAGATCTCCCACAGCCTCTTTCCCGCCCAGCGCGCGGCCGGCGGCTCGAAGGCGCCCGGGTGCATGGTGCGCAGCAAGCGCAGCCGGGAAACCGAATCGATCTCCCAATACCAGTCAGCGCTTTGGGCGAGCAGCGCACGCAGATCGTCACTGCCAGCCAGGGTGTCCGCCCAGAGGGCATCGGCGTCAGATGTCGGCTTCGACTTCA
>DASPWJ010000052.1:0-8450 GCA_035621895.1 Burkholderiaceae bacterium | reverse complement strand
GGTCGAGGCCGAAACAGACGCCGAAGTCCTGTTGTTCGACCTTGGCTGATATCTTGCTCGCACTGTTGTGAGCGCAGCGAGGTGCGGTTTCTCGACATTTGACGAGGTTAAAAAATCGCCTTTGCGCGCAGGCTTAGACACTTTCTTGCTCAAGCGCGCCAGCAAGGCGGACCGGCAGCGCGCCAACGCTCCCGTTTTCGCGAGTTGCCTCGGTTGGAGGTCCGCTCTTGTCAGAGGGAACTAAGAAAAGAGCTCAGTACACCGCGTTTTTGCAATGGGCGCTTGCACGTCTTGGTCGTCGCTGGGACGGCTACCGCAAAGTACTGTGGCTCATCGCAAAGCGCCTGGGCCGGCGGCTTCGCACGCTGGGGCTCGACGACCTGGGTGCGTACCGTGCTTGGCTTGATTTGCACCCTGAGGAATGGGCCGAGCTCGACGCATTGCTGGGCATACCAATCTCGCGCTTTTATCGCGATCGCGATGTGTTCGAATCAATCGAGCAGCGGGTGCTTCCGCTGCTCATGCACAGGGCGCGCGAGGCAGGTAATGCGAGCATTGCTTGCTGGAGTGCGGGTTGCGCCTCGGGCGAGGAGCCCTACACGCTTGCGATGCTATGGAAGTTGCGCTTGCAAACAGCGTACCCGGGCATGGCGCTGCAAATCCTTGCGACCGATTCGGATGCGTCGCTGCTCGAGCGCGCCCGCGTGGGTTGCTATGAGGCAAGCAGTCTGAAGGAGTTGCCTGCCGATTTGCGCGTCGCCGCATTTGAGCAACGCAATGCAAGCTTCTGTTTGAAACGCGAGTATCGCACGGTCGAGTTCTCGCGCCAGGATTTGCGCGAGGCAATACCAGCGGGGCCGCTTGATCTGGTATTACTGCGCAACGTCGTGGCGACGTACTATGCAACGGAGGTGCAGCGGGAGATCATTTCGCGGATCGCGGGACGCATGCAACCCGGGGCGGGGCTCGTGCTCGGTATCCACGAGACGCTACCCGAAGGGCTTAAGTCCTTTGAACCGTGGGCGGGCGCACGCGCCATTTATCGCAGAAGTGAAAAGTAGGCAGGAGACCATGCATGGCCGCCGAAGTGATTACGTTGCCTGCACCCGATCGCGAAGGCGGCATGTCGCTTGCCGCCGCGCTTGCGCATCGCCGTTCGGTCCGATCCTTCGGAGCGCGTGCGCTACGCCCCTCGGAGCTGGGTCAATTGCTCTGGGCAGCGCAAGGCCAGACCGAGTCACGCGAGGGCTTGCGCACAAGCCCCTCGGCGGGCGCGCTCTATCCTCTTGTCATCTATGCCGCGACCGTGCAGGGACTTTTTCGATACCTTGTGCAAGCGCATAGGCTCGAAGCGGTATTGTCCCGCGACTTGCGAACCAATCTTGCCGCTGCCGGCCGGGGCCAGGAAGAAATCGGGCATGCACCGTGCGTGCTCGTGTTTGGGGCTGTGCAAAAGCGCACAACCGGTAAGTATGGCGAGCGCGGCATCCGATACGTGCACATGGAGGCGGGGCACGCCGTACAAAACGTGTTGCTGACCGCGCAAGCGCTGGGTCTCGCCGCGTACCCCGTGGGCGCGTTCAACGATGCCCGCGTTGCCAAGTTGCTCCACTTCGGCCCAAACGAAGTCGCGCTGTACCTCGTGCCAGTCGGCGCGCCCCGGGCGCGGTAAAGTTAAAAGATAGCGCCAGAGGCCGATTTGCGAGGATCTCGACAGTCTTTGGGAGGTCTGTGCGCGCAATTGAGCTTGGCCGAAGTTCTGGGCCGTGCTCCGCGCAAGCGATGAGGAGAGTTGATAGGTTGTTGGAGATGCCCGAGCGATTTGGCGGAAAGCTTGCCACCGCGTTTTGCCACACAAAGGGACGTGATCCAGGCGCCGTTGCATAAAATGCGCCGCGGGGAACCTGCGCCCGAGGGCAGCGCAATGACAATCGCATTTCTCGACGTTCATTACCAAGGCTCCGGAGCTCGCGCGGCCTGCGTCCTTGCTGACTCCTGGGGGTCTGAATTTGCCAGCCAAACCTTTGTAACGGACATCGGGACCGTACAAGCGTATGAGCCGGGATACTTCTTTCGTCGTGAATTGCCGTGCCTTCTGTCTGTCCTTCGTTTGCTGCCATCTCTGCCTGACGCGGCGGTTGTTGATGGCTATGTGTGGTTATCCTCCGAACAGCGTCCCGGTCTTGGCGCCTACCTCTATGACGCGTTGGGCAGAAGAACTCCAGTAGTGGGCATCGCGAAAAGCGCTTTTGTGGGAGTCGAATCCTCTCGCGCCGTCGCACGCGTTTTTCGCGGCGCCTCCCGAAATCCGCTTTTTGTAACTGTCGCCGGCATGGAGTTGCAGCGCGCGCAGCAGTGCGTACGCCAAATGGCCGGCCGGTACCGAATTCCCGAGATGATGAGAATTGCCGACCGGCTTTCCAAAGGCGCAGTTTTGACTACCAAACGAGCTGCGTAGCCCCTCGCGAGCCGATGTCCTTGGGCGGAAGCTTGGTCTGCTTTGCGTGTCATATCGCAAATTCAACCCAGGCCTCTGGTGTTCCATTTTGGTAACTGGGCAGAGGTACCATGCGGCTAAAAGTTGTGAGGAGCTTGCCTTGGAAAGCGACGAGATTCGTGCTGGCGTTCGCGCGGCGATCGAAGTGGTGGCACCGGGCACCGACTGGCAGCGCATCGAGCCCAGCCGGCCACTGCGAGAACAAGTCGACCTCGACTCGCTGGACTGGCTTAATTTCATCGCGGAGGTGGGTGAGCGACTGTCCGTCCATGTCCCCGCGTCCGACTACGCGCAGTTCGAGTCCCTCGATTCCGTCCTCGCGTACTTTGGTGCGGCGCGCGCCCAGACCGCCGTCGATTTTCAATCGGCAGGGGCTGCAAGCGCCGGCTCGTTGCCCTGCCGACAATATGTTCTCAATGGCACGACAGTTACGGTGCGGCCAATCGGGCGCGAGGATCGGGACCTCGAGGCCGATTTCGTGCGCCATCTTTCCACGGAGGCTCGCTACAAGCGCTTCATGGTCACCCTGCGCGAACTGCCGGAGGCCAAGCTGAAGTATTTGACCGAAGTCGACCAGATCGGCCACGTGGCGCTCGTGGCTGTGACGCAACGCGACGGCGCCACGGCGCTGCTCGGGGTCGTGCGCTACGTCGTGGACAACACGGGTACGAACTGCGAATTCGCCATTGCGATAGACGACGCGTGGCAAGGTTCAGGGTTAGCCGGCATTCTCATGCATGCGCTAATAGACGTTGCGCGTGACCGTGGGCTAAAAACGATGGAAGGGATCGTCCTGACCAATAATGCCCGCATGCTCAAGTTCACGCGCCAGCTTGGATTTCACGGCGCGCGCGACCCCCAGGAGCGTGACGTTGTGCGCGTCGTCCGAAGTCTCTGACACAAGAAATTGCCCGTGGGCGTGGATAAAGAACCTAGCGTCCGCGCGGAGTCAAACCGCACAGTCTGTCCAGCGACTCTGACTTTCGCCAAGCGTTTTAAATGAAATGAACATCGGCTTTTGTACCAGGGAAGATTGCAAAACTGGGGTTTTCTCATGAAACGGCAAGCCCAGGGGTACTGGTGAGGGCGACTTTCCGCTCGCTGCGCCACTACAACTACCGGCTCTGGGCCCTGGGAGCACTTGTGTCCAACGTCGGCACGTGGATGCAGCGCACCGCTCAAGACTGGATCGTGCTTACCCAGCTGACCCACAACGATGCGACGGCGCTTGGCATTGTCATGTCGTTGCAGTTTGGCCCTCAGCTCCTGCTACTGCCACTGGCGGGACCAACTGCGGATCGAGTGGACCGCAGAAGGCTGCTCGTCACAACCCAAGCGTTAATGGGTACGCTGGCTTTTGCCTTGGGTGTGCTGACGATCCTGGGTGTGGCTGTCTTATGGCACGTGTATCTGCTCGCTTTCCTACTCGGTTGCGTAACGGCTTTCGATGCCCCCGCCCGACAGACCTTTGTTGGCGATCTAGTTGGCGAAATGGACCTCTCCAACGCGGTCGCGCTCAACGCCACTTCGTTTCACGCCGCGCGTCTCATCGGCCCTGCGGCGGCCGGCATCTTCGTCGCCGAGCTGGGGGCCGGCTGGGCATTTATCCTCAATGCGGCCTCCTTTGGCGCGGTGGTCCTGGCGCTGGTTGTGCTTCGAACACGTGAACTGCATCCGCGAAGCCGCGCGGTTGAGAAGCAGGGTGGTTTTGTGCAGGGACTTCACTACGTCTGGAACCGTCCCGATTTGGTCGCCGTCTTGCTGATGATGTTTCTGGTAAGCACGTTTGGACTGAACTTCGCGATCTTTATTCCGACCATGGTGGTCGAGTCATTTCACGCCGGGGCAACACAGTTTGGGACCTTGGCTTCACTCATGGGCGCTGGCTCTGTTGCAGGGGCGCTTTTTACCGCGGGGCAGGAGCGGCCTCGACTGCCAGTCCTGCTAAGTGGTGCTGCGATCTTTGGAGCTGCTTCTGCCTTCTGTGCGCTCGCTCCCACCGTATGGCTTTTCGGGTCTGCGCTCGTGCTCACGGGTGCAGCGGCTCAGGTGTATATGACGTCAACCAACAGCCTGGTGCAGCTTTCGACCGAGCAGGCCATGCGCGGGCGTGTAATGGCGATCCTGATGGCGATCGTCCTTGGTTGCACGCCGTTGGGTGCACCTGTGGTGGGGTGGGTCGCCGACACCTTCGGTCCGCGCTGGGCCCTTGGGGTTGCCGCCGGTTCGGGCTTCGCGGCTGCTCTGGTTGGCATACGGTACATGATGAAACATGGCCAGCGACACTTACACTTGGGGTTGCATCGTGCGCGGTTGCACTCGCAACGAGCCGGCTCGGACGATTGCGATCCCTCTGCTTGATCCACGATGCTCACGATCCGATCGCTGCAGGTGCTGCAAACGAAATGCCTTAGACGCATAACGCCGTTGCGCAGCTCGTGACCAGGCTCTGCCGGACTGGATCTCGCTCGTAGCTCGGCCGCCCCATGGATTTTGCGAGCCATTTCTCGGGGCTGATCGCTTTGTTATGACCGCGCTATGTTGACATCTGGCTCGTGGCTTTTCGGGACCGTTCGTAGATGAATCGAAGACAACGACGCAAGAGTGTTGGGCCGGACGGTATCGGCTTCGATTCGTCTTGGTCGCTCAGTGGGCCATTACCAAGCCAACCTCGACCTCGTTGCGCGTGGCTCTTCCTGCCAGCTTCTCGACCAGGGTTAACGCAAATGCGATTGCCGTGCCTGCGCCACGCGAGGTGACAATGTTTCCATCGACGACAACCGGGTCCTCCCGGTAGCTCACGCCTTCAATGGCGACCTGATCGCGGAACTTCGGGTTGCTGGTAGCTTTCCTTCCTGCGAGGTGGCCATAAGCAGCGAGCACGGAGGGTGCGGCGCAAATTGCACCAGTGCTACGGTCCGCCTGCGTATAACGCTCCAGCAGTTTTCTGATTCGTGGATCTTCACGCAGGTGTTTCACCCCTGGCATTCCCCCAGGAAGCACCAACATATCGAAATCCTGCTTCATCGCGTCGTCCAGTACCGCGTCTGGGACCACCACCGTTTCGCGTGAACCCTTCACCGGGCCGCGAACTAATCCAGCAACGACAACCTTTACGCCCCCGCGCCGTAGCACATCGATTATCGCCACGGCTTCAAGTTCCTCAAAACCTTCCGCCAAAGGTACTAAGACCGTTGCCATATGAGTTCCTCCAGGGTCAAAGAGTTTGTGGCATCAAATCGCTTGACCGCACGCTAGTCTTTCAGACGATGTCAGCAGAGTCAGCCGCTGCACGGTATAAGCCTCTATTTAAGGATTGTAAGCGCCGAGCATTGGTAAAGTGTCAAAGCGATAGCGGACTTTCGCAAGGAAAGCCGATGGCAGTCAATTTACTCTTGGATGTGCAGCTGCGCGGCCGCCGCCTCGGATTTCCTCGGATTTGCATCACCGTTTGTTCGTTGTGCCTTATGCCAAGGCAAGGTTCAAAGCAAGCTCGCTTTTTAGCAGCTCCCATTGTCGAGTGTGCTACGCGAGTGCGATGGGTGTGCATGCGCACCCATCCATTTGATGGCCTGCAGCGATGAATCGGAACATTCGCCTAAAAGGGTGGACTGCATGCCTTTGGGCAGGTTCTATATACGCAGTATTGGTCTACGTCATCGGTTTTGCGCTTGGCACCGTACGAGTCCTCGTGCTTGTTCCCCGATTTGGCGCGGCCGTGTCGGTACTGTTGGAGTCGCCCCTGATTCTCAGTGCCAGCTGGTTGCTTTCGAAGGCAACGGTCAAGCGGTTTGAGGTGCCAGAAGAAATCGCGGCGCGCGTTCTAATGGGTGCAGCAGCGTTTGTTGTTTTGATGTGCGGGGAGCTCGCAGTTTTTGTTTTGGTGTTTGGCAGACCATTGTCCGCGTTCGTCCCGGAGTTTGCGACGGTGCCGGGAGCGATTGGGCTGGCGGGTCAGCTTGCTTTTGCCGCGTTCCCCTTGTTGCAGGCGCGGCGAAGCAACGATTAAGGTCCCCTGCGTAGAGAAGAAACCCTGCTGGCACCTTTTCGCGATCGTTCGAGACCGCTGGGCTAATTGGGCATTTTCTCCGGGCGCTCTGTACTATCGCCTGGAAATTCAGCGCATGCCGTTTTGTCGGTCGACTTTGCGCTGCATCCTGCACACCGTAGATCGCGAATGTGTCAACGCGCGTTGCCATTGACATGAAAACCGCTTTTTCGAACGGCACTGCCCGATGGATCACACGGCGTGCGTTAGAAGAGAAGCTCGAGCGATGTTCACAGCTGCTCTGATGCCAGCAAGGCGCGCTGCGTTCCCGGGTCTGCCGACGCAGCGACCATTGCTATGGGTATCTCGGCTTGCAAGGACAACGTGGACTTTGTGCGTCGTAGCGTCGTTGGAAGCGTTTGCGCAATCTGCCGCAGATGAGCAAGGCGCGCAAGCAATCGTGGTCTCCGCTACAAGAACCCCTACACCGATTTTCGATGTGCCGGCATCGATCTCTTCTATCAGCGGCGACACGGTCCGGGATGCTCACTTGGGCGTGAACTTCTCCGAGGGCGTAGGCGAGGTGCCGGGACTGGTTGCACGGGACCGTCAGAATTATGCGCAAGATGAGCAAGTATCGATCCGTGGCTTTGGCGCGCGTTCCTCTTTTGGCCTGCGTGGCCTTCGCGTTTACGTCGATGGTATACCGTCGAGTCTTCCCGACGGGCAGGGGTGGGTTTCGAATATCGACCTTGATTCCGTCGATCGGATCGAAGTATTGCGTGGACCATACTCCGCCTTGTACGGGAACTCTTCTGGCGGCGTCATCCAAGTTTTTTCGCAACGCGGAAGCTCGGCGCCAACGGTTTGGGCAGACGTGGTTGCCGGTGGATTTGGCCAGGTGCGCGAATCCACGCGCGCAATCGGATCCAACGGTACCGTAGGCTACGACGTGGATCTGACGCACTTTGCGACCGACGGCTATCGCCCGCACAGTGCTGCGGACCGCAACTTTGCCAACATTTTTCTCGACGCCGCGCTTGATTCGGACAGTCATCTGAACTTGGTTCTAAACAGCGCCGCGTCGCCGACGGCGCAGGATCCGCTAGGGCTAAAACGCGCGCAGTTCGAGACCAACCCGCGCAGCGTCGATCCGGCGGCTGTGCAGTTCAACACGCGCAAAACTTTTGATCAGACGCAGGTGGGTGCACAGTACGAGCGCGAACTGGATGCGGACGACATTCTGGCAATTCGCCTCTATGGCGGTCATCGCAATGCCGAGCAGTTTGAGGCCATCCCGAGCTCAACCCAGATTGCGCTTACGAGTCCCGGGGGTGTCATCGACCTGGGGCGTGACTACGGGGGCGCCGATCTACACTGGACGCGGCGCATGCTAGTTGCCGAGGGGCCCCTGACCGCGACGCTCGGACTGTCGTATGACAGCTTGCAGGAAGCGCGCGAAGGATTCTTGAATTTTGTTGGCACCGTCGCCAATCCCCAGTACGGAGTCAGCGGTCCGATGCGGCGCAATCAAGCCAACACGGTTGGCGATTTTGACCAATACGCTCAGCTCTTGTGGCAGTTCCTGCCGTCGTGGAGCGCGATGGCTGGGACCCGTCATAGCTTGGTCAAATTTAATTCGACGGATAACCCGATTCCGGCGGTCAGCAGCGGGGACAATAATTCAGTCGCCTATGGCGCCAATCTTCCCGTGGCCGGAATCGCGTTTGCGGTCACCACGGACCTGCGCGTGTACGTCAATGCCGGCCGGGGATTTGAGACACCTACCCTTAACGAGCTTGCCTATCGGCCCAATGGAGCGCCTGGGCTGAACACGGCGCTTAACGCGGATCACAGTGACAACTACGAGCTTGGAATCGAAACCCGCAATGGCCCGCTTGGTCGCGCGCAGGCGACACTGTTTCACATCGGAACCGCAGACGAGATCGTGACCCAAACCAATAC
>DASPWJ010000051.1:0-12026 GCA_035621895.1 Burkholderiaceae bacterium | reverse complement strand
TCGAAGTCGATCGGCTTGGTGACATAGTCATCGGCGCCCAGCCTGCGCCCTTTGAGCTCGCTGTCGCGATCGGTCAGCGCCGTCAGGAACACAAACGGCATGTTGCGAAAATTCGGGGCGATTGCCGTCAGCGCCTCCAAGACCTCAAATCCGGACATACCAGGCAGATTGATGTCGCACAGTACAAGGTCGGGGCGTATGCGCAAAATCGCGGCAAAACCTTCATTGCCGTCGTACGCCAAGCTCACGGTATAGCCGCGCTCTTCTAGGTCCTCGCGGATCAGCGCGGCGCTTTGTTTATCGTCCTCAATGCAGAGGATTTTCTTACGCTCTTCTGCCATGGTGCACCAAAACCAACAGTCGCTTAGCCATAGCGCCCGCTCAGCGCCGCAGTCCAGCCCGCAAGCGACGAGCGCCCGCGTGCCGTATTCTATTGCCGTCGGCCAAACGCCGGGAATCGGCGCTCGGCAGGGTTCGGTTACCGGGGTGCTGGCTGCCGACCATGAACATCGGGTGCCTGGCAGAAAGCGATCGAAAGTCGTGACGCAACGTCATTCCATCCGGATTCGCTTGTCGCTGGCCTTTATCCTTTTGGGCCTGCTGGTGCTCGTCCTGGGCCTGTTTAGCGTCTGGTGGCTAAGCGACGTCAATGCCGCATCGGCGGAAATTCGAGATCGTTGGTTGCAAAGCTCCCGCTTGCTGGGTGACTTGAACAATTTCACGTCCGATTATCGTGCCGCGGAGGCCAGCCACCTGCTTGCGACTAGCAAAGCCGAAATGGCAGCAAACGATAAGGAACTTGTCACATTGCAAACGGCGATCGGCCAAGCGTGGCAAAGCTACCAGAAGGTTCCCCATGACGGCGAGGAACTTGGCCTGTGGAAACAGTTCGCGACGCAGTGGAACCAGTACCGCCAAGCTTCCGATAAGGTTCTGGCCTTGTCCGCGCAGCACCGTAACGCCCCTGCAGTTGCCCTATATCAGGGCGATTCGAAGACCGCCTACAGTGCGGCAAGCGACACGCTTGGCATGCTCACCGAGTTGACCGTGAAAGGTGCCCGGGCCGCCAGCAATCGCGCGGACCAAGTCTACCGGCATGCCCGTGTACTGATTTTCGGCGCGATCGCCCTTGCGGGAGTGATGATCCTGATCGTGATGAGCCACATCACACGCTCGGTGTCCCGACCCATTCTCGAGCTAGCGGGTCGGATGCACACGCTGGCCAAAAACGACACCAATATCGAGATCACCGGCACCGAGCGCAGCGACGAGATCGGAGAGATGGCCCGTGCGGTAGTGGTATTCCGCAATAACGCGATTGAACTTGCTCACAGCCAGCGCGGTTTGGAGCAGCAGGCCTCTATGCTCGCCGAAAAGCTCGAGCACGAGAAGCGCTTGACGACTCTGCAGCGCAATTTTGTGTCGATGGCATCACACGAATTTCGTACCCCTCTTACCATCATCGACGGCCAGGCGCAGCGTTTGATCAAAATGGTCGAGCGCATATCACCCATCGAACTTGGTGAACGCGCGGGAAAAATTCGAGCGGCCGTCCAGCGCATGACAAATCTTTTGGAGTCCTTGCTCAACTCCTCGCGCCTGATGGAAGCCGATCAGAAGCTTTACTTTCATCCTACGGAGTTCAATCCCGCGGCACTGCTCCACGAGGTTTGCCAGACGCACCGGGAAATCGCGGCGGACGCCTGGGTCATCGAGCACCTGAATAACCTGCCCGCATCAATGGAGGGCGATCCCAAGCTGCTATATCAAGCCTTTAGCAACCTGGTCTCCAATGCAATCAAGTATTCGGCCGTGGGCAAGCCCGTGCAGCTCAGCGCCGTTGCCGACAAGGACCAACTCGTGGTCACCGTACGCGACGAGGGCATCGGCATTCCTCGAGAGGATCTGCCAAGGCTGTTCGAGCGCTACCATAGGGGCAGCAACGTCCATGGCATCGTTGGAACCGGAATCGGCCTGTACCTGGTCAAGACGGTTGTCAGCTTGCACGGCGGCGACGTCACCGTTGAGAGCCGCGAGGGCGAAGGATCCAAATTCACTTTGTCGCTACCGCTTCGGCCCAAAGCCGCGTTCACTGACATTGCGCCAGCGCAGGACGCAGTCAACGCCTAATCCAAGGCGGACGAACATCTGGGCGCGCCGCGCATCAGAGCGATTGGGTGCTTTCGGTGGTTTGCGCCTTGCAACCAAAAATCAGGGTACGCGAATCAACACTCCGACGGTGATACCGACGGACTGCTCCCCGGTTTTGGAGACAACGCTCCAATCGGGTTGGATGTACCAACCGAGGTCTTGGCGCGGCCAGAACATGAAATCCACGTCGACCTCCGCGCCACTGGCCGTCCCTTGATCCGGTCCGCTGAGGGTTTTCGCGTACTTCGGACCCGCGCCGATCATGAATTCAGTGGTCTGCGAAAGTCGAAAGGGCTTTTTCAAAATGAGCGCGCCGGAGAGTTCGGTATGTCCGGATGTGCCAAGTGCCGCCCCCGCAAGTTCTATCTCAAGCCAATCTTCAATCACTGGCACCTCAACGCCGACCGCAGCCCCGGCATTCGCGCTGCTGCCTCCGCGCACGACCCATTCGTTGGTCGGGCCCATCTCCACCACCACGCCTTCGCCCTTTTCCTTTTCCTCGATTTCTTGTGCGTGCGCAGCGAAAGCAGGCACAAAAGCCAGACCGCAAAGCACGGCTATCTGCAGTGAGCGCGGCATAGTGCTATGCAAAAAAGGGGCGCCGAAATGGGTGAAAGAAAACCGCCGCAAGGAGCCGCGATGCTATCGAAAGACCCGCAAGCGGGCAACGTTCAGCTTTTTACGTGTGTGCACCCTGCAACGTGGTCGCCTCGCAAGAGCACGCAGCGTGTCGCTTGCCCGCACGAAAGGTGCGCACAGCCAGGCGCCGGCGGGCGTACCCCTGGCCGCGCTTGCGTGCCGATCCAACAGAGCGTCGTTGCCAACGCCAGCGCTGTACCTTCGACACAATATAGTAGGTAATCAGTCCCGCCATTTGCGACCACCGGACAGGGATCGTTTTTGACAGTTTTTTTTCGCGCGCTCCGCAAATTTTTGCCCCGCTTGATACGCGGACGATTACGATTATTCGTGCATGTCCACCGCTGTTTTTGCTGCCGTCGCTATCGCGGCTCGCCCACGCGGCGCGCCGGCGATGGGCCTTGCTCCTGGCGCGCAGTATTGGTACGCGCAGGCCAAGCACCGCCTTTGGGTTCGCTTGGTGTTCGTGCCGGAGAACAAAATCGAGGTCGATATCTGGTGGAATCGAATTGCCCGGCACCCCGACGTACAACTGGTTTTCGGTCTCTATCGAGACTGCGTGGAATTTGGCAGTCTGACCGGAAACGGCTTTAACGCACCCGAATTTCATCGCCTGGGCTTTGGCACCTTTGCCGTGAACATCGCGATCCAGGCGCTGAAGGTGGGATTTGAACCCGGCTTGCCGGTGCTCGGCGTGCTTTCCAACACGGAGGAGGAACATCTTGCACCTGCGCAGCGTTTGCCGCTAGAAGAAAGTCGGCGCGCCTTTTGGCGTCGCTTCGGCCTGGAAGTAGTCACGCGTGGCGATCCCCCGCTTGACTATCTAGAGGGCCGTATCGGCAGTTTGCACGTCGTGACAGCAGGGATGTTGGCCGGTGAGTTTCCACGCTGTATTTCCTTGCGTGATTTTGTCCGCCAAGCTCCCGCGGATTTGTAGTGCTCTACGCTCTGACGGCCGGTTTGGTCGTGGCGCGATTTTGCTTAGCCGTACGATGCTGGCTCGCAACTCGGCAAAGTCCCGGCTGTGTTTTGCGCCGAATTGCTTTGGCGAAGTCCTTCAACGAGACGCAAGATCAATGAAACAGGCAAGGTGGACGTTTGCCACCATCGCGATCTCGTTGGTGGGATGCGGCACGATGTGGCTGCAAACGTCGACCATGCGCCTGTCAGCACGTGATTTGCCCCAGTGTGTCGAGGCGGCCGTTGCCGAGGTGCCAGGCGTGTCGATCGATCATGCGCATTCAACGGACCAAAACTTTATTCTCTCCACGTCACTGCAATCGGGCAGCCGCGGTCCTTTCGCATACTTAACACGGCTCGAGGATGTCGGGGACATGGCCGTGGTGCAAGTGCGTTTTGCCGAATGGGATACACGCGAACCCGAGTGGGAACGCAAACGTATTTCCCCGCTTCTAAATGCGTTAACAACGAGCCTGGAGCGTTATTGCACACTATGAGAGTGCTCGCGGGGCTCTTTTGCATCGGGTTTTCGTGCCCCACGCGCTCGTGCTTGGGTGTCGAGGCATATCGCTCGCTCCTCGGCAGCAACGTGCTTGGCCAAAAAAAGGCCGGTGCGCGCGGCCGGCCCTAGCGCGTTTTCCGGTACGCTTGCTTCCAGCGCATCCCCCAGAGCCGGGCCAACGCGGCGAAGGCTTCATTGCCGTGCGTCAAGGCCAGAAGCTTCTTTGGTGGTCTTTTGCGACGCTGCGCCTAATAATTCGCCGGGATTTTGCTACAGAACAGGGACAAGGCGGGCCGGAACGGCTGCCGACGGAGGATAAAATGCTTCGCGCTTGGATGCTCGCCGCACTCGTGCTGGCTGCTGCAACATTCGTCGACGCCGTTGCCCAGCCGGTAGAGAGCCCCAGCCGCGGCCAGCTGTTGTACGCAACACACTGCATCGCCTGCCACTCCGACCAGATCCACTGGCGCGCCAAAAAGCTCGTGACCGACTGGGCCAGTTTGAAAGGGCAAGTTCGCCGCTGGCAATCCGTGCAAGCGCTGGGATGGAGCGATGCGGATATCACCGACGTTGCGAGCTATCTGAATTTTCTTTACTACCGTTTTCCCACCCCCGATTAATTCGTGATTAAGCCCTCGCCAAATAAATACGCATTTGTGTTGCGCAAGCAAACTGAAGCCCAGAACCCAAGTTGAGTTTTCCCTTTGCCGGATCGTTCGCTAGAAGGTAAGCCCCATGACAAGCCTGCGGCCCGAGATTGACCCCGACGGACTGCTTGAATACTCGGTTGTTTTCACCGACCGGGCGCTAAACCACATGTCGCAAAAATTCCAACGAGTGATGCGCGACATTTCGCAGATTCTCAAGCAGACCTACAACGCACATACGGCCATCATCGTTCCTGGCGGAGGCACCATCGGCATGGAAGCGGTCGCACGCCAGTTCGCGACGGACCGCCGCACGCTCGTAGTGCGCAACGGTTGGTTTAGCTACCGCTGGTCGCAGATCTTCGATATGGGCCATATTCCGTCCGCGCAAACGGTGCTCAAAGCGCGTCCCGCGGCGCCGGGCCGACAGGCGCCATACGCGCCGCCTCCCGTGGAAGAAGTCGTTGCCGCGATTGCCGAGCAGCGGCCCGATGCGGTGTTTGCGCCGCATGTGGAGACCGCTTCCGGGATCATGCTGCCCGAGAGCTATCTTCGCGCCGTGTCTGAGGCGGCCCACAACGCCGGCGCGATTTTCGTGCTGGACTGCATTGCTTCCGGCGCCATATGGATCGATATGCAAAATATCGGGATCGACGTGCTCGTGAGCGCGCCCCAAAAGGGCTGGAGTGGGTCGCCTTGCAGCGCGTTTGTCATGCTCAGCGAGCGGGCGCGCAACTTGATGGCAGCAACCCGAAGCACAAGTTTTGCGGCCGATCTAAACAAGTGGCTGCAAATCATGCAGGCCTACGAAGGCGGTTCGCACGCGTATCACTCGACACTGCCAACCGATGCGCTGGCAAAAACGCATGAAGCGATGGTTGAGACCCGCGCCTATGGCTTAGAGCAGCTGCGTGCGCGTCAACTCGATCTGGGGCAGCGCGTTCGCGCACTGCTGGCGAGCAAGGGGCTGCGCGGCGTTGCCGCAGAGGGCTTTCATGCACCAGGCGTGGTCGTAAGCTACACCGACGACGATGGCCTGCACACGGGCAAGGCTTTTGTCGCCGCGGGTTTGCAGGCTGCCGCGGGTGTACCCTTGCAGTGCGACGAACCCGCGGATTTCAAGACGTTTCGGATCGGGCTGTTTGGCTTGGATAAGCTCTACAACGTCGAGCGCACAGTGGCAAATCTTGACGCCGCGCTCGCACGGGTGCTGGCCAGGGCGCCCTAGAGACTCGGATCTTCGTGCCAACGCGGGCGTTGATCCCAACGGCTCCCAATCTAGGTGCCCCTAATGAACGTTCCTAGCCTCAAAGATCAGGTCGGTCCGGAGGAATGGCAACTGCGCTGCGACCTTGCCGCCGCGTACCGGCTGGTGGCGCTCTATGGTTGGAGCGACCTCGTATTTACGCACATCAGTGCCCGATTGCCTGGATCCGGACATCGTTTCTTGATCAACCCCTACGGCATGCTGTTTGAGGAAATCACTGCCTCCTCGCTTATCCGCATCGACCAAGATGGCAACAAACTGCAGGACAGTGCGTTTGCGGTGAATCCGGCGGGCTTTACCATCCACAGCGCGATACATGCGGTGCGCGATGATGCGCGCTGTGTGCTGCACACTCACACGCGCGCCGGCGTAGCGGTGGCGGCCCAACAGTGCGGTGTGCTGCCGATTTCGCAACAGAGCACTTTTGTGCTTGCTTCCCTTGCCTATCACGACTACGAAGGCGTGGCGCTACGCCCTGAGGAGAAGCCACGCCTGCAGGCGGACCTGGGCAACAAGGACTATCTGTGCTTGCGCAACCACGGCTTGCTAACGGTGGGGCCCACCATTGCCGACGCCTTTTTGCGAATGTATGTGTTCGAAAGCGCCTGCCAGATTCAGATCAGCGCGCAATCGGGCGGCGCCCTGGTGCCGGTGCAAACCGCCATCGTCGAGGGCGTGGCCCACGCGATGAGGGTCCAAACGGGCGGCATGGGCGGCGAATTCGTCTGGCCGGCGTTGATCCGAAAGCTCGACCGCGAACAACCTGATTACCGTCTCTGACCTAGCAAGGCAGAGGCGGCACCGAAGGCATTGCGCGTCGTCTGCTTGACGCACTGCAGCAGCAGCGGCCGCAACACGGTAGCTTTGTTTCCATGGGATGATTACACGGTGCAAAGGCAACTGGCCTTTGTCGCAAGGAGAGGATCCGCAAGGTCGCCGAGAAGTGCAAGTGATTACTGCGGCCGCGGCGGACCGCGAGGAGAACCTGGTGGCACAGGAGGGTATGGCGCCGGCCACGGCCGATACGTTTCCCAAGCTGCTGATTTGGCATGCGCGGGTACGGCCGGACCACCCCGCGTTGCGTGAAAAGGATCTGGGTGTCTGGCAAACCTGGAGCTGGTCGCAGTTGGCCACCGAAGTGCGCTTGCTCTGCGGGGCGCTGCACGCGCAAGGGTTAACTCGCGGCGATCACGTAGCGATCATCGGCGAGAACCGGCCACGACTGTACGCTGCGATGCTGGCGACCCAGGCGCTGGGCGCCGTTGCGGTGCCGATGTACCAGGACGCAACCGCGCCACAGATGGTGCATGTGTTTCAGGACGCAGACATCGAGTACGCGATCGTCGAAGACCAGGAACAAGTCGACAAGGTGCTCGAAGTGCGCGAGCAATTTCCGGAGCTGGCGCATATCGTCTTCGATGACCCGCGGGGATTGCGCAACTACGACCATCTTGGGCTCTTGCCGTATGACCAGCTGCGCGCGCGTGGCGTCGAATTTGCGGCCGCCAATCCGCAATTCTTTGACGAGCAGGTAGCTTTGGGAGCGGCAAGCGACACGGCCGCGCTGTTTTACACCTCGGGGACGACCGGGCGGCCCAAAGGTGTTGTTCAGACCTACGCGGCACTGATCGACCGGGTGCGTGCCGCAACCGAATTCGATCATCTGGGTCCCGATGAGGATGTTCTGGCTTACCTCCCACTGGCATGGATCGGCCAGAACATTTTCTCGTACGCGCAAGCTTTGTTCACCGGCTACACCGTGAACTGCCCTGAGTCGCCCTCGACCGTTTCCAATGACATGCGCGAAATTGGTCCGACGTACTATTTCGCACCACCCCGAGTATTTGAGGGCATGTTGACCCAGGTGATGATCCGAATGGAAGACGCCGGCCGCGTCAAGCGCAAGCTCTTCGAGCATTTCATGGCAGTTGGCCGCCGCGTCGGCGGACGCATTCTTGATCACAGACCCGTGGGTGCACTCTGGCGCCTGTGGTATGCGCTAGGCAACGTGCTTGTCTACGGACCCCTTCGCAACCAGCTCGGGCTGAGCCGAGTCAAGGTCGCGTACACGGCTGGTGAGGCGATTGGACCTGACCTTTTTAGCTTTTACCGCTCGTTGGGCGTGAACCTCAAGCAGCTGTACGGTTCGACGGAGACCGCCGTGTTCGTCTGCATGCAGCCAGACGGTCAAGTGCGCGCCGACTCGGTTGGGCCGCCAGCGGCAGGAGTTGAACTGCGCATCGCCGAAAGCGGCGAAGTACTCGTACGCAGCCCGGGGCTGCTCAAGGAATACCATCGCAATCCTCAGGCCACGGCCGACGTGCTCGATGCCGACGGCTGGTTTCATACCGGTGACGCTGGGCTGCTCGATACCGATGGGCATTTGCGCATCATCGATCGCGCGGCCGACGTTGGCCGACTGGCCGACGGGACGCTGTTTGCGCCCAAGTACATCGAGAACAAGCTCAAATTTTTCCCCCAGATCAAGGAAGCGGTCGCTTTCGGGAATGGCCGCGCGCAGGTTTGTGCCTTTATCAACATCGACTTTGAAGCGGTTGGCAACTGGGCCGAGCGCCACGGACTGGCCTACACCGGCTATGCCGACTTGGCTGGCAAACCCGCGGTGCTGGACCTGGTCGCTGGCTGTGTTGACAAGGTCAACGCGGACTTGGCGGCCGATCCCCTGCTTGCGAATTCGCAAATACATCGCTTCTTGGTGCTGCACAAGGAGCTCGATCCCGACGATGACGAACTTACGCGCACCCGCAAGGTACGCAGGCGATTTATCGCTCAGAAGTACCAGGAGCTCGTCGATGCGCTGTACGGCGGGCGCGCGTCGCAGTACGTTGAAACGGAAGTTCGGTTTGAAGACGGACGAGTCGGCAAAGTGGCCGCAACGCTGCAATTGCGCACCGCCCGCACCTTTTCACCAGTAGCACGGGCCGCATGATTTGCTTTTGCGGCCGCTGGCACGACGCCCGGGCAGTGCGCGCGGCCGGAGTGTGGCGGCCGTGACCCGCACGCGACACAACAATGGTTCGGCGCTGCTCAAAGTCGAACACGCGTCACTGACCTTTGGCGGCGTAAAAGCGTTGACCGACATCAGCTTTGACGTTCGTGAGCACGAGATACGCGCGATCATCGGCCCCAACGGCGCCGGCAAGAGTTCGTTGCTGAATCTGATCAATGGCGTGTATACGCCGGTGGCTGGCTCTATCAGCTACCGTGGTCAGGTGCGCGCGCGGATGCACCCGCATGAGGCCGCACGTATGGGAATCGCACGCACCTTTCAGAGTCTGGCGTTGTTTAAGGGCATGAGCGTGCTCGACAACATCATGACGGGCCGAACGCTCAAGATGCGCTCGGGACTGCTGTCGCAGGCATTGCGTATCGGTCCAGCCGAACGCGAGGAAATTGCCCACCGTAAGGTTGTCGAACGCATAATCGATTTTCTTGAAATCCAGGCCTACCGTCGCCAAGCGGTGGGCACGCTGTCTTATGGACTGCAAAAGCGCGTCGACCTTGGCCGCGCGCTGGCGCTTGAGCCCGAGCTGCTGCTGCTCGATGAGCCCATGGCGGGGATGAACCTGGAAGAAAAACAGGACATGTGCCGCTTCATTCTCGACGTCAATGAGGAATTCGGCACCACCATCGTATTGATCGAGCATGATATGGGTGTCGTGATGGACATCTCGGACCGGGTCTTGGTGCTTGACTACGGCCGCAAGATTGGCGATGGGACGCCCGACGAGGTGCGCGCCGATCAAAATGTCATCAATGCCTACCTAGGGCTTACACACTAGGTGCCGAAGTGCCAACCAAATGACCGTGACAAAAAAAACTTCCCCCCTTACGCAATTGCGCCACTCCTGGCCCGTCGTAGTACTGGCAACGCTGCTCGTCGCGGGGCTGGCGGCACCGCTGGTCTTTCACGTCGCTACGGCGGGCTTTTTTCTGGAGGTGCTGCTTGGCGGCCTCATGGCCGGCGTGCTGTATTCCCTCGTCGCTCTGGGCTTCGTACTAATCTACAAAGCCTCCGGAGTGTTTAATTTCGCGCAAGGCGCGATGGTCTTGTTTGCCGCGCTCGCCACTGCACGGCTGGCCGAACATATGCCGCTTTTGCTCGCGACCGTCGTGTCCTTCGCTCTGATGGTCGCCCTGGCCTGGCTTGTCGAGCGTTTGGTGCTGCGGCCGCTCGTCAACCAAAGCGCGGTGGCACTGCTGCTGGCAACCTTGGGGATCAGCTTTTTTCTCGAAGGCTTTGGCCAAGCGATATGGGGCAATGACATCTACAGCATCGACTTGGGATTGCCCAAGGAGCCGATGATTCTTGGTGCGCGGCTCTTTGAGGGCGGCATTTTGGTGAGTCGCGATGACCTGGTCGCGGCGAGCGTAGTAGCCGTGCTGGTACTTGTGCTGGGACTGTTTTTTCAGAAGACGGCTACTGGCCGGGCGCTGCGTGCGGTCGCCGATGATCATCTGGCTGCCCAGTCGATTGGGATTCCGCTAAACCACATCTGGGTCATCGTGTGGTCGGTGGCGGGCTTTGTCGCCCTCGTCGCCGGACTGGTCTGGGGATCCAAGCTTGGAGTGCAGTTTTCGCTTTCGCAAATTGCGCTCAAAGCGCTGCCGGTGGCGATCCTCGGTGGGCTGACCTCGATACCGGGAGCAATCTTGGGAGGCTTGATCATAGGTGTCGGGGAAAAGTTTGCCGAAGTCTTCCTGGGCCAGGCGCTAGCGCGTTGGTTTGATCTCTCCGGCGGGGGAATCGAAAACTGGTTCGCTTACGTGCTGGTGCTGGCCTTTTTACTGGTGCGGCCAGAAGGCCTGTTTGGCGAGCGCCACATCGACCGCGTCTGAGCGATCTACGATCCTTATGCTGTATCGCGAAAACGGCCAGTTCAAAACCAGCTACAGCGCCGATCAGCAGCTGCTACCAATCGCGCAGGACCGCTGGTTCATGATCGGGCTGGCCGCAATTTCCTTCCTTCTCGTGCCGCTGCTTGCCAGCGACTATACCTTGCGCGCTCTGATCATTCCGTTTTTGATTCTGACGATTGCCGCCATTGGGCTAAACATCCTCGTGGGCTACTGCGGGCAGATCTCGCTGGGTAGCGCAGGCTTTATGGGCGTAGGAGCCTACGTCGCTTATAACCTCACGGTGCGCATCCCCGAGCTCAACATCCTGCTGGTGTTATTGCTCTCGGGTGGCAGTGCGGCTCTGGTTGGCAGCGCCTTTGGAATTCCGAGCCTGCGAATTAAGGGACTGTATCTGGCCGTGGCGACGTTGGCCGCGCAATTTTTTCTCGACTGGGCGTTTGTCCGCATACCCTGGTTTACCGCGGGGTCGACTTCCGGGTCGGTTTCTACCAGACCAATCGAGCTGTTCGGTTGGACGCTCGAGCGCCCGGTTGACAAGTACCTGTTTGTCCTGGGGTTGCTTAGCCTGTTGACGCTTGCGGCAAAGAACCTGACGCGCTCGCACATCGGCCGTGCCTGGATGGCGACGCGCGACATGGACGTGGCCGCGGAAGTAATCGGTATTCGCCCAGTGACTGCCAAGTTAAGCGCCTTTGCCGTGAGTTCGTTTTACGCGGGCATCGCCGGCGCGCTTTGGGGGTTCGTACACCTGGGCTCCTGGGAGCCCTTGGCTTTTGATGTGGGTATGTCCTTTAACGTGTTGTTCATGATCATCATTGGCGGACTGGGGTCGGTTGTTGGCAGCTACTTCGGTGCGGGTTTTTTCGTCCTGCTGCCGGTGCTGCTGAATCGGGTTCCGGAGTTGGTCGGAATCGACCTCTCAACCGCGATGAAATCCCACATGGAGGCGATGATTTTTGGCGGCCTGATCGTATTCTTT
>DASPWJ010000050.1:0-25126 GCA_035621895.1 Burkholderiaceae bacterium | reverse complement strand
CGCCCGCGCCCGAAAGCGCAAAACCTGCTGCAGGCGCCGGTGCGCATGCGGCCGTGCGCTTGCGCGAAGGGCAAAAAGAAGGGCGAGGAGCTGCTCGTCGTCCAGAGCGCTCCGAGCGGCGCGAGCGTCGGCCCGAGCGCGGTGCCAGAACCGAGCGAGCAGAGGCCGAACGCAGGGAGCCGGGAGAGGCGCAACGCGGCACAGGCGGGCGCAGGCGAGAGGAAACTCGGCGAGATCGCGGTGCGGGTGCGGGCGCGCCCCGTGGCGAACGCCCGGCGGCGGGTGGCGGCGTCGAGCGCGCACCGGCGGGCACAATGGCTCGCGAGGCCGAGACAAGCTTAACCGGAGGTTCAGAGCGCGGCGCGAGTGAATCGGGTCGACGGCGTAGCCGGCGTGATCGCCAGGGCGAAGCCGCAGCGCAGACAGCTGCCGCGGGCGAAATTCGTGCACCGCAGGCGCAGCCACAGTCACCCGTGCCATCGCCGCCCGAATTGGCAGTCACGGCTGCACCAACTGCGGCCAGTGTCCCCGCGGCAGGCGAAGAGGAGCGACGCGGGCGCCGACGTCGACGCCGGCGAGGGCGCTCGGGCGCCGATCGCGGCGAGACCGCTATAAGCGCTGAACCGAGCCAGGCTATTGCCGAGAGCAAGGGCGGATTGGGAAGTGTCGAACGCCAAGATTCGCGGGTCAGTGTTTCCGAAGCGCAGGTGGTGGGCACGCGAATCGAGCAACCAGCGACATTGCCAGCTGAGCAAATTGGTGCGGCTGCCGAGCTTGCTTTGGCCTTTGCACCAGAAGCGCAGCCCGCCGGCACTCCAACGGCGGCGAGGCCAGCAGCGACGGTTAGCCCGTTTGCGTCAACCACCGCAGGCAGCCCGGAACTACCGCACGCCCCGCTAACGGAGAAGATTGTGCCGGTGAGCATGAATCTGGCAGAACTTACGCCGGCGTTGGATGCCGCCGGCATTGAGCTCGCGCAGACGGATCCGGCTAAGCTTGCGGCGGTCCAAGCGCGCATCGCCAGCGAAAAAGCGACACGTCCACTGGGTCGCGAACGCCCGCCTCGCGCAAAGGTCGAGGAGGTTCCGCTGGTGCAGGTGCAAACGCGCCAATAAGGGCCGCGGCCGCATCGTAATAGCTTTTAAGTCGCGAGCCCATGGAGCGCGTCTCCATGGGCCGCAAGAGCTGCATCGACTCAAAGCGCTGATTCGAAAGAGGCGATCAGATAGGCTGGCAGGAGGTCGCCGGCGTGGTACTGCGCAGCGGGCCCGACGGCTAGCAGTGCGTCTGCCTCGCCAACAGAGCGAATCATCGCGGAGCCCTGCTGGGCCAGCGGATGGGCAACGGCTCGACCCTGAGTATCGAAGCTAAGACGCGCGCGCCGAAAATCGATTCTCCCGGCGCGAGCATGCAGGTCGCAGGCAATCGGCGCTAACAAGGGTGCCGGGGGCTGCGCATCGGCGCCAGCCATGCGCAATAGTGCGGGCAGTGCGAGGGTGTGAAAGAGCACATATGCGGCCACCGCGTTTCCCGGCAAACCGAGGACTAGGAGCTTTTGGTGCGAGCGCTCCAAGCGCAACACGGCAATTCCACGACCCGGTCGGACGTTTACAGGGATGAATTCAACGCCGCCTAAACTGCGCACGATGTCGGCATCGCCCAAGGCGGCGCCACCGGATATCAGCAGTGCGTCCAAACCTTCATCGAAGGCCGCATTGATAAGGCCGCGCAACGCGCGCGAATCGTCTGGGCAAATGCCCATGTCGCGTGCGCCCAAACCCGCTTGTTCAAGCGCCGCGCGCAGCATCACGCGATTACTGTCATAGGCGCAACCCGGCGGCAGCGGTGCAGGGGCATCCCTCAACTCATCGCCCGTAGACAAAACACCAACGCGCAGCAACCGAAAGACGTCCAGTTCGAGTTCTCCAACGGCGCAGGCCAGCGCAAGATCCGCAGCGCGCAACCTGCGGCGTGCGGGCAGAACTTCATCGCCCACATGCACGTGCTCGCCCTGCACGCGCCGGTTAGCGCCCAGACCGATTGGCCCGGGCAAAGCCACTAAATCAGGTGCAAGGTCCTGCGCCACCTCCATCACGACTACGGTATCGGCGCCCTGGGGCATCGAAGCGCCGGTCATAATCCGCACACAGGTTCCGGACACCAACGGTTGACCGAAGTCGTGCCCGGCTAGGACGCGACCAACGACCTTGAGCGTTCGGCCGCCGTCGGCCAAATCTTGCGCACGCACCGCGTATCCATCCATGGCCGCCTGGTCCTGGGCCGGAAGATCCCGACTTGACACCAGAGGGTGCGCCAGCACACGGCCTCGCGCTTGCAGCAGTTCGACCTGCTGCACTTCTTCGATCGAGGCAAGAGGCTGAACCAGAGTCTCGAACCCCTTGCGCAAATCGCATTCACTCATCGGCGCTCTGCGATGGAGAATGCAATGCATTGATATTGGCGAACGCTTGCGGGTCCTCGAAGGTGACTTCGATCGCGTCGAGGGCCCGCAGAAATTCCCGAGGTCGTCGCTCCCCGGCGGCCAGGGTCGACGCAAGTTGCGGTGCAATCGACCTCGGCATCAGGCAGAACACAACTTGCCGCCGACCGGCGCAGGCCGCAACAGTAGGGCGCGCACCGTCGGTAGCCGCGCTGAGTCGGGCAACCAGATCCAATGGCAACGCTGGCGCGTCACACGGCACGAAAGCTACCCACGGCAGACGGGAATCGCGCAAGCCAGCTAGCATGCCGGCCAGCGGCCCGCTAAACGCACCGATATTCGCGCAGTCGTCTGCCACCACGCGATGACCATAAGCACGGTACCGATCAAAGTTTCGATTGGCGCTGATGATGATTTCGCCAACTTGCGGTTGCATGCGTGCGAGCACGTGTTCGATCAGAGCGCGACCCTCGAATTCGACCAAACCCTTATCCGCGCCGCCCATTCTTGACCCGCGACCGCCCGCGAGTATCACCCCAGTGATCAAATCGCGCGTGGGTGTTCCCAGAATATCGCTACCCACCAATGTAGGACATCTCGATGCGCTTACTCGGTCGCGAAGTGAGCTGTCCGCGCAGCTCGGAATAACGGTCGTCGCGCGCGGTCCAAACTGCGCCGATCGCCGCGGCGATTTGCAAGTCACTAGCGCCACCGCGCAGTAAAGCGCGCAAATCGTGTCCGTGTTGACTAAACAAGCATAGATACAGGCAACCCTCGGTGGACAATCGCGCACGCGTGCAATCACCGCAGAACGCCCGAGTAACGCTCGAAATCGTGCCGATCTCGCCGCCTCCATCCCGGTAGCGCCAACGCTGCGCAACTTCGCCTGGCTCGGTCGTCTCGATGGGCTCAAGTGGCATTTGGGCGTTGATGGTCTCAAGAATCTGTTCCGACGCAACGACGTCGTCCATCCGCCACGCGTTGGAGTTGCCTACGTCCATGAACTCGATAAAGCGCAGGACATGACCACGGCTACGAAAGTACTGCGCCATAGGCAGCACCTGCTCCTCGTTGTACCCGCGCTTGACCACCATGTTGATTTTTATCGGCGAAAACCCGGCCGCTGCAGCCGCATCGATGCCCTCGAGCACGCTGGTGACGGGAAAATCGACATCATTCATTCGGCGGAAAATTGCATCGTCCAGCGCATCGAGCGAAACCGTCAGACGCCGCAGACCAGCGTCAGCAAGGGCGCTTGCCTTGCGTGCAAGGATCGACCCATTGGTCGTCAGCGCCAAATCGAGCGGCACGCCAAGTTCGGTGCCCAGGCCCGAAAGCATGCGTACCAGTGATTCGAGGTCACGCCGCAGTAGGGGCTCGCCGCCCGTAAGTCGAATCTTGCGTGTCCCGCGGCGCACGAAGATGCGCGCCAGTCGTGTGATTTCCTCGAAGCTGAGCAACTCGCCGTGCGGCACGTAACGGTGCTCGTTGTTAAACAGCTCCTTGGGCATGCAATAAATGCAACGAAAGTTGCATCGATCGGTCACCGATATGCGCAAATCAAGCAGCGGTCGGTGCAACCGGTCTTGCAAGACGCCGGTGGCGTGCCTCATGTCGGAGGGGACCTTTGGCGGTCGGCGTAGCGCCTTGGCGTCGAGCAAAGGAATGACTCGATCTGTCATTTTGTTGTTTTCTCGCTTGTCCCAATAACCTGCGCTTACGCCACCCAGCGACGCGCGTTGCGAAACATGCGCATCCAAGGAGAGTCCTCGCCCAGCCCCGATGGCTGCCACGACATTTGCACCGTGCGGCGCACGCGCTCGGGGTGCGGCATCACGATCGTGAAGCGTCCGTCGGCGGTCGTCAAGCCACAAATACCCATGGGCGACCCATTGGGATTTTCCGGGTAGCGTTCCGTAGCAACGCCGGCTGCATCAATGTAGCGCAGTGCCGCATGGGCTTGTGTTAGCGCTTGCGACGCGTCAAAGACCGCGCGCCCTTCCCCATGAGCGTTGACCACGGGTATACGAGCGCCCGCCATGTCGGCGAAAAAGATCGAGGGTGACGCCGGAACTTCGACCATCACGAGGCGCGCCTCGAATTGCTCGGACGTGTTGCGTTCGAATCGGGGCCAGTGCGATGCCCCGGGGATGATTGAGCGCAGCTGGCTCATCATCTGACAGCCGTTGCAGACACCTAGGGCAAATGTCTGCGGACGCGCGAAAAACTCGGCGAACCCATCGGCCAGCTTTGGATTAAACATTATGGTTTTGGCCCAACCACCACCGCCACCCAGTACGTCGCCATAGGAAAACCCGCCACCGGCGGCGAAACCCTGAAACGAAGCCAGGATGACGCGACCTTCAATCAAATCGGTCATATGCACATCGACGGCCGTAAACCCAGCTCGGTCGAAGGCCGCCGCCATCTCGTATTGGCTGTTGACACCTTGCTCACGCAAGATGGCGATCTTCGGTCGATCGCCCGTCGCGATCCATGGTGCGGCGATGTCCTCGCGCGGATCAAAGGGCAAAGCAAGAGAAAGTTGCGGCGGCAAGTCGTTGTCCGAGCGCCCGAACTCCGAATCCACGCAGGCCGGATTGTCACGCAAGCGCGCGATTGCCCAGGAAACCTCATTCCAAGCCCCGAGCAGTTCACTCAGTTTGTAGGAGACCAGCACCTTGGCATCGTGGCGCACCTCAACCACGGGTTGCTCGGTGATGCTTGCTACAACGTGGCTCAGCGCGCCAATGCCGGCCTCGCGCAACACTTGCATCGCAGCCGAGCGATCGGCCTTGCGTACTTGAATCAGACAACCGGGCTCTTCGTTAAAAAGCGCGCGCAACGCCATGTCGTGACGCCGTACGGTGGCCTGATCGGCACGGATCTTGAAGTCCCCGTAATCGCCGCCGTGCGGATCGATTGCCAACACATCGATGTTGATCGAAAGTCCGCAACGCCCCGCAAAGGCCATTTCACAGGCCGCCACCCAAAGGCCTCCGTCGGACCGATCATGGTAGGCAAGCGCGATCCCTTGCGCTGCCAAGGAGCGTATCGCGCGCAGCGTTGCCGCGAGCGCCGATGGCGTATCCACATCGGGTGCCTCGTCACCAAGCTGACTGCAAACTTGCGCCAATATCGATCCGCCCAAACGCTGACGTCCCGCAGAAAGGTCAATCAAAATCAGCTCGCTTGGCCCGGCGTCTTCGCGCAGCTGTGGGGTGAGGCTGCGGCGCACGTCTTCCACCCGTGCCGCAGCGCTGACAACCAAAGAGACCGGCGCGCTAACCTGCTTTTCCCGCTCTGCCTCCCGCCAGCTCGTGCGCATAGAAAGCGAATCTTTCCCTACCGGAATGGACACGCCCAATTCCGTGCATAAATGGCTTGCTGCAAACACGGCGGCGTACAGCGCCGCGTCTTCCCCCGGCACGCCGCAGGCTGCCATCCAGTTGGCCGACAACTTCACGCGCACCCATTCAACATCGGCGGCAGCCAAGTTAAGCAAAGCCTCGGCGATCGCCAAGCGCGAGGCGTTGCTTGCGTCGATCGCGGCGACCGGGGCACGCTCTCCGACGGCAAAGGCCTCGCCCGCATACCCATCAAAATCCAGCAGCGCAACGGCGCAATCGGCGACCGGAACTTGCCACGGACCAACCATCTGATCGCGACAACTGAGGCCACCAACCGTACGGTCCCCGATCGTGATAAGAAACGACTTGTTTGCGACCGTGGGATGGCGCAACACGTCGAGGGCGACGGCAGAAATATCAATTCGTGTCAAATCAAGTGCCGGTAATTGTCGGTCGCGTCGTACGACGTCACGGTGCATGCGGGGAGGTTTGCCAAAGAGCACGCTCATCGGCATATCCACCGCCATTGGCGCGTCTTCCAGCGCAAGCCGCAGTTGCCCTTCGTCCGTGATCGTCCCGATGACCGCCACAGGACAGCGCTCGCGGCTACAGATTTGCGCTAGCACGGGCCAGCGCTCGGGCGCCACCGCCAACGCATAGCGCTCCTGAGATTCATTGCACCAAACTTCCAGCGCCGTCATCGAGCGGTCCTCTATGGGGATGCGCTTGAGCTCGATGCTCGCGCCACGCGCGGAATTTTCCGCAAGTTCGGGAAACGCATTGGACAGACCGCCAGCGCCGACATCGTGAATGGCCAGAATCGGATTTGCCGCGCCCAAGCGTGCACAGGTGTCAATAACTTCTTGCGCGCGCCGCTGGATCTCCGCGTTGGCGCGCTGAACGGAGTCAAAATCGAGCTGCTCCGTGTTCGTGCCCGCGCCCAGACTTGAGGCCGCGCCGCCACCCAACCCGATGCGCATGCCCGGACCGCCCAAGTGCACGAGTAACGCCCCCGCAGCGGGTCGAGCTTTTTGGGTTTGATCGGCCCGGACATTGCCCACTCCGCCCGCAAGCATTATCGGTTTGTGGTAGCCGAGCCGTTCGCCCCCTACGTTTTGCTCATAGGAGCGAAAGTAGCCAGCAAGATTCGGCCGTCCAAACTCGTTATTAAAGGAAGCCGCCCCGATCGGCCCTTCAATCATGATGGTCAAAGCATCGGCTATCCGCGAAGGAAAACCGTAGTCGGAAGGCGCCTTTGAAGAGTCGCTTGCCGCAGTTACGTCACGGTCGTTTTCCCAAGAGCGACGGGCTGAAGGCAAGCGCAAATGCGAGACGCTAAATCCGCACAAACCTGCCTTGGGGCGAGCGCCTCGACCGGTCGCCCCCTCATCGCGAATCTCGCCGCCGGCCCCCGTCGCTGCGCCGGGGTTAGGCGCTATTGCCGTGGGGTGATTGTGGGTTTCGACTTTAAATACGAGGTGCAGCATCTGCTCATGGCGCACGTATGCTCCGGCCTCATTGCCCGTGTCGGCTTGGGGCGCAAACACGCTGGCGCGACGGCCCTCAATCACGGCGGCATTGTCACGGTAGGCAACTACCGTCCCACGCGGCGCGGCGGTGTGCGTTGCCTTGATCAGGTCAAAAAGACTTGAAGTCGCGGCGATCCCGTCGATCGTCCACGTCGCATTGAAGATCTTGTGGCGACAGTGCTCCGAGTTGGCCTGCGCGAACATCATCAGTTCGACATCGGTGGGGTTGCGACCCATCGCGCTAAAAGCTGTTACCAGGTAGTCGATCTCTTCGGGCGACAAAGCCAGGCCCATTTGTGAGTTGGCATCGACCAGGGCGAGGCGTCCGTTTTGCAGCAGGTCAATCTGTCGCGTCGCGCTGCGCTCCACCGAAGGCGAAGCAAATAGCAGCGCACACGTCGATTGCAGATCGACTGGTGCATCGAGCACGGTTTCGGTCATCCGGTCGTGCAAGATGCCCGCGATGCGCTCCCAAGTGCGATGACCGGGCCCCCAACCGAGCGCAGCGCGGTCCGAGCAGCAAACCTGGTAGACAACGCCCCGTTCCACTCTGTGCACTTCGGGCAAGGAGCAGTTGCGCGCGATCTCGGTTGCCTTGCTTGACCACGGCGAGGTGGTTCCCAGCCGTGGGACCACGAGCAGGCGCAAATCGGGCATCCAAGTGTTGGTCGCAGGGCGTTCGCCATACGACAGCACGCGCTCAAGTCGGACTGCAGAGCTTGCGTCCAAGGGCGCGGAAAGCTTTACAAAATGGCGGTAGCGCGCGTCGACCGCGCGCACCGCAGGCTCAATGTCCTGAAGGCGCGTGAGCAGCCGCGCAAGCCGAAACGCCGAGCTCGCGGCAGGACCCTCGAGGACCAGATAGGAATCCGAAGAACTCATTGCGGAAGGCAACTCGAGGGACGGCCAAACCCCAGGAGACGACGGCAACCTCAGGTGCGCTGGTGCTTTCGAACCAAAGTCGACAGCGAACGCACGGCAAGGTGCCAACGGGCAGCCAACTTTGTTGGACTCCTCTCGTATCCGAGGGTACGGGATTATAGCCGGGCGAGGCGCCAGCGATAGCCGCTGGGGCTAGCGGCGCGATCGACCGCTAAATGTCGCCGTCAAGGAGCTGGGCCGAAGCCAGTGACTTGAGCAGTGCCTCGTTGCACGTTGCGGTGGGTATTGCCAGTTCCTCGGTCTTCTTGCGGATGGCAATTGGGTCGCTTCGCTCGATGGCCTCGATTAAGGTCAAGTAGGCACCGTAGGGGCCGGAGCGATTCAGAATCGCCTCGACAATGGTTTCCGACAAGGAAATGAGTTCAAACAAATGCGGGAACGGAGCTCCGGTGATCCGATCAAGCAGGGAGAACGCGCCCGTTATGAAAAGTTCGTCGCGAATCTCCCCTTGCGAGGCCGTTGCGCCGATCGTTTCGAGGAAAATCCCGCGGCGGATCGATGCGTGCATCAAGGGGAAGGTATTTGAGTCCTTCGAAGCCGTCGCCAGCAGCAAAGAGAGCCAACGGATGAGCTTTTTGTATCCGAGCATCATCACCGCATGTTGAAACGAGGTAATTTGCACCGGCAGATTAAACGCGGCGGAGTTCACCAGCCGCAATAGTTTGAAGGCAAGGGCCGGGTCGCGGCGCAAGGTCGAGTCGATCTTGTCAAGGTCCGCATCGTCTCGCACCAGCCGCAGCAATTCCATAACAACGGCCTGCCCGGGTTGCAGTGGTCGCGCCTTGTTTGTGCTCTGGTCATCGAGGGGCCAGCCGACACAGGCGGCCGCATCTCGATCGAATACTTCCAACGCATCGGCAACACTTTGGACGCCGGTGACAATAAAAGGGATGCGTCGAACGATTCCGACCGGTGCGGGGCCGCTCCAGCGTCGACGGTCTTCGCTCACGTGGATCAGCGAATATTCAAAGCACGAGAGCAGCGCGGGGGGAAGTGGCACTTCAGGAATGCCCCGCAAAACCAGGCGCTTGCCGTCGCGAAAAAGCGCTTGCGCGGTACTTTGGGTGCGCGGGTCAATTAAGGCACTGGCCGGAATTTCCAGCAACGCATTGCGCGGCGCCGTCCAGTTCATCGCCGTCTCATCAAACGCAGCATCCAACGGCGCAACAAGTACCGGAACCGGTGACTCGGGCCAGACCGCATTTAGGGCCTCCAGCAAGGACCCAACCGGCGGGCGCTCCTGCGAATTCGCGGAGAGCATGGTCAGGCGCGTGCCAATGGCCTTGCGCTTCTTGTCGATCAAGGGCGCGTAGCAGATCCAGACCGAGCCAAGCATCTCGGCGGTCGAAATCAGTTTCTCAGGTGCATTCATGAAATCGTCGGCAGACGCGATCCTGGACTCTGTGCTGCGTTTGCCAGGAGTCTATTTGCCCCCATGGTTGCCGGGTCCGCCGAAGTGCCGGGTGAGAAGATCCGAATTCGCCCGTTTGTGCGCACTCGGGCGGCAATTGACAGCTATGGGCTGGCCCGGCACACAATACGGGCGGGGTCGGCCCGACAAAGAAACTGCAATGCATGCACTGTATCGGATCGAAGAGCTGCGCGTCCTCGAAGCGCGTGCGCGAGCGTCCTTGCCACCGGGCACACTCATGCAGCGCGCCGGAATGGCTGCCGCTGCGGCAGCACACCAGTGGTTCGGCAAGCAAGGCAGCACAGCAGCAGGTTCCGCGCTCGTGCTATGCGGTCCTGGTGATAACGGCGGCGATGGATTTATGTGCGCAATTGGCTTGCGCGAGTTGGGACACCGCTGCGTGTGCTGGGCGCCATTGCCGAGCCGAAGCCCCGACGCATTGGCCGCAAGGAGCAAATGGACGCAAACGGGCGGGGTCGTTCTGGAGCGCTTGCCGCAGACTGAACCCTTCGAAATGATTATCGATGCGCTCCTTGGCATCGGCGCGCAACGAGCGCTCGAGGAACCGTTGCTGGGGGCATTGCGCTGGGTTCAGGAGCGTAATTTCCCGCTTCTCGCGCTCGATGTCCCCAGCGGGCTAAACGCCGACACGGGAGCCTGGATCGGCGGTGTTGCCGGCGCGCCGGCTCGTCAAACGATCACTTTTATCGCAGACAAGCCGGGTCTGCACACCCTCGAGGGCATACAGGCAGCCGGCAGCGTTCATGTCGAAGCGCTGGGACTGCAGCCAGCAATCAACGGGTCCACGCCGAGCGGGCAATTGACAACTCCGCAGTCGTTTGCAAATTTGCTCAAAGCCAGGCCGCTGAACTGCAACAAGGGCGATTTCGGAAGCGTCGCAATCATTGGCGGCGCTCGTGGCATGGTCGGGGCGGCACTGCTAGCCGCGCGTGCCGCAATTCGCTTGGGGGCCGGCAAGGTCTACGTCGACTGCATGGGTGCCCCGGATTTGGGCTTTGACTGGTTGCAACCGGAACTTATGTGTCGCACCGAACAGGAACTGCCGCCTGTGGAGGTGCTGGTTGTCGGATGCGGAATGGGCACCGATGCAACTGCCCGCGCGCGCTTGCAACGCGTGCTTTCTCACCCAAGAGCCGTTGTATTTGACGCCGACGCGCTAAATTGCCTTGCGGCTGGGCCGGGTTTGAGCCAGAGCTTGCGCGAGCGAACGGCGTTGACGGTTTTGACACCGCACCCTGGCGAAGCGGCCCGCCTGCTGGCAACGGATACCGCTACCGTGCAACAAGACCGGGTTGCCACTGCGCTGCGCCTGGCGCAGCAGACTGGCGCAGTTGTTGTGCTTAAGGGCGCTGGCAGCATCATCGCCGAGCCCAGTGGGTACTACGCGATCAATCCCACCGGAGGGCCAGCGCTAGCTAGCGCCGGCACCGGCGACGTGTTAGCTGGCATGATCGGAGCGTTGCTTGCACAGTGCGCCGACGCTGTTGCCGCGGTTCGTGCCGGTGTCTGGCTTCATGGTCGCGCGGCCGAAATGTTTGGAGCCGACCTGGGCATGACGGCCTCCGACGTCGCGCCCCTCGCCGCTCGCGCACTGGCGCAACTGCGTGGTCTTAGTGCCCATGGCAAGAGCGCCTAAGCGACGCCTTCCGTTTAGGACCGATCTGCTTCGATACGCCCCGCATGCAGCGAGATCTTGCGAGCGCATCGCGCAGCAAGACTTGGGTCGTGCGTCACCAAAATGAGCGTTGAACCTGCCTCGCGGTTCAGTCCGAAAAGTAGATCGGCAATGACAGCACCGGTTTTCTCGTCAAGACTGCCAGTCGGCTCATCGGCCATCAGGATGGACGGCCGCGCGACAAATGCGCGCGCCAGCGCCACACGTTGCTGCTCACCACCCGAGAGCGTGGTCGGATAGTGAGATTGACGATCCCGCAACCCGACGCGATCGAGCAGATCGCTGGCCAATTTTGCAAAGCGCTCGGACGCAAACGCCTCGGCACCAAGCTCCAGGGGAAGCATTACGTTCTCCAGGGCAGTTAAATGCGGCAGCAGCTGAAACGACTGGAACACAAAACCAAGACTGCGCCCACGCAACCGGGCGCGCCCGTCCTCGTCCAGTGCGAACAGCTCCTCCCCAAATAGACGAACCGATCCCGAACTGGGCACGTCCAGGCCGGCAAGCAAACCCAACAGCGTTGATTTGCCCGATCCGGACGGACCCAGTACGGCAACGGACTGGCCGCGCGCGATGGTCAGGTTGATATCATCCAGAATCGTCAAGCTGCCGTTGGCATCGAACACGGTTTTGCTTAGTGCGCGCGCCTCCAGCGCAGGAACTTGCATATGCGGCTGAAACGGCGTTGCCGACTGCATCATCGCGTTCTCAAAGCTTGGATTGTGAGAAGTGTCCTTGGACGCCATTTGTTGGCCGCGCTGCTGCTGTTCTTGGCCGCGGCACCAGTGCCCGCGCAACTCGGCACCAAGGCATCGAGTGCGGTCCTGGTGCTAGGCGATAGCCTTTCAGCGGAGTACGGGCTGCCGCGCGACACGGGTTGGGTAAAGCTGCTTGCTGACCGAATTGCCCGCAAGGCGCCGCAGTATAACGTTGTAAATGCAAGCATCAGTGGGGACACCACAAGCGGCGGTCGTGCGCGTCTTGCCGAGCTGTTGCAACGTGTGCATCCGAGTGTGGTCATCATTGAACTTGGCGCCAATGATGGCTTGCGCGGTCTGAGCGTTGAGGCAATGCGTGCCAACCTGCAGGCAATGATCGACGCCTGCGAGCGTCAGGGAGCCCGGGTACTGCTTGTCGGCATACGGGTGCCGCCGAATTATGGATCGGTCTATGGTGAGCGCTTCTACGAGGTATTCGCCGAGCTTGCGCGACAAAATCACCTCGCGCTAGTGCCCTTCTTGCTGGAAGGATTCGCCGATCGACTGGAGATGTTCCAGGCCGATCACATCCACCCACTGCCGCAGGCGCAAGGGACCATGCTTGACAATGTTTGGCCGCATCTGCAGCCCCTGCTGCGCGGCTCGCAGTCCTCTCCCCGGCGATGATTCAGGGCTTCGACGGACTGTTGCCGCCCTTGCCGCCGCCGCGCAGGTCCGTGCGTGTGACGCGCGCATCAAATCGCTCCCGCAAGGCCTGAACGTATTCAGACTCCTCGGCAGCGGCCGTACGCTCCAGGAGCATTTTTTCCAAACCGGCGCGCGCCGCATCGCCGCCCGAATTTGCGCTGCTTGCACCCAACACATGGATGATCGCGTACGCGCCGTCGGGCTGCTCCAGATCCAGATATGAGGGCAGGTGATCGGCCGGCACCGTCATGACCGTGTTGATAGCAGCTGGAGGCAAAAAATCGGTGTCGCGACGGCCCAGCTCGCGCGCCGCCTCAAAGCCCTTGTCGTCCGCCGCTTGGCGCAATTGCGCCAGACGCGCCTCACCGGCCTGCCGCGCAAGCTGCACGGCCGCGGCTCGCTCGAGCTTGGTCTTGATCATGGCGCGCACCTCGTCCAAGGCGCGCACCGCTGCCGGTCGGTATTGGACTACGTGTACCGATACGAGCGAATTGTTGCCAATATCGATGGCCTTGGTGTTGTGGTGTCGTTCTAATGCGTCGGTCGAAAAGACCGCATCGAGCACCGTGGGTGTGAAGATGGCTGCTTTTTCGGGCTGCTGCGGCACCCCCTGGCGCGTCAGATCGTCGATTGTTTTCAAGGGCAACTTGAATTTCTCCGCTGCAGCTGCCAGACCATCGGACTGCTCGTACACAAAGTTCGTAAATTGCTCGGCCAACTCGGCATAACTCTTTTGTGCCGCCTGCTTGCGCATCTCAGCTTCGATGGCCGGTCGGACCTCTTCGAGGGGCTTTGCCTGGGCGGCCTTTACCCCTGTCACCATGATGATGTGATAGCCAAACTCCGACTCCACAATGTCGCTGACTTGACCTTGCTTGAGGGCAAAGGCGGCATCCTCGAATCGCTTGGTCATCATTGCCCGACCAAACCAGCCCAAGTCACCACCTGCCGGAGCCGATCCCGGATCCTTGGACTTCTCGCGCGCCAGGCGCGCGAAATCCCCTGGTTTGGCTCGCACTTTTTGCAGCAGCTCCTCAGCCAGCTTGCGGGCCGCGACTTTATCCGGCGCCGAACCATCTTTTCCAAACGTAATCAAAATATGGCTCGCGCGGCGCTGCTCCGCGGTGCTCCAGCGAGACTTGTTCTTTTCGTAATACTCGCGTATCGCAGCCTCGCTTACCGGCATACGCGCTGCCAGATCAGCCAGGCTCAATACCAGGTACTCGGCCTTGACACTCTCGGGTGTGCGGTACAGATCCTTGTTGGACTCGTACTCCGACTTGATCGCGTCCTCGCTGATCTTCGTCCGGGCGATAAAGTCCTCGGGCCGAAACTGCAGGCGCCGCACCTGCCGCCGCTCATTTTCCAGCGCCAGCAAATGCTCAATCACCGTGTGCGGCGCCATCGCCCCAGCCGTTACCCCGGCATCCAGGGTCTGACGCCCAAGGTCCATTCTCACCCGCGCTTCAAACGAGGCTTCGGTAAATCCGCGCGACTGCAGCAAGCGCAGGTACGTGTCGTAGTCGAATTTGCCGTTTTGCTGGAACTGAGGCACCGTTGCGATAAGTTCCTTTAGGCGCGCGTCGGAGATCGCAATACGCAAATGCGCCGCCTCGTGCTGAATCGCCTTCTCGGAAAGCAGGGCATCGAGCGTCGATGCGCGAGCCTGCGGCGCATCAAACAAACGGCTATCGGCATTGGGGCCGAGCATTTGCATCAGGCGTTCGACGCGCTCGCGATGCGCGAGTTCAAGTTCCTGCAGCGTAATGGTCTCCCCGTCGATCTTCGCAACGGTGTTGTCATCGCTGATAAATCGCGTAAAGCCATATATGCCAGAGAACACGAACGGCAAAAACACGGCGACCGATAGCACCGGCATTAACCATTTGCGATGGCGTCTTACGGATTCAAACATGGAGGCTCAGATTTGGGAAAGGATTAGCGAATGCGACCGCCGTTCGCGGCCCGAGGGACTTACGTAACGCGGGTACGGCTCAACCGTCGGTCCGACAAATTTTACCGACCTTCAGCAGCAAGGCGAGACGGCGCGCAGTTTACCCCGTTCGCAAAGTGCATGTGGGCCGGCGCGCCCAGATGCTGCCCCAACGCTTTGCAGAAGCTTCGGCGCGAACCCGCTATCGGGATATGCCCCGCATGTCGCGAATGTCCGCGGTGATGAGCATGCCTTCGTCCGTATCGATCGGGCTCAGGCTGATATTCACGGGAAATTCGCGTCCGTCCTTCGAAAGCGCAGATACTTCGCGCCCCACGCCCATCTTGCGCGTTTCGGGTTGGGTGCTGAATCGGCGAAGCAGATCGGCGTGGCCGCCGCGAAATCGCTCCGGCAACAGGATCCCGACGCTACGTCCAACCATTTCCTGCCGCGAATACCCGAACATCGATTCCGTGCGCTGGTTGACCATGACAATGCGCCCGTCCGAGTCGGTAATTACCAACGCGTCCGGCGCCCACTCGACCAATTTACGCAGTTTCGCCTCCTGCTTGGCTAACATCGCGATGGCCGCTTCCCGGCGTGTCCATAGTCGACGCAATTGCTCGGAGAGCACAAACGTAGCCAGCGCAAAGCACCCCGCCAGCGCCAGAACCGTCAACGATTCACGGCGCCACCCCAGCAGGTAATCATCGGTCGAAAGTCCAACGATCACGTAGTAAGGATAGCCTGCCAGCTTGCGGTAAGTATTTGTGCGCTCGATTCCGTCAAATCCATTCTTCGACGTAAACGTGCCGAACTCCGCGTTAACAAATAACGCCTGTCGAAAGGCGGCAGAGATTGACTTCGGGTCGGATCCCGTGTCCGAGGCGGCAAGACGCGGATGCCGAACCAGTAGACCAAGGTCGAGTCCGCGTATGGCAACCAGACCACTAGACCCGAGCTCGAGGCCCGAAAACGATTTGTGCAGCCGATCGGGCGTGAGGACGGCAAAAACCACACCAGCAAAGCCACCGGAGCGCCGCTCCATGCCACGGGCAATCACGATGCCCATCTCTTCGCTGGCTTTACCGAACTGCGTCCTTGAAAAAGCGATCCCCGCCTGTGAACCATCCCGAAGTTTTGTGAAAAAGTCGCGATCCGAAACGCTGTCCAGCACAAGGGTGGACTGCCCAATCGCCTTGGCTACGTTTCCGTTGGCGTCCACGACCTGTAGTGAATCGATGTCAACTTGATGCGATAACGTGCGCGCAAGGTAATCACTTAGCGTGCGATTGTCGATGCCGCCCTCCTCGATTTGCCGCTCGATTTCATCCCTGACCGTCAACAAGGTCAGATCAGCGCGCTGCAACGACGCATCAAGACTGATCTCGAGCAGCTGCGCAAGATTTTGGGTAGCAACGCGTGCGCGATCGCGATGTTCGTTTCGATTGCGTTCAATCGTAAGCAGCGATAAAGCCAAAACAGCAGCATTGAGCAGAACGAAGCCCGCCACCAAGGCGCGACTGAAGGTGGCAAGACGCGACAGCCGAGAGAAAAATACAAGTCTCGAGTTCATAGCGAGGAGCGCACGCCGGCTGGACGGTCTTAGGGAAATTTGCGGCAATGCTACCGTTCAGTGGTGCTTCGCCCCCATGCCAGAGCCGGTCTTTTTTATAGCAGCAACCACCCTGACAGCGCGCCGCCCCGACGCCCTCACCGTTAAATCTGGTTTGGTTTTAACTGCAATTTCAAGCAGTTATGCATCCTCTGACGTTCGTTTACGCCCATTGCCTTTAACGCACGGCACGGCCCCAACAGCGCCAAAGCGCACATTTTGACGAATGCCAGCGGCGTTTTATCTTCCGAGCACTCGATGAGTACTTTTTTTATTGCTGCATTTTCGAGATACCAGCGAACCCAGGCACGCAAGGGGCTGCATCAGTTGGCCGTGTAAAGACGACGCACGCTTGCGCGACACCTTGCAAAGCGCAGCGGCGGCCGTGGCCATGGCGCCAAGTTCAAGCGAGCATCAGTAGCGCATTGCAGTGCTTTTCGAAAAATGCCAAGGAACGATCGAAAAGGCTTGCGTACCCTGAGCAAGCGCAGCGTGAACACCCCTAAAAAAAGCGCATTTTCTGCAGCCTTGAGTGAAATTGAAGAAGGCGAGTTCGCCTGCGCCGTATGCAGCGCCATGCGGGCGCCTTGTTAGGCGTGGCACACAGCGCGCCATCCTCGCTGGACTTTGACGATGCAGTTTTGCGACGCTTTTCTTGTGCGAGCGAAAGCAAGGGGCGGAGAAATGACAAAAAGCGCCAAAGAGCGACGCGAAGATTGACCATCCTCAAACTCGCCTCTGTGCGCAATCACAAGATACGTTCTGTCACAACCTTTACTGAATTGCGCAAAGAAAGGGCGTTAAGCAGTAGCAAAATATGTTTGTGAGGTCGAAGCTGCTCTGGGCTCCAGCCCGTACAAGAATGGGCTTGGTGTGCGGCCCTAGCGGGGTCGACAGGGAGACGCAGTATGTTTGGAACGAACCAGAATTTTCTCTTTTTGATCGGAAAGCGTGTCGCAATCGCTACCGCGCTTTGCTTCGCCGCGCTCGCCGCCTCGCCGACCGCGACGATGGCCAACGAAGTTGTTCGACCGGTTCCAGCAGCTTGGCACGGTGGGGGACACTGGGGTTGGCACGATGGGCGCTGGGGTTGGTGGTGGATCGGTCCGGCAGGCGTATGGACTTGGTACGCGTTTAATCCCTACTACCCGTACTACCCGCCCTATGGCTATCCCTATTACCCTTACTATGGCTATCCGTACCCGCCGGCGGAGTCGAATTTGCCCTTAAGCAACATGCCCCCGCCGCCGCAGTACTGGTACTACTGTGAATCGGCCAAGGGCTACTACCCGCACGTGCCTGCATGTCCGGAGGGATGGCGACCCGTTCCGGCGGAACCGGAAGGCCCAACCGCCTCACCAGCGCCGCCTGGTGGCAAGCAGTAATGCCGCGCAGCGGGTGCGAGCGCTATTGAACACGACTCAGGAGTTCGAACATGAACCCTGGAAAATTTGGTATCTGCTTGGCATTTGGCGCCGTCGCGCTGAGCGGGTGCGCCGTACTGCCAGATAGCCCAAGCATCGCAGTTATGCCGGCGCCGGGAAAGCCCTTTGAAGTCTTTGTTACCGAGGACCAATTCTGTCGGGGCTACGCGTTTCAAGCCGCCGGGGGCACGGCGCAGACGGCAGCCAACTCGAGCGCAGTCGAATCGGCGGCCGTAGGAACTGCGCTCGGGGCCGCGGCCGGAGCTCTTATTGGAAGCAATTGGACGGCGGCCGGTATCGGTGCGGGCGCTGGTTTGCTGATGGGGTCGGCTATCGGCATAGGCGAAGGCTCGGCAAGCGGCTACCGGTTGCAGCGCCGCTACGACATTGCGTACGCACAATGCATGTACGCAAAGGGCAACCTGCTTCCGGGACAAACGCCACGCTATAGCCAGCCGCCACCGCCACCGCGCTGATCGACGGGGCAAAACTCTCGCGGCCAAGCGGCGGCCGAAAGTCCTTTCGGGTGCATTCGCGGCAAAAGGAGAAATGGCGGAGTGGACGGGACTCGAACCCGCGACCCCCGGCGTGACAGGCCGGTATTCTAACCAACTGAACTACCACTCCACAGTACCGCCGCTCCCCAGCACTGCCCGCGGACGATTCGTAGCGCAATTGCACTCAGAAGCATTGCGCGTTGGCGGCACCAAACAGCCGCGGTGGTGGGTGCTGAGAGGTTCGAACTCCCGACCTACGCCTTGTAAGGGCGCCGCTCTACCAACTGAGCTAAGCACCCCCGCGTTCAACAGGTCGTGCGCGCTAACCCGGCCTCGCGTCGACCGCAAAGCGAATCAGTTTACCGCATCCTTCAGTGCCTTACCAGCACGAAACTTTGGCACCCGCGCCGCCTTGATCTTTATCGGTTGGTTCGTCCGTGGGTTACGTCCCGTGCGCGCAGCGCGCTTGCCAACAATGAACGTTCCGAATCCGACCAGCGTCACCGAGTTGCCCTTTTTCAGTGAAGCGCGAATCCCACCGAGGATCGCCTCAAGCGCGCGGCCAGCCGCGGCCTTTGAAATGTCCGCTTGACGGGCAATGTGTTCGATCAATTCGGTCTTATTCAAGGTATCCCCCCTCATTTTGCGTTAAACGCATTATTTTTTCGCTTCAGCGCGCGCTCGCGAATCGGGCGGCGCCTGTGATTCGTCTTGTTCGCGCCCATGCCCGTCGGCAAGGGCGCGAAACGCCTTATTCAACCTCCTGCCCCATAGGGTGTCAAGGCCAACGGTCAAGCAAACAATACCAATGGCCACGGCGAGAGCCGTGCGCCGCCTTTGTTAGTGCTTAATGTGTTCGCCCGCAACCGCCGTCGTGCCCTCGGCAACGACGCTCTTCGCGGGAGCCACCGCATTAGGTTCTTCTTCAGGTAGCGCAGCTGGCTGCTGTACCAGCGCAACGTTAAACACCTGATCGATCCACTTAACGGGAATGATCTCGATTCGGTTTTTTACGTTGTCAGGAATTTCCGCCAGATCCTTGGAATTTTCCTCAGGAATCAGCACCGTCGTGATGTCGCCACGTTGCGCCGCAAGGAGTTTTTCCTTCAGCCCTCCGATCGGCAGAACCTCCCCGCGCAGCGTGATTTCCCCGGTCATCGCCACATCCGGTCGAACCGCAATCCCCGTCAACGTCGAGACGATGGCCGTCGTCAGCGCAATACCCGCACTTGGGCCGTCCTTGGGAGTCGCTCCCTCGGGCAGGTGCACGTGAATATCGCTCTTCTCGAACACTTCGTCGCGGATACCAAGTCGCCGCGCACGGCTGCGAACCACCGACCGTGCCGCCTCCACGGACTCTTTCATGACGTCGCCGAGCGAACCCGTGCGAATGATGTTGCCCTTTCCTGGCATCGCGGTAGCTTCGATCGTCAATAGCTCGCCACCGACCTCGGTCCAGGCCAAACCAGTTACCTGCCCGACCTGCGCCCGTTTCTCCGCCACGCCGAAGCTGTAGCGGCGCACACCCAGGTACTTGTTCAGATTTTGTGGCGTTACGCGTACCTTGTGCCCGCTTGGCTTAAGCAACGCCGCCTTGACGACTTTGCGGCAGATCTTGGAGAGCTCCCGCTCCAGAGCGCGAACTCCCGCTTCCCGCGTGTAATAGCGCACGATATCGCGCACCGCACTGGAAGTTACTTCCAGCTCGGCTTTGTTGACGCCATTATTTTTCATCTGCTTGGGCAGCAAATAGCGTGTCGCAATATTGAGCTTCTCATCTTCCGTATAGCCCGACAGTCGGATCACTTCCATCCGGTCAAGCAACGGAGCGGGGATGTTCATTGTGTTTGCCGTGGCGACGAACATCACATCCGAGAGGTCGTAATCGACCTCGACGTAATGATCGACGAAGGTATGGTTTTGCTCGGGGTCAAGCACCTCGAGCAAGGCCGAGGATGGATCACCGCGAAAATCCGTTCCCATTTTGTCGACTTCGTCGAGCAAATACAGAGGATTGCGCACGCCAATCTTGGCCAGATTCTGCAATATCTTGCCGGGCATCGATCCGATATAGGTACGCCGATGCCCCCGAATCTCGGCTTCGTCGCGCACACCACCAAGCGCCATCCGCACGAATTTGCGGTTGGTCGCTCGCGCGATCGACTGACCCAGCGACGTTTTGCCCACGCCCGGCGCCCCAACGAGGCACAGAATGGGCGCCTTCAACCGGTCGACACGTTGTTGGACCGCTAGATACTCGACGATGCGTTCCTTGACTTTGTCCAGTCCGTAGTGATCTTCGTCGAGCACGCGTTGCGCATTGGCCAGATCGTTGTTGATCTTGCTCTTTTTCTTCCAGGGCAGATTGACCAGGGTGTCGATATAGTTGCGCACCACCGTGGCCTCGGCCGACATCGGTGACATGAGCTTGAGCTTCTTGAGTTCGGCCTCTGCCTTCTGCCGAGCCTGTTTGGGCATGCGTGCCAACTTGATCTTCTTGTCGAGCTCGTCCAGATCAGCGCCTTCCTCGCCCTCACCGAGCTCTTTCTGAATCGCCTTGACCTGCTCATTGAGGTAGTACTCGCGCTGGCTTTTCTCCATCTGCCGCTTGACGCGACCTCGAATGCGCTTTTCCACCTGCAGAATATCGATCTCCGTTTCCAGTTGTGCCAGCAGATGCTCCAGGCGCTCGTTAAGCCCGGACATCTCGAGGATCCTTTGCTTCTGCTCAAGTTTTAGCGGCAAGTGCGCTGCAATCGTGTCGGCCAGGCGCCCGACTTCGTCGATGCCAGCGATCGACGTCAGGATCTCGGTCGGAATCTTCTTGTTCAGCTTTACGTACTGATCGAACTGCGCAACGATCGCGCGTCGCAGTGCTTCCAGTTCCGCGTCCGCGCCCGTCTCCGGTTCAATTGGCGTAAGTTCGCACTGAAAATGCGTCCCCACATCCTCGATCGAATCGATATGCGCCCGGTGCGTGCCCTCGACCAAGACTTTCACGGTCCCGTCGGGCAACTTGAGCATTTGAAGGATATTGGCGGCGCAGCCGATGGCATAGATGTCCTCGGCTGATGGTTCGTCCTTGGCCGCGTTTTTTTGCGCGACGAGCATGATGCTCTTGCCCGCCTCCATAGCTATTTCGAGCGCCTTGATCGATTTTGGACGCCCAACGAAAAGCGGGATCACCATGTGCGGAAACACCACCACGTCGCGCAACGGCAAAAGTGGCAACGGCGAACTTTCGGGGAGACTGGGTTCCTGAGGCACGATGTGTCTTTCTTGCGGGTTCAATGCAAAGGACATGGGGTCGGGTCGGTGCATTTCAAGCTAAACCCCACCCAACTTCACTCTAGCACGCCCGGGCAACTGTCGCGCGCCGGGAAATAAACCCTTTGCGCGGTCGACTTTTGCCCACCGCTTGTACCGTCAACCGCCCTTGGACGAATCAGCGCGGTGCGCCAGCCACCTTTGGCTGGTCGGAGTACAGAACAATCGGCTTGCCTTCGTTGACTGCATTTTCGTCAACGACGACCTTGGTGACATTCTTCAAGCTTGGCAGCTCATACATGATGTCGAGCAGGACCGCTTCGACGATGGAGCGCAGACCGCGCGCCCCGGTGCGCCGTTTTAACGCCCGCCGAGCGATCGCCTGCAACGCATCGGGCCGCACTTCTAGCTCGACGCCCTCCATGTAAAACAGGCGTCGAAACTGCTTGATCAGTGCGTTCTTCGGTTCGACGAGAATCTCTACCAAAGCGTCCTGACTGAGCTCTTCGAGCGTTGCCGCAACCGGCAGGCGGCCAACCAGCTCCGGAATGAGACCAAATTTGATCAGATCTTCAGGCTGCGCATCGCGCAACAGGTCGCTAACGGACCGATTGCTCGGGCTAGAGATCTCAGCGCCAAAACCGATGCCGCTTTTCTCGGAGCGGTTGCGAATGATTTTTTCCAACCCGTCAAAGGCTCCGCCGCAGATAAACAAAATGTTGGTCGTGTCGATCTGCACGAAGTCCTGGTTTGGATGCTTGCGGCCGCCCTGCGGCGGCACGCTAGCGATCGTTCCCTCGATGAGCTTTAGCAAAGCCTGCTGAACGCCCTCGCCCGAAACGTCTCGCGTGATGGAGGGGTTATCGGACTTGCGAGAAATCTTGTCGATTTCGTCGATATAGACGATGCCGCGCTGCGCCTTTTCGACCTCGTAATTGCAGTTTTGCAGCAGTTTCTGAATGATGTTCTCGACATCCTCGCCAACGTAACCGGCCTCTGTGAGGGTCGTCGCATCGGCGATCACGAAAGGCACGTTAAGCAGGCGTGCCAGGGTCTGCGCCAACAGCGTCTTGCCCGAGCCGGTTGGTCCAATGAGCAAAATGTTGCTCTTGGCAAGTTCCACGTCATCCTTGGATGACAGATGCTTCAAACGCTTGTAGTGGTTATAGACCGCCACTGACAAAATGCGCTTAGCTTTCTCCTGCCCGATGACGTACTGATCCAATATTGTGCAGATCTCGCGGGGGCTCGGAAGGTCGCTGCGAGCGATGTTGCCCGCGCTATCCGGTGTGTTCTCATCGCGGATGATGTCGTTGCAAAGATCGATGCACTCGTCACAGATAAACACCGACGGGCCCGCGATAAGCTTCTTTACCTCATGCTGGCTCTTGCCGCAAAAGGAGCAATAAAGAAGTTTCTCGCTGGAACCCTTTTTGTCCGACATTTCCTTTGCGCCTCGAATCCCTTGCGCGGCGCCGCGATCAGGCGGACTCGCTGCTGCGCTTGACGAAGATCTTGTCGACCAACCCATAGCTTACTGCATCGTCGGCCGACATGAAGTTATCGCGATCCGTGTCCTTGGCGATGCGCTCGACCGTCTGGCCGGTGCGCTCCGCCAAGATAGCATTCATACGCTCACGCAGGTACAAAATCTCGCGCGCCTGGATTTCGATGTCCGTGGCCTGGCCCTGCGAACCGCCGGAGGGCTGGTGAATCATGATGCGCGAATTGGGCAGGGCGTAACGCTTGCCCCTTGCTCCGGCCGCAAGCAAAAACGCGCCCATGCTTGCCGCCATTCCTACGCAGATGGTCGACACGTCTGGTTTGATGAATTGCATCGTGTCATAAATGGCCATCCCCGAATACACGGATCCACCGGGGGAATTAATGTACAGCGAGATGTCTTTCTCGGGGTTCTCCGACTCCAAAAACAGCAGCTGCGCCACAACCAGATTGGCCGTCATTTCGTTGACCGGCCCGACCACGAAAACCACGCGGTCACGCAGCAACCGCGAGTAAATGTCGTATGCGCGCTCGCCCCGTCCGCTTTGCTCGATCACGATTGGAACCATTCCCAGACCGACCGGATCGGGCAAGGCCGATTCGTATTTCTTGGTCATCGCCCTACCACCCCTTCGCGCTATCCATAAGATCGTCAAACGCCACCGCCTGGTCGCTCACCTGCGCCCGCGCCAGCACCCAGTCGACGACGTTGTCCTCGACCACGGAAGCTTCCACCTCGCTCAGGCGCTCGCGGTCGCCCAGATACCACTGCACGACTTCTTGCGGCTTCTCGTAACCACGGGCAATCGATTCGATTGCCTTGCGCACTTGTTCGGGCCGAGCCTGCAGCCCCTGGCTGCGAATGATCTCGCCAACGATAAGGGAAAGTCGCACGCGCCGCTCTGCCCCCGCGGCAAAAACGTCGCGCTCCGGGACATGCTGCCCACGACGGGCCGCAATCTCCGCCTGCGCCATGTGCCAAAGCCGATCTTGCTCCGCTGTCACCAGCGTGCGCGGCACATCGAACTGCGCAGCTTCAGCCAGCGCATCCATCACGCTGTCGCGAGTTCTCGCCCGAAGACGCGCTGCAACTTCGCGTTCCACATTACTTTGCACTTCCGCACGTAGAACCTCGAGGCTTCCGTCGGTAATGCCCACCGACCGCGCAAAATTCTCATCGAGCGGCGCCAAGTTACGTTCTTCAACCGACTTGACGGTAACGTCAAATTGCGCCGTCTTTCCCGCCACCGCGGCACCGTGATAATCATCGGGAAAACGCAACGGGAAATGGCGGCTCGCCCCGGCAACAGCGCCACGCACCGCCTCCTCGAACTGGGGCAGCATCCGTCCACGGCCCAATTCGAACGTGTAATCCGTGGCCGCGCCGCCCTCAAACACGACCCCGTCGATGGTACCGTGGAAGTCGACCTTGACTCGATCGCCATCGCGTGCGCCACGCGACACCGGCACCAAGGTCGCTCGCTGGCGGCGCATCACTTCGATTGTCTTGTCGACCTCCTGCGGTCCGACTGGACACACCGCCCGCCGAATCGACAGTTTTGCGGCATCGATCGCACCAATTTCGGGATACACCTCAAAAGTCGCACGGAAATTCTGGTTCGCCGCATCGCCGTCGGCCGTGGGTTCGATCTGCGGTCTGCCGGCAAGTCGCAGCTTGTTTTGTTCAAGCGCGCGCGCCAGTAGCGAGCTGACCTTGTCGTTTAGGACCTCAGCCTGAACTCTTGCCCCGTGCGCCTGGGCAATCATCTTCACTGGGACCTTGCCGCGGCGAAACCCGGGCATGTTGGACTCACGCGCCAAGCGCGCCAAGCGCTGAGCGACCTCCGCGGCAATCTCCGCGTTCGGCACGCTCAAATCCAAACGGCGCTCCAGCCGGCCGATGCTCTCAATGGTTTGCTGCATATCGATCGTATTGGCGCTGCTCGTGCAAACTCGTCCAATGATTCCCTGTTGGCTGCATTCTTGGTGCGAAGGGGGGGACTCGAACCCCCACGCCGGTGAAGGCGTCAGGACCTAAACCTGGTGCGTCTACCAATTTCGCCACCTTCGCGACGCGCCACAGTTCATCGCCGGGGCCGCACCGGTCGTAACA
>DASPWJ010000049.1:0-6152 GCA_035621895.1 Burkholderiaceae bacterium | reverse complement strand
ACGTTGGCCCAGTTGCCAGCGCCGCCGTTAGCGGCCTGTACCTGCGCGGCACTTTGATATTGCACGGGCCCGCCGCCTCCCGGGTCAATGCCGTAATAAACGCTCATGCTTTGAACATGATCGATGATTTCTTCGGAGGCTCGCGCCCGCAAGGAGTAGCGATACAGCGCAGGCCATTGCCGAAACTGCATTTGGCCGACGTAGTAGGTGTATTCATCAAAGCGCTGTGCACTGGCCAATGACGAATAGCCAAACGAAGGCGCTGGTCCCGAATTGCTGTTGACATTGTTTCCGTTGCTGTCGGTGGCCGCAAAATCGAGCTCGACGCCACCGGCAACCGGCGAACCCGTGCCGGTACAAGCGGCCGCAGGGGCTGGCGGCGCGTTGGACACGCGCATTAGCGTCGCCGCCGTGCAACTCGATGCCAGCACGTAATCGCCTGTTGCCACCCCCGCACAGTTGTCGGCAACAAAGATCGCCGGCTTTGCGGTATTGGAGTCGGCAACCATCATGACCGGACTAGCGGTAGCTACCCGAAGCACAAGAACGTCACCGCCGCCAGAGAGCCAGGTAGGCGAAACGCCTGCCGGTTGCGGCCAGGGATTCGTCGACCCCGGCTGGTACCCTGAGGCCGAATAGCCGCCGATTGCCTGCGCGGCCGAACCCAGCGTCATCGGCGGAGTCGCGGTCTGGTTGATCGCCATGGGCTGATAAGTCGCCATCGACATGCGCGAGCCGCACCCGATAAAACCGACCTCGCGCACGTCGTGCATGATGGCGTCCAGACCAAAGCGCCCGGCTTCCTGGGTACGCGAGGTCGACTTGCTGATGCGATACGCGCCACGCGAGCCCATGTAGACATAAAGCACCGCGCCAACGACAAGCAGCCCGAGAGTGATGCTGACCATCGTCTCGATAAGTGTGATTCCACGCTGCGCGCCTCGCCGACTGCGCGCCGGCGAAACACTCGCCGTTGGGGGGAAAGAAAGCGCTGCAGACATGCTCAATACGACTCGGTCAGTTCGGCGACCGTCTTATACGTCCCGACCATATTCGTCGGCGTCACGCCCGCGCCGGCGATGGACACGCCGGCGGTGGAAGCAATGGTCGCTCGCGCATCGTTCCACCAAATCTGGATCTGTACAGGGTGCGGCGGATTGCCCGTCGCGGTTGCCAGCTGCTGGATCTGCACGCATGGCAGAACATTGCCGCAGGGTACGGGGTTGTTGGCGGCGGCTGTGCCCGCCGGCAAGGCCTGCAACCCGTAGAGCCAGTCGTTTAAGGAGGCGACCGGTGCAGTGCCAAGATTGCTCAGTGTGTACGTGCCGAGAAACGAGCCGGTTGCGAGCGCAGCATAGTCGCTGCGCATCCGATCGGCCAAGTCCTCCGCCATGATCGCGGCGAGCGATCGCATAGAGGAACCTTGATTAACCTGGATGCCGCGCAACTGCAAGCCAGCTAAGCCCAACAGCCCAACGGCCGTAAGCACGATCGCCACGAGAATCTCAATAAGTGTGATGCCCCGCTGACGGGCGGGTGCACGGTGCGGTAAGCCCGTGCCGCTGCCGCGCTGAAAGACCGCGGTTGTTGGGGTCATCCACGCACGCGGCCACGCGGCGTTCATTTGATCGCATCGATGCATGATGGGTTTACAAGCGATTACCGATTGATTCATTGCCGCCCACATCCTGTTCCTGTTCCAGCGCCATGCACAACATCTTCGCTAGGACGGTGCGTTGCAGGCGCTCACGGGCGCACCCGCATCGTTTAAGGGCGCCTGGCCATTTACGGGGGATACGACCCGCACCCGGCCCGAAGGTTGGATCGTGACGAGATAGCCCTTGGTTGGATCGACACCGTCGGGACAAAAGATGAAACTTTGTGCCGTACTGCCAACGGGCAGCCGTCCCAGGGCGTCGAAACTGATCGATGGCGTCGTGCCATAGTTGGTCATCAGCCCCGCCAAGGCCGCACCGCGTTGCACAGGGACAAACGTCGCGTTTGCGACCGTGCCCGGCGCGCAGCATGCATTCCACCCGCCGCTCCAACTGGTGACGACGGCGGAAATTGGCGGACAAGGCAACGCAGCGCCTGCGGCGCAGACCCACACTGTGGTGCCCTGCTTGACCGCTTCGCTGCGCGCCATCGAGAGCACGGCAGCAAACTGATTGCTGGCCGTGTCGCCGCGGTTGATCAAAATCGTACTTTGCAAAGAGGGAACCGCAATCACGGCCAGTATCGCTGCTATCAAAACTACGAGCAGCAATTCAACGAGCGTGAACCCTTTGGCGTTCTTGCGAATTTCTTGGCAATGCATGCCGCTTCCTGCAAAAAAGCCCGCGCACGTCGAGCGAACTTCGACCAACCGCCGATCGCAACGGGCAAGGCGATTATTCCAATGGCTGGCGCGCTGTGCGCTTCGCTCTGCCTCTTCGGTCGATCCGGCACGACGAACGGCCCTACGGTAGTTGCTGAGTCACTAATTCACGGCACTGCCACACGCTAGGCCAAGAAGCTTAGGGCGCGACCATTTAAATCACCTGCGGATCAACCTCCACGGACCAGCGCAACACACCGCGATGCCCGAGAGCCCGCACGCGCGGTAGCCATGCATCGAGAAACGCATGCAGGTCCGCGCGCCTCGTTGCCTCAACGAGCAGCTGACCGCGCGATTCGGACGCAAGCCGCGCCAGCGGCATCGGCACAGCGTCAAATACCGTGACTGCTCGGGCCTGCGGCAGCTCGTCCTTGCAGGCGGCGCAGCGGCGCAAGAATTCCAGCGCTTGCTCCATCGTGCGTGCGGCCGAAGTAAGCAGGGCCTGGTGTACGAAAGGAGGCATGCGCGCGCCGCGGCGCTCTTCGATCTGCTCTTGGGCAAAAGCGCCGAAACTGTGCCGTGCCAGTGCTGCAAACAAGGGGTGGCGCGCAAAGCGTGTCTGTATGAGCACCCGACTTGTTTGCCCTGCGCGCCCGGCGCGGCCGGCAACTTGCATCAGTACGGCAAACAAGCGCTCAGGCGCACGAAAGTCCGCTGCCACAAGTTGCGCGTCGGCATTAAGTACGCCAACGGTGCTTACACGCCGAAAGTCGTGTCCCTTCGTGATCATCTGCGTGCCTACAAGGATATCGATATCGCCCGCGTGAACAGCCTCAAATGCAGCTTCCGCCCGACTCGTGCCACGCACGCCTTGCGTGTTGTCGCGATCGATGCGCGCGATTCGCGCGTGCGGCCACAACTGCCGCAGCGTTTCCTCGATGCGCTGTGTTCCCTGTCCGACCGATTGCAGATCTTGGTTGCCGCAAGTTGGGCATGCCGCGGGAACGGCTCGACTCCAACCGCAATGGTGGCACCTCAGTGTGGCTCCGACTTTGTGGTATGCGGCGAAGGCATCGCAGCGCGGACACTTGGAAAGCCATTCGCAGGCGGCACAACGCAGCACCGGCGCAAAGCCGCGGCGGTTAATAAAGATGAGGGCCTGGTCACCGCGAGCAAGTGTTTCGTCCAAGGCGGTGCGCAGGGGCGCGGCCAAGCCTTGCTCGGCGGGAAACCGATGCAGGTCAATTGTCTCGATGAGTGGCTCAGCACCCGCGTTCGTCGATCGGTGCACTAACGACAGCAGCCGATAGCGGCCAATTTGGGCCTGATGCCAAGATTCCAGTGATGGCGTGGCCGAACCCAGGACCACGGGAATCGTCTCCAGCTGGGCGCGCTTTACTGCCAGATCGCGCGCCGAAAAAGGCACCCCACCGTGGGACTTGAACGAAGCGTCGTGCTCTTCGTCAACGACGATGATTCGCAATCGTAGAAGCGATGCAAACACCGCTGTTCGCGTTCCCAGGATGATTTGTGCGCGTCCCTCATGCGCATCCATCCAGGCCCGTGCTCGCTCCTGCGGCGCCAAGGCGCTGTGCAAGCTAACGACCCGATGTCGGGGAAAGCGGCCCGATAGGCGCGCCTGCAACTGCGGCGTCAGATTGATCTCCGGAACTAAAAGCAGCGCTTGTGCGCCTTCGCTTTTAGCCAATATGCGTTCGATCGCGCCAAGGTAAACGTCGGTTTTGCCGCTGCCGGTGACTCCGAAGAGCAAGAAGGGAGCAAATCCGCTTGCAGTCGCAATTGCATCGATCGCCGACCGCTGCTCCTCACGTAGCGCGTGCACGGGGCTGCGCCGCTCGATGGTTTGTACGTCCGCGGGCCCGGGTGCGGCCAAATCGTGCATCGTCCGCGAGCCCCGTTTGCGCGCGCTGGGAAGACGGCGCAGCGCAGGGGGCAGTGCTGGCAACGCAACTTCGCCCCAAGAAAAGTGGTAGTAGTCCGATGCAAAGCGACACAACTGCAGCCAACCGCCTTGCACCGTGGGTCCAGGCAGCCGCGGCCCCAAAGTGCGCAACCGCGACGGCTCGAGGTCGCTGTGCTGCGCGAACTCAACAATGATTCCGACGTGGCGCCGCGTGCCGACCTGCACCATGCACAAGGCGCCAACTTCAACGGGCGCAGCCGCTACATTGTGTTCCGGGGTGTCGCACTGGCTCGTCGGCGAGTCCGCGACCCGGTAGTCCAGCGGTTGCGCAACGGGCAAGTCAACGATCACGCGGGCAAAATTTTTGTTCTGTGGGTCCCGATGCGATGTCACGTAAAACTCGAGAAAATCCGCCTAACCGATTAATTTTTAAGCGCTCTATCTAAAATGGATGCTACCGGTGAGCCTGGTGTGGATAACTATGTGGAGAAGTTTCTTGTGCAGCGCCTAAGTGCCCGCCCGCACGCCAATTTGACTGGGACGTTACCTGGCGAGGGTTTTATAAAAACACTTCATTTTCAAGCGCTTATACCAAGACGCGGCGCTCTGCGGCGAGCCTCTGCCCGGAAAGCCGCGTAAATACGTCATTTGCCCATTTTTGTGCATAAGTCAAGTCCTATGCCACAAGATGAGAAGCCGGCACTGGGAGGCCAAGGGCATTTGCAGGGTGGGCACGCACTGACTGAAGAGGTCGCTCAGAGCCTGAGTTTGCGGCTGTAGCTATGGACCGCATCGACCAGCGCATCAACGACCGCTGGGTCGGTGTACTGCGAAATGCCGTGCCCAAGATTAAAGACGTGCCCGTCGACGCCACCGTCAGGACGTCGCGGAGGGCCAAAGGCGTCGAGCACGCGCCGTGCCTCCTCCACCGTGGAATCCGAACCGGCTCGCAAGACGGCCGGATCGAGATTACCTTGCAAGGCACAGCGCGCGCCAATACGAGCGCGCGCCCGACCAAGATCGATAACCCAATCAACGCCCACGGCATCGCAACCCGTGTCGGCGATATCTTCGAGCCACAGCCCACCGCCCTTGGTAAAGACGATGCATGGCACGCGTTCGCCATCAAATTGCCGAAGCAAACCACTGATGACCTGCCTCATCGTGGCCAACGAGCAGCTGCGATACGCCGCATCCGTTAGAACGCCACCCCAGGTATCAAAGATCATTACGATCTGTGCGCCGGCGCGGATCTGCGCATTCAGATAGTCGGTCACCGCACGAACGTTCACCGCTAGCAGCCGCTGTAACAGTTCCGGTCGGGTATACAACATCGACTTCACAAGATGAAAGTCCTCGGAGCCGCCTCCTTCGACCATGTAGCACGCCAGCGTCCACGGACTACCAGAAAAGCCGATCAACGGGATGCGATTGGCCAGTGCCGCCCGAATCGAGCGCACCGCGTCGGTTACATAGCGCAGTGACTGCTCCGGATCCGGCGCAGCCAAGGCGGCCACGGCCGCTTCGTCGCGTACCGGGCGCTCGAATTTAGGTCCCTCGCCGTCAACGAAATGCAGCCCCAAGCCCATCGCGTCCGGCACGGTGAGGATGTCGGAAAACAAGATTGCGCCATCCAGGGGATAGCGCTCGACGGGCTGAAGCGTGACTTCGGTTGCGAACTGCGGCGATTTGGCCAACGCCATAAAGCTGCCGGCGCGCCGGCGCGTTGCGTTGTATTCTGGCAAGTATCGACCCGCCTGACGCATCAGCCAGATCGGCGTGTATTGCGTCGGCTGGCGCAGCAAAGCCCGCAGCAAAGTGTCGTTGGTGGGTTTCACGAACGCTCAATGAGTGACTCGAGACGCGATTCTCGCACGCCCGATTTACCTAGCTGGGCTCGATGGCGCCCAG
>DASPWJ010000048.1:0-5643 GCA_035621895.1 Burkholderiaceae bacterium | reverse complement strand
TGAATACGGAGGAACGCGACTGCAGCGGCGAGAACCAAGCAATCGAATTGACCTTTGTCGATCGGTGGATTGTGGGCGAGTTACAGCGCACGGTGGCAGAGGTGGAAAAGGGCTTCGGCGAATACCGCCTGGACAATGTGGTGCACGCGATCTACCGCTTTGCCTGGGAGCAATATTGCGACTGGTATTTGGAACTTGCCAAGGTCCAGCTGTCGCTCGGCAGCCCCGCGCAGCAGCGCGGGACGCGCCAGACCCTCGTGAGTGTGCTCGAAGCACTGCTTCGGCTCGCGCATCCGATTATTCCCTTCATTACCGAGGAGCTCTGGCAGAAAGTCTCTCTTCTCGCCGGCAAGCAAAAGCCCGGCGAGCAGACCTCCATCATGATTCAACCTTATCCGCGCACGCAGCCCGAGTGCATTGACGCCCTGGCCGATGCCCAAGTGCTCGCGCTCAAGGAACTCATCGACGCGGCCCGCAACATGCGCGGCGAAATGGGCCTTGCTCCCGCCATTAAGATCCCGATGATCATTGCGCCCGCGCTGCCGCAAGTTCAGGCTTTCGCTCCTTACCTAATGGCGCTGGCTCGGCTGCAGTCCGTCCAGGCGCTGGACGATCTGGGCGGTGCCGCGGGCGCCGCCAATGCGCCGGTCGCGGTTGTTGGCGCCTACCGCTTCTTGCTGCTGGTGCAGGTGGATACCGCTGCCGAGCGCGCGCGCCTAGCCAAGGAGGTTGCACGTCTGGAAGCGGAAATCGCCAGGGAACGAGGCCGGCTGTCGACTCCAAGCTTTGTTACACGCGCGCCGGAAGCTATCGTCAATCAGGTGCGCGAGCGCCTGGAGCGCTCCGCGGCCACGTTGGCAAAAGTCCAGGAGCAGCTCGACCGACTCGCATCGGCCTAGGCCGCTGGCGATAGCGCTGGCTACTTTGGCGACACCGCAGGCGCGGGTGTTGGCGTCGCCGCAGGCGCGGGTGTTGGCGTCGCCGCAGGCGCGGGCGTTGGCGGCGCCGCAGGCGCGGGTGTTGGCGTCGCCGCAGGCGCGGGTGCCGAGCCAACCTGCGCAGACATGGTTACCCCATCGACCCAATAGCCGGTATCGCCAAAGCAGGAGCCGGGCAATCCCTCGTGTTGTTGGTAGTGCACGGTCACCCGTTCGCCCATCGCCTGATTGATTCGCGCTGCGACGGCATCATCGCGGACTGTGAAGGCAAACTTCTCTGGCAGCGAACCGGGCAGCGAGACCATGATGAGCTCGCCCTCCCAAGTCTTGCAGATCCAGCCCTTGCGACTAAATTTCTGGATCCAACCGGCACGCTCGCCACTGGAGTAGGACCAATTTAGGACGAACGCCATATACAGGCCCAGTGCCACGAAGGTGCCCAGGGCAAAAAAGAGGATCACTCGTCGCATCATTTCGTTTGCCGTCCCACAATGCCTTGGTTAGCCGCACATGGTGCGCGCGCGGGCGAGTGGCTTAGCGCCGCTGCAGAAAATGCAAATACTCCTTGCCAACCGTGACTTGTCGCACCAGTATGTTTCCGGTCTGGCGGGCAAAAGCTTGAAAGTCGCGCACCGAACCCGGATCGGTGCACACAATCTTGAGCACCTGCCCGGTTTGCAAATCGGCCAGCGCCTTTTTCGCGCGCAAGATCGGTAGCGGACAATTCAGGCCCCGTGCATCGACTTCGCGGTCGAACCGGTCACTTGTCGTTGCGGGTGCGTCCATCGAATTACTCCTATTCGTCGCCACCGTGCTTGTGATCGCCAGGCTGTCCGGACATCGGCAATTTTCAGTCGCCTTCACAACCGCTGCCGCGCCCATCCCTCCACTGCCGCCAGCGCTTTGGGCAGGGCGCTCACATTCGGGCCGCCGGCCATCGCCAAATCCGCACGGCCGCCGCCTTTTCCGCCGACTTGCTGCGCGACAAAGTTGACCAGCTCGCCCGCCTTGATGCGCCCCGTCGCGTTTGCTGTGACCCCCGCGACGAGTTGCACTTTGCCTTCGGCCACGGACCCCAGCACGATCGCAGCACTCTCCAGGCGACTCTTTAATTGGTCTACGGTATCACGCAATTGACGCGTGTCCACACCGTCGAGCATCGCCGCGAGCACCTTGACGCCGCCGATTTCAACCGCGCGACCGACGAGCTCCTCGCCTTGGCCGGCCGCAAGTTTTTGCTGCAGGCGCTGAATTTCTCTCTCGTTCGCTCGGACTTGCTCCAGGATCTGGCCGATGCGATTGGCTGCTTCACCGATCGGGCTGCGCACCACGGATGAAATTTCGCTTAGGCGCGTATCCATCTGCTGAACGTATTCGAGCGCGCCCGCACCGGTAACTGCCTCGATTCGACGCACGCCTGCCGCCACGCCGCTTTCCGAGATGATCTTGAAAAAACCAATGTCTCCGGTGCGCGCAACGTGTGTCCCGCCGCATAGTTCGGTCGAATACTTCGCGCTATCGTCGCCCATCGAAATCACCCGCACTTCGTCGCCGTACTTATCTCCAAAAAACGCCAGTGCGCCCGCACGAATCGCGTCGTCGTAGGGCATCTGCCGTGCGGCCACCGCAGCATTGGTGCGAATTGCATCATTGACCGATTCCTCGACACGGCGGATCTCCTGCATCGTCACCGGCTTGTCGTGGGAAAAATCAAAGCGGGTGCGTGCAGCGTCGACCAAAGAGCCCTTTTGCTGGACATGCGTGCCCAGCACCGCGCGCAACGCAGAATGCATCAGATGCGTCGCCGAGTGGTTGCGTCGGGTGCGCTCGCGCAACTCAGCGTCGACTTGTGCATCTACGCGATCACCAACCCGCAGCGTTCCTTGTCGCATGGTGCCGTGGTGGGCAATCACGCCGGGCTGCAATTTCTGGGTATCGGTGACGTCAAAGCGCAAGCCTGTACCGAGCAGCATGCCGCGGTCTCCCACCTGGCCACCGGACTCGGCGTAAAAGGGACTCGTGTCCAAAATCACGATCGCCTGCTCGCCCTGCGCCAGATTGCTTGCCCGAGTCTCCCCCTGAAAAATGGCCAGAACACGGGCCTCGCACCTCAGCGTCTCGTAGCCAACAAAGCGCGTCGCGGGACCATCAAATTCGGCGCCACCCATGCTCTTGAATTTACCGGCCGCGCGCGCTTTTTCGCGCTGGCGCTCCATCGCGGCATCAAATCCGGCCAAGTCCACGCCGATTGCGCGCTCGCGAGCGATGTCGGCGGTCAGATCGACCGGAAAACCGTAGGTGTCGTACAGGACGAAGGCCGTTTCGCCATCGATTCGCGCCGCTGGCTTGCTGGCCAAACGAGCAAAGGTTTCGGTGAGGATTTTCATGCCATGCTCAAGTGTCTCGCCGAAGCGCTCCTCCTCGAGCAGCAGCGCCGATTCGATCCGCGAGCGTTGTTCACCCAGCTCGGGGTAGGCAGCACCCATTTCCTTTTCTAAGTCCGCAACCAAGCGATGGAAAAAGGGCCTGCGGCACCCCAGCTGATAGCCATGGCGTAGCGCGCGGCGAATAATGCGACGGAGCACGTAACCGCGCCCCTCGTTGCCCGGGATTACGCCATCGGCAATCAAAAATGCGCACGCACGAATGTGATCGGCGATCACCTTCAAGGAATTATCGTGCAGATTGCTCGTGCCCGTGACGCGTGCCGCGGCGGCAATCAGGTTTCGAAACAGGTCGATCTCGTAATTGCTGTGCACGTTCTGCAGCACGGCGGCCAGACGCTCCAGTCCCATGCCGGTGTCCACGCACGGCCGGGGCAACGGTGTAAGCCGGCCGTGTGCGTCGCGATCAAACTGCATGAACACCAAATTCCAAATCTCTACGTAGCGATCGCCCTCGGCCTCCGCAGAACCGGGCGGGCCGCCTGGGACGGCAGGGCCGTGATCGAAGAAAATTTCCGAGCACGGTCCGCATGGGCCCGTTTCGGCCATTTGCCAGAAATTGTCGGAGGTGTACCGCGGGGCGCCGGGCTTATCTCCGATGCGCAAGCAGCGCCCGGGCGCTACGCCAATCTCGCGCGTCCAGATGTCAAAGGCTTCGTCATCGTCAATGTAGACCGTCACCCAGAGTCGATCGACCGGCAGTCCGTATACCTGCGTCAGCAATTCCCAGGCATAGGAAATCGCCTCACGCTTGAAATAGTCTCCGAAGCTGAAATTTCCTAGCATCTCGAAGAACGTGTGGTGGCGGGCGGTGTAGCCGACGTTCTCCAGATCATTGTGTTTGCCGCCCGCGCGCAGCGACTTTTGCGCCGACGTTGCGCGCGTATAAGGGCGCGACTCCCGGCCCGTGAAAACGTCCTTAAATTGCACCATCCCGGAGTTGGTGAACAACAGCGTGGGATCGTTGGCCGGGACCAGCGAGGCGGCGCGCACACGGGTGTGCCCGCGGGTGACAAAAAACTGCAGGAAGCGTTCGCGAATCTCGGAACTGTTCATGAATGGGCGGACCCTGCCATTGAGACGGCAAGGAATGCGTGCGGTTTAAACGTCAACCACACATGATACTGGTCCGGCGACAGGCACGCCGCAGGAACACCAAGGCCCAAATCAGACGATTTTGGAGTACGGCCGGCTGCGTCGATCGTTGCGCAGGTAGCGGTCAAAGACCATGGCCAGCGCCCGCACGAGCAGCTTGCCCTTGGGCGTGACACTAATCCAGTCCTCGGTGCATTCCACCAGTCCCGCCTCCTCGTAGGTCCTGAGCTCAGTCAACTCGGTGGCGAAATACTCGTCAAAATCGATCAAGTGCGCCGTCGCAATGGATTCTTTGGAGACCTGGAAATGGCACATCAGCGCCATGATCACTGCACGGCGAACCAGATCGTCGGCGTTAAGCTGGATGCCACGCTGGGTCGGGATCACTCCGGCGCGCAGGCTCTCGTAGTACTCGTCCAGCCCGCGCGCATTTTGTGCATAGGTAGGTCCCACCTTGCTGATCGCTGAGACGCCCAGAGCGATCAGATCGTAGTCTGGCCGCGTGCTATATCCCTGGAAATTGCGGTGCAGGCGTCCTTGCCGCTGTGCCCGTGCGAGGTCGTCATCGGATTTGGCAAAGTGGTCCATGCCGATGTACTCGTAGCCGGCTGCGCACAGGCGCCGGATCGCGTCAATCATGATCGTGAGTTTTTCCTGCGGTGAGGGCAGCGCCTCCGCGTCGATGCGACGCTGTGGCTTAAAGCGCTCCGGAAGGTGCGCATAGTGATATAGCGCGACACGGTCTGGTGAGAGCTCCAATACGCGATCTAGCGTGACCGAAAAGCTGGCGCTGCTTTGCCGCGGCAAACCGTAAATCAAATCGAGGTTGACCGACTGAAAACCCGCCGCGCGCGCCTCTTCGACACAAGCGCGCGTAATCTCCAGGCTCTGCTCGCGGTTCACTGCCAACTGCACGGCCGGATCGAAGTCCTGCACGCCGATCGACAGTCGATTAAATCCCAGCGAGGCCAGCGCTTGGATCTTTTCCGCATTAGTCGTGCGCGGATCTACCTCGATGCTGAATTCGCCCCGTGGTGCAAAAGGAAAGCGCGCCCGCAGCAGCACCATCACGCGCTGTAGTTCCTCGATCGACAGATAAGTTGGTGTTCCGCCGCCCAGGTGCAACTGCTCGACCCGACGCTCGCCGTTGAGCCGAGCCGTGACAA
>DASPWJ010000047.1:0-20559 GCA_035621895.1 Burkholderiaceae bacterium | reverse complement strand
TACACCCCCATGGTCCCCAAGTGCACCAGATGGATATCGATCCCACAGTCAACGATTGCGCACAGAACGTTATGTGTCGCATTCAAGTTGTTGTCGACCGTGTAGCGCTTATGCCGCTCGGACTTCATTGAGTAAGGCGCGGCACGTTGCTCGGCAAAATGGACGATCGCATCGGGCCGGTAGTGATGCAACATGTGCAATAGCCGGTCATACTCATGCGCGACGTCGAAGTTGTGAAACTCGATCGTTTTTCCAGTGATTTCCTTCCAGGCCTCTAGTCGGGTCGACATCGGTGCAATCGGGGTTAACGAGGTCGCCTCGAGTTCGTTGTCGATATTGCGTCGCGACAGGTTATCGACGATCACCACGTCGTGCCCAACCTGAGAAAGATGCAGCGCCGTGGGCCAACCACAAAAACCATCGCCACCCAGTACGAGTATCTTTTTCGAATTCCGACTTTCCATCCCCAAAATCTCCTCTACGCGATTTGTTTTCGACGACTGGGCACTTGTCTAGTAATCCTCGCGAATCACTCCCACTAAGCGCGACTGGCTCCCGCATCGAGCAAAACCGCCGTGCGCGGGATGCCGGAAACCTGGCTCCCGGCGACCGCTAAGTCATGGACTTGAATTTTCAGCTCGCTCCCGCGAAAAAAGCGACTGAATCTTAGCGCGACGGGCGGGTGTTACGTTTGCGTTACGGCAATTGGCATCATGAAACTCATACCACAAAACCCGTCCGGCTGGCTTCTGAACGGGCGGGATTTCCTTTGCGACCCGTTGCTTCGCGTCCGAACGGCAAATCGAGGTAAACACGCTGGTTTGCATCGCGGTATCAAATGATCTCGACTCAAACGCAATCCTATGGTCAGTGGGGCAATCGCGAAGGTGGGGTTGAGGGAAGGATCAAGGATCAAAGCGCCTGGCCATTAAGCGCCGGCATGAGACCACTTCCGTGTAACTTCGCAGGATCGGCGCCGCAACACTGAAAGACCGTGAAACGTGGGCCGTAGCTGCAACGGAGCTCGGCAAATCGTCACTTCGCCAAACCCTGGGATATGACATAGCGCTATGCATCCAAGGTGTATCGTTCGTCCCCCGGAGCCGTTCAAGTTCTTCTTGTGCATCGATCATAATCGCACAACTGACCGCGCAGCCGATTTGACCGCCGCCAAGGCGGGACGCCCTATTTCGGGCGTTAAGCGCCAGGCCAACGCGGCGTATCCAGTCAAGTACAGCGCGACGGCGACGAGTCCCATCCAGACGAAGTCTGCCCCAACCGTCAGTAGCAACCACAAAGCCGGTACGAGCGGTATGCCCGCCGCGGCCAGCTGCTTTGCAATCGTTGGCCCTTGCGGCAGCACAGAGCTGCCGGTCAGCGCACTTAACGCGAAAGTGCACGCGCCCGCGGCTATCGCAAAGCTGAGCGTGAACTTGCTAACCCCAAAAGCAATGTTTTCCACCGGAACTAAGAAGACAAACAACCCAAGTACCGCCAGCGTGAGGAGCGATATCCGCACCGCGACACCTGGCCGGTGCAGCGCGTACATGGCTCGAAAAGCGATCATGACTACGGTTTCAAATACGATTACCGGGGCAAAGGCCTTCAGTGCGAGACTTGTCGCATTCGCATTAGCCGCATTAAAACGCCCGTGTTCGAGCAATAGGCTCACGATCAGGTCGGCGCCAAGAAAGAACACTACGGCAATTGGAAACAGCAGGGGAATGACCCAGCCGAAAAGCGTTCGCGTGTGCTTGCGCAATGTCTCCTGATCGTCAGCGTGGTAAAGGGCGGAGAACGCCGGCACAATAAGCACACCTACCGTCGCAGAAATAAGTGTGATCGGGACTTCATAGAGGCGATACGCATAGCCCACGGCCGAAACAGCACCATCGCCGAGGGTCGAGACATGGCTTCGGATTAGCACCTGCGAAAGCATCAAAAGGCCGACTCCGTTTCCTATTCCGAGCGTGAAAAGAACAGGCCGTACCAGCCGAAAAACCGCACCCAGGTCGGCTGCCGGACGAAAAAAAGAAGCACTAGGAAGGCAGACATGGCGCCGCAATTGCATTGCGTAAAGCAACAGCATGAGGCACGGACCCAGATATGCAGCTAGCAAGAGCACATCGAATCCGAATGCACCACGCCCAAGTCCGACCACTGCTGCAAACGCTAAATTTATGACAATATTTGCTGAGGCCGGCAGGAGAAACACTCCCGTTGCATTGAGAAACTGATTCATCAAAATGAGCATTCCGTTTACTGGTAGCAGCCAAACAAGTCCCCGTCCAAGCCGCACGGTCGACTCCGAAACAGATGTCTCGAATCCAGGCGCCAGTTGTCCGACGAGCCAGGGCATCGCCGCAAAGCACATCACTGCGATGAGCGCGCCTGCCGTGCTAATCAGAAAAAAGATCTGAAAGAACAGTCGGGACGTCTCCTCTCGGTTGACTGCACCGCCGGCAGTAAAAAAGCGCGAAAAAACTGGAACGACAGAAACCAACAGACCGCTGCCGATCAGCAGATCGCTGGCAACGGTTGGAATGCTCACCGCTATGAAAAATGCGTCGGTGCTGCTTCCCGCGCCAAATGCTGCCGCGAGTGAAAGTTCACGAAGATATCCGCTTACGGCACCGAACATCCCGATGGCGAGCAACCACATCCGAGTCGCGTCCCGACCCAAGCTGCCCGTGCGTACGCTCGATGGGGTCTGACCCGTCACTTGCATCGACTCGATATGGCCTCGATTCTTAGGCGTCCGCTGTGCCCCTTGCCGCGTACAAGGGTGCGCTCGTGGTACCGTCCGCGGCGACGCCAACCGGTACAGCGTTCTGCGCCTCCGACATGGCGCTTTTGATTTCGACCAGCAACGGATATTTGTACTCGGGTATCAATTGGCGCAAGAGCCTTCGCGTTGCGTCATCACCTGGGTCGCTACGCGAGGCAAGCTCGCCCACCGCGCGCAGCAAACCGTCAGGCTCGACCTGGCGCGCCCGCGCGATGCGCAGCTTTGGGTGCGGAGTTGGTAAAGTTTCCTCACTAAGTGCCAGCACTTCCTCAAAAAGCTTTTCGCCCGGCCGCAAACCGGTAAATGCAATCGGAATTTCTTCCTCGCTGTGACCCGCCAAACGAATCATGTCCCGCGCTAGGTCCGCAATCTTCAGGGGTTTGCCCATTTCCATCACGAAGATCTCGCCGCCATTGCCCATCGTCCCCGCCTGGAGGACCAGCTGCGCCGCTTCTGGTATCGACATGAAATACCGTGTCACCTCGGGGTGCGTTACTGTCACCGGTCCGCCGTGCTCGATTTGGGTCTGAAATTTTGGTATCACGCTACCCGCGCTTCCAACAACATTGCCAAAGCGAACGATCTTAAACTGCGTTCTGCCGTCGGTAGCCTGGTGAAGTGCCTGGCAGGTCATTTCCGCCAAGCGCTTCGTCGCCCCCATCACGTTTGCCGGATTCACCGCCTTGTCAGTTGAAATCAGAATGAAATCTTCCGTTCCGTGGTCATGGGCAGCCTGTGCAACGACGTGCGTCCCCACCACATTGGTGCGCACAGCCTGCCAAGCGTTGTGACATTCCATCAGCGGAACATGTTTGTACGCTGCCGCGTGAAATACCACTCTGGGTTTGTATTGCGCGAAAACCTGCTGGACGCGCTCGCGGTCACGAACGTCCCCAGCAAGCGCCAGGATCTCGCGCTCCGGAAAGCGCGAACGAAACTCTTCGTCAATGCGATATAGCGCGAATTCACTGTTTTCGAAAAGTATCAGTTGCCGCGGCGAAAAGCGTGCCAGCTGGCGACAGATTTCCGAACCAATGGAACCGCCGGCTCCGGTGACTAGAACAACTTGCCCACGGACAAGTCCCGCTACGTTCGCATCGTCGATGACAACACTTTCGCGCCCCAACAAATCGTCAACCGAAATTCGCCGAACGTTGGAAATAGAAGTTTTGCCGTCCTTGAGCTCATCGATCCGCGGCGCGCGTAGAACCTCCAGCCCCGCGCGAATTGCAAGATGGGCAACCCGGCTTTGCACCGCTTTGGGCGCAGACGGAAGCGTCAAAATGACGGTGCTAACTCCCCGCTCGCGTCCACGCCACTCGACCTCCGACAATGGCCCCAAGACTTCATGGCCGTGAATCTCGCGTCCGATCTTGGCACGGTCGTCATCCAAGAACCCTACGACGCGCCATTCTGGGCTTCGCGCCAATTCTCGCGCGAGCATTGCTCCAGCGCGTCCGGCTCCTAGCAGCAGCACAGGTTTGCGGCTTCCGCCATAATTTCCGATAAGTCCGCGCTCCTTCCAAGCTCGATACGCGATTCGTGGGGTCGACATCGCGAGCAGCAACAAAGACGGCGTAAGCACAAAGGCCGAACGAGGGACGACGCCGCCGTCTCCGAACATAAAAGCAAAGGCCAGTACGATTACCGTTCCGACGATCACGCCGCGAGCGAGGCGGAAAAGGTCGGGGATGCTCGCAAAGAGCCAAAGTCCGCGGTACAGTCCATGAAAAAAGAAGCTCGCGCCGTAAATCGGTACAACCCACGTCAGACTCCGCAGCGCAATGTGCAGATCTTCTGGCGAGAGCTGGAGATTGAAGCGAATCCAGAACGCGGTTAGCCAACTCATCGCTACCGCGGCCAGATCAAATAAAAATACGAGTGATGCGCGATTTGCTCGCGAGGTCATGATCGCACCGTCAGCAGGTGAATGGAATTAGCTCGTGGAAACGCTCTTGGTCCCAAACGCTTCGTCTGCCATAGGGCCGCGAGACCGTCTCCCGACCCAATACGGCGACGCACCGCGGCCGTCCAATGCAGCGCAAGGCAACGGTCGACCCCGAAATCGAGGGGTTTGCGTCGTGTGAAACCGCATATGATAGCGTGTGCGTGCCGATCCCGTAAACATATTAATCAAGAACCATTTGCGATTCGTGCGGCGACGGCTCGAGCGAATTCGGCCGTCGAGCTGCCGCCACCTAGGTCAGACGTGCGCACGCGGTCGATATTGAGCGTCTCGTCGACCGCCCTGCGCAGCCGCACGGCTTTTTCCTGGTGGCGGCAGTGATCCAGCATCAGTGCACTTGCAAGCACAAGCGCAGTTGGATTGGCCGCGCCCTTACCGGCAATGTCGGGGGCTGAGCCATGGACCGCCTCGAAAATCGCTACATCGGCACCAATATTGGCGCCTGGAGCCATTCCCAAACCACCCGCAAGTCCAGCAACCAGATCGGAAAGAATATCGCCGAAAAGATTCGTAGTGACCAACACGTCAAATTGTTCCGGTCGTAGCACCAGTTTCATCGCACAGGCGTCGATGATCACGGTGTCCATACTGATGCGGTCCCGATACTTGCGCGCATGCAACTGCTCGGCCGTCTCAAGAAATATGCCTGTGAGGGCCTTCATGATGTTTGCCTTGTGCACGATCGTCACTTTTTTGCGCCCAGCGGCAATCGCATGCTCGAAGGCAAATTCCAGCAACCGCGTGCTACCGGCGCGCGTGTTCACGCCCGTGGCGATCGCCACGGCGTGTGGATCGTCGCCAATCTTGATGTAATGTTCGTAACCCAAGTACAAACCTTCGACATTCTCGCGCACCACCACCAGATCAATTCCTTCGTAGCGTCCCCCGGGCACCAGGGTGCGAACCGGCCGCAAGTTGGCGTACAGGTCGAATTCTTCGCGCAAGCGCACGTTGGAGGAACGGTAGCCGCCTCCCGATGGGGTCTCTAGCGGCCCCTTGAGCGCCAAACGCGTGCGGCGGATGCTCGCAATCGTGGCTGCGGGCAGCGGGTCACCGGCCGCTGTGACACCCGCCAAGCCCGCCAGTTGCCAGTCCCAGTCAAAGGGCGCCCGCAGCGCCTCAAGGATGGTCAGCGTGGCGTCGACGATCTCCGGTCCGATTCCGTCACCGGCTATCAGGGTCGCAGGTATTCGTGCCGTCATGAGCGGCGCCTTATTGTGGTCTTTCCACCCGCCCGTATTTGTCGTCGAACCGAACAATGTCGTCTTCGCCGACGTACTGGCCACTTTGCACCTCGATGATCACCAAAGGCAGCGATCCCGGGTTCTCCAGGCGATGGCGCACGCCGGCTTTGATATAGGTCGATTCATTGGTCGCCAGTAAAAACACCTTTTCATCGGCGCTCACGCGTGCCGTCCCGCTCACGACGATCCAGTGCTCGTTGCGGTAATGGTGCATCTGCAGCGAAAGCGAGCGCATCGGCTTAACCTCAATGCGTTTGAGCTTGAACTGAGGACCTTCCTGCAGCACTGTATAAGTTCCCCAGGGGCGAGCGATCGTACGATGGAAGATATGCTTGTCACCGCCGCTGGCGCGCAATGCCTCAACAACCTTTTTGACGTCTTGTGCGCGCTCCTTGGGCATGACGAGCAACGCGTCCGGTGTGTCAACGATCACTACGTCCTTAAGTCCCAGGGCCGCCACAACACGGCCGTCCGAGTGCACGAAGCAGCCCGTACTGTCGATAAAAAGCGCAGGGCCGCAAGCGCGGTTTTGCTTTGCATCCGCGGGAAATTGCCCCGCGATCTCCGGCCAAGCTCCAACATCACTCCAACCGAAGTCGCCTGGGACCACTGCGACGCTCTTGGCCTTTTCAAATACCGCGTAGTCGATGGAGATGCTCTCCAGCGCGGAAAACGATGTGCGGTCGAGTTCAATCGCATCCTTGCCTACGGCGTGCGCGCGCGATTGGGCCCAAGCCCCCCGAGCCCCTGCCCCTAGGGCCGGTGCCACCTCATCGAGAGCACCCAGCATGTCCCGCACGCGAAAGCAAAACATCCCCGAATTCCACGAGTAATTGCCGGCCGCAAGAAATTCGCGCGCGCGCTGCGCACTGGGTTTCTCGACAAAGCGACGCACCGCAAAACCTCCGTGCGCGAGTGCCGTGCCAGATTCGATATACCCATAGGCAGTCTCCGGGCTCTTTGCGGTGATTCCGAAAGTCACCAAACGAGCCTGTTCTGCGGCAAGCGCCTTGGCGCGCTCCACGCAAGCGGCAAATTCTGCCTCGTCGTCAATCAGATGGTCCGCGGGCAAAACCAGCATCAGCGCGTCCTCACCGTGGGTCTGCGCCACAGCCAAGCACGCCAGCGCAATTGCCGGCGCGGTGTTGCGCGCGGTTGGCTCGAGCAAGTAGTGCACTTTGCCCGCTCGCGCCAGCGCGCAATCTTCTAGCTCATCGCGCGATAGAAAATAGTAATCGCGGTTCGTAACGATCCAGGCGCTTTCGGGTAGGAGATGCTCAACGCGCGTGAGCGTACGATGCAGCAGACTTCGGCCATCGGCAAGCCTCATAAAAGGCTTGGGCAAGGCTTCGCGCGACACGGGCCAAAGGCGCGTGCCGGCACCACCAGACAAGATGACGGGCACAAGAGGCGAACTCATTGCGATTCCAATCAGAATTTAGGCAAGTAAGATGAACCGTTCGGCTTTGGTCAGCCTGCGGCACGCTTGCTTTTCCCCAGCCCTCGGACAAATGATAGCGGTAAGGCCGGGCACCCCGGCCGGGTATTTCGCGCCGGTTGCCGCCGCCGTCGGGTAAAACAGGGCGGACATAAGGGGCGACTAAAATGAAACGTTTCCAGTAGCCGGAGCCCGCGAAAAGCGAACATGGATCACGCAACACGAATTTACGTAGCGGGGCATGGCGGACTGGCGGGCAGTGCCATCGTTCGCGAGCTGGTGGCTCGGGGGTACCGTAACGTGCTGGTTCGGACTCGCATCGAGCTCGATCTGGAAAACACGTTCGCGACGCAGCGCTTTTTTGAGCGCGAGCGCCCTGAGGTGGTATTTATGGCCGCCGGCCGAGTCGGTGGCATTGCTGCCAACTTCAGCTATCCGGTCGATTTTCTCGTGCGCAACGTACGAATGGAGACAAACGTCATTGAGGCCGCCCACGCCGCAGGCGTACGGCGGCTGATCTTCCTTGGTTCTTCGTGCATCTACCCGCGTGATTGCCCGCAGCCCATGCGCGAGGAATATCTTCTGACCGGACCGCTGGAAGCGACCAACCGACCCTACGCTCTGGCTAAGATCGCCGGTATCGAGTGCTGCTGGTCGTACAACCGCCAGTACGGGACGCGATTTCTCGCTGCGATGCCAACCAATCTTTACGGTTTGGGCGATAACTACGATCTGCAAAGCTCGCATGTGCTACCCGCTCTCATTCGCAAAGTGCACGAAGCTATGAGCGCGGGAGAGGAGCGGGTCATGATATGGGGAAGTGGTACCCCAAAGCGTGAATTTCTCTATGCGGACGATCTGGCGCGAGCGCTAGTCTTCCTGGCCAACCTCGACGATGCATGCTTTGCCCTGCTCACGGAGCCAGCGGTTTGTCCCATGATCAATGTGGGAACGGGGACAGACCTGACGATTCGCGAACTGGCACATACGATCGCGCAGGTGGTCGGTTTTAGGGGTACATTTGTTTATGACCGGACAAAGCCCGACGGCACGCCGCGCAAGGTATTGGACGTATCGCGCATTCGCGCGCTGGGCTGGACGCCACAGGTTGCACTTCCAGAAGGGATCGCTTCGGCATACCGAGATTTTCTTGAGCGCGTGGCAACCGTTCAAGATGCCGGTTGATCCGCGCACGCATTGCTGCTAGGCGAGGAAGAGCACGGTGATGGGGAATTTGTCCGGTTTGTTGCAAAAAAACCTGGCTGCATCGATCAGCGCGAAGCAAGAGCTGCTGCGCGATACGGCGCAGCTATCGGAATTTGAACGCGCCGCCGACGAGGTCGTTCGACGCTATCGACTCGGGGGCCGCCTGTACATCGCCGGCAACGGGGGCTCGGCGGCCGACGCGCAGCACTTAGCGGCCGAATTCGTCTGCCGTCTTGGCGCAGAGCGACCATCGCTTGCTGCCGAGGCACTGACCGTCGATACGTCTGCGCTGACGGCCATCGGCAACGACTATGGCTTTGAGCACCTCTTTTCGCGGCAGCTTGCGGGCAAGGCAAACGCAAAAGACGCTTTTTTGGGCATCACGACGTCGGGTAAATCGCCCAACATCCTCAGGGCCCTGGAACAATGCCGCTCCATGGGCGTATCAAGCATCGTGTTTTGTGGCCACGACGGCGGTGCCGCGCGTGCGTTGGCCGACTATTGCGTCATTGTTCCGGGCGCCGACACGGCCAGAATACAAGAACTGCACATTGTTCTTGCGCACACGCTGTGCGAATGCGTAGAACGGGCATTGTTTTTTTCCTGAGCCCGTGAAGAGCCTCTGGAGCGACGAAGAAGCGCGCCGATTTTCCGGCGACCTAGGCCAGCGCGTGTATTCCTCGCGTCTGCTGGGGCGCGACAAGACGCTGGTGCTGCACGGCGGCGGAAACACCTCGGTGAAGCTTCGCGAGCGCGACATTCTGGGGCGTGATACCGAAGTGCTGTACGTCAAAGGCAGCGGCTGGGACCTGGAACACATTGAGGCGGAGGGGTTCGCGCCAGTGCGCCTGCAGCACCTGCGCGCACTCGCGCAGTTGCCCGCATTGTCCGATCCCCAAATGGTCAGCGAGCTCGTGACAAATTGCATGCGTGCGGCATCCCCCGTGCCTTCAGTCGAGGCGTTATTGCATGCAATTCTTCCTTACCGCTTTGTCGACCACACCCATGCCGACGCGCTGGTAACGATCACCAATACGGCAAATGGCGAGGAGCGGATTCGGCAGATCTACGGTAAGCAGGTGGTCGTGATCCCGTATGTGATGCCTGGTTTTGCGCTGGCGCGCGTGTGCGCCCAGCGCTTCGCCGCCGAAGCCGGCCCTGACACCATCGGCATGGTGCTGCTTTGCCACGGGATTTTCTCCTTTGGCGATAGCGCCAAGCAATCCTACGAGCGCATGATTGCGCTCACCAGTATGGCCGAGGCGTACCTGCAGCGGCACAAGGCGTGGGAAATTTCCTGGCCCAGCACACCTACGCCGGCGAGCGGAATTGCGCTGGAACTTGCACGGTTGCGCCAGCAGATCTCGAAGGTGGCCGGTGCCCCTCTTGTGATGAGCCGCCATTGCGATGCGCGCAGCTTGGGGTTTGCCAGTCGCAGCGACCTCGCGACGATTTCGCAGCAAGGGCCGGCCACACCGGACCACGTCATTCGCACCAAGCGCTTGCCGATGCTCGGGCGCGACGTGTCTGCGTACGCGCAGGCATATGCTAAATACTTTGCCGCCCAACAAAAGGAAACGAGCGAGCGCAAGACGATGCTCGACTGCGCGCCTCGCCTCGTGCTTGACCCGCAGCTAGGCGTGTGCGCGTTGGGCAAAAGCGCGACCGAGGCCGCAATCGCCACCGAAATTTATTCCCATACCATCGACGTCATCGTTCGCGCCACGGCTTTGGGTGGCTACGTGGCGCTGCCGGCTAAGGACCTATTTGACGTCGAGTATTGGGACCTCGAACAGGCAAAGTTGCGTCGAGCAGGCAAGACACCACCCTTTGCCGGAGAGGTCGCCCTGGTCACGGGTGCGGCCTCGGGTATCGGCAAGGCCTGCGTGGACGCCTTCTTGTCGCGCGGCGCTGCCGTCGTGGGCCTCGACATCAAGCCGACAATCGTTGATCTGCACCAGCGCGCCGACTTCCTTGGGCTTATTTGCGATCTCACGTCCGAGGAGGCACTGTGCCAGGCACTGGAGCGGGCAATCGACGCCTACGGCGGGTTGGATATGGTGATCCTCAATGCCGGCATTTTCCCCGGCGGTTGTCGCATTGAAGCTCTATCGTCAGCTGAATGGCAGCGCGTCATGCAGGTGAACCTCGACGCGAATTTGGCGCTAATGCGAGAAACCCACGGCGTTTTGAAGCTCGCACCAAAAGGCGGGCGAATGGTGGTCATCGGTTCGAAGAATGTGCCCGCACCCGGCCCCGGCGCGGGCGCCTACTCTGCATCCAAAGCGGCCCTTAACCAGCTAGCGCGCGTTGCGGCGCTCGAATGGGGCGCCGACGGCATCCGCGTCAACACCTTACATCCGAACGCGGTGTTCGATACCGGTATTTGGACTTCTGAGGTCCTGGCCTCCCGAGCTCAGCATTACGGCATGACAGTCCAGGCCTACAAGAAGAACAATGTGTTGGGCGTCGAAGTAACAAGCCATGACGTGGCCGAGTTGGCCGCTGAGCTGTGCGGCGTGACGTTTTCCAAGACGACTGGCGCACAGATCCCAGTCGATGGTGGTAACGACCGCGTGATCTGACGGCGGGCATGAATCCCGATACCCAACCGGTGCAAGCCAAGCTGCGCGTGCAGACGTTGCGTTGGCATGACGACCGTCTGGAGCTGCTCGACCAGCGTCTACTACCTGCGCTGCTGGAGTATTGCAAAGCGACAACGGCGCAGGATGTTGCCCAGGCCATTCGGGCCATGGTCGTGCGCGGTGCCCCGGCTATCGGTTGCGCCGCGGCCTACGGCGTCGCGCTGGCCGCACGGGAGCTGCGTTTTGGATCGCGTGCAGATTTTGCCGCTGGTATGGAGAAGGCGTTTGCCCTGCTAGCCGCCAGCCGGCCAACGGCGGTAAATCTCTTCTGGGCACTGCAACGAATGCGCGGTGTCTTGCAGCAGATGCAAGGGCAGGACATGAGCACAATCGCAGAAGTGCTGCTCGACGAGGCCCACGCCGTGCTTGCCGAGGACATTGAAATCAACCGGGCGTTGGGCACGCACGGCGCGCAACTGCTTTCTCACGGGGCTCGCGTGCTGACGCATTGCAATGCCGGCGCCCTGGCAACCGCGGGCTACGGTACGGCGCTTGGCGTAGTACGCTCGGCCATCGAATCCGGCAAACAGATCTCGGTAATCGCAAACGAGACGCGACCGTTTCTGCAGGGCGCTCGCCTTACGGCCTGGGAACTGGTGCAAGAGGGCATCGCCGTAACACTCATTACCGATGGCATGTCCGGTCACTTAATGAGTCGCGGTGAGATTGACGCCGTCGTTGTCGGTGCCGACCGGGTAGCGGCTAATGGGGACGTGGCAAACAAGATTGGCTCCTACATGCTGGCCGTTCTTGCCAGACGACACGGCATTCCCTTTTACGTTGCTTGCCCCCTATCGAGCATCGATCAGCAAATCTCTGATGGATCCCGGATACCCATCGAGGAGCGCCCTAGCGAAGAAGTGCTGGGATTTGGCGAAACACGGTGGGCGCCAAGCGGCGTGGCCGTGCGAAACCCGGCCTTCGACGTAACGCCGGCAGACCTCGTCAGCGCCCTAATCACGGAGCGCGGTGTCGTGCTCAAACCCGACGCACAGAAGATTGCCGCGTTGTTGTCGCGTTAATTTTTGAGCGCGCAACGACGCTTTTGGCGGACGGTACCGCGCAGCGGCTCATCGATACCCTGAGCCGCGAAGCCAGGCCGACATTGCGATAAAAACGAGTTCACCTGCTGCGCCAGCGCGCGTAGTTGCGGCATGTCACCGCGGGGCGCTGACAAACGTGTCGTGGGGTCGCCGGATATCGACGGATTGCAACTTTCCGCTGGCAGCCGTTCAATCTGGCATCATGTCGGAAATACGTATCTGCGGGCAGTGACCGAACTTGGATACCGAGGATCCGTACGGAAACAAAAAGCGCCTGGCATTTTGCATCGAAGCGATCGAACAAAGCTCCCCGCGAACGGTGATCGACGTGGGTTGCGGTACAGGTGATCTGCTCACGCGCCCACTTGCCGAGCGGTTCCCCGCCGTGCGCTTTTTCGGCCTAGATAGCGACGAGGCCAGTCTTCAATATGCGCGCTCGCGTCCATCACTTTCGAATTTGTCGTTTGCAAACGCGCGACAGATGACAAGTGACAGTGCGCTAATTGACATGATTATCGCTTCCGAGGTCATCGAGCACGTCGAGCTCCCCGAGGAATTCCTTAGCGCCCTGCGCGCTCGGCTCGATCCCAGCGGTCGCCTCATTTTGACCCTTCCTAATGGCTACGGCCCATTCGAATTTGCCACTCTATTTGAAGCAATGCTGCGAGCAAGCGGGCTGTTCCGGATCCTGCGTGCGTTCAAACGCGCGGTGTCGCCACCAACAACCCCACAAAAACAGATGACGCTGGCGGCGAGCCCTCATGTCAATTTCTTTTCTTTTTCCAGCATCCGGGCCCTCATTGCCCGCAGCGGTTTTCGCATCCTCACGTATCGACCCCGGACGGTGCTGTGTGGATTTGGCTTTGATCAGATAGTCACTTGGCTTCGATTCAATCAATGCAACGCGCGGATCGCCGACAAGCTACCTGCGCAGTTCTCAAGTGACTGGATGTTCGTTCTCGCGCCAGATGCTAAGGGCGCCGGCAGGGCGTTTACGCGTGGCGGCGTTTCACGACTGCGGCGACTGCTAAATGAGCGCGCCTTCGGTCCGGGTTGAGCATCGGCCTTGCGACGCTTCGCGTTTGTCTTGTCGGCGGACATCTTTGCCAAGGGTGTGCTGGCGTTTGTCACCATCGCGTTGATCCGCTTTCTGGAGCCCGCGACCTATGCCGCGTACACCTTCGCCATTGCGGTCGCCACCGCCGCTTCCCAGACCCTAGCGGCGAGCTTCAATCGGATCTATATCGTCGGCCACGAGAAGCTGGCTCTCTCGGAGCGGGTCGAATCGTTTCTCGGTCTGCAACTGGCCCTTGTTCTTTGCGTTGCCGTACTCGCCGCGGGTTGGTCGAACCTGTTTGGCGGCTCTTATTTGGCCGTCGTGTTTCTGGGCTTGGCAATGGTTTTGTCGGATTTCGCCAAGACTTTTTTTCAACAGCAAAACCGCTTCTCGCGCTACTCCGGAATCGAAGTGGCGCGAGCATTGTTGCAAGCCATCGCCGTGGCCGCCGTGCTGACCATCGGTGGCGAGACGCTGCGCGCTTCGCCAGTACTCGCCGCCCAGGCCACCGCACTGCTCATCGCTTCGCTTGCTGCCCTCGGCACGCGTGTGCGATGGCACCGGACTGCCGATCTGCGGACCTACTATCCGCTCGCACGCGAGATTTTGGCCGGACGTTACGGCGTGTTAGTCGCGTATTTTGGCGCCGTCGCTTTGTTTTCCCAGGTCGATGTGTTCATGCTCCGGTGGCTGGCGCCGACGGGTTCGCTTGCCGCATACGGTGCCGCTTTGCGTTATTACGCGCTGTTGTCGCTCGCGCTGGGAGCCGTGCATGCGGTCTTGCTGCCCGCGATTCAAGGGGCCACGAGCGTCGAGGAACTCGCAGCACTGTATCGCAAGCATTCCCGACTCGTCCTCGCGTTTGTGCCCGCAGTGGGCATCCTGGCGCTCGCCGCCCAATGGCTGCTGCCGCTTGTCGACCGTGGCCGCTATCCCGAATCCGTAACGGTTTTTCGGGTCCTTGCACTCTCCTCCATCGTGTCGTTCGCCTTTAGCCCACACGTGAATTTGCTCATGAAGCTCGAGCGCTTTGACTTTCTGCTGCGCCTGATTTTGGTAGCAAGCGCGATTGCAATTGCGTTACATGCAATCTTGATCCCCCGATGGGGTGCGTTGGGTGCGGCAATCGCAACGCTACTTGCATCTGCGCTGGTTACGGTACGCATCTTTTTCTGCGCCCGGGACGCTCGGCGGCAAGGCCTGGGTTGAATTGGTATTTGCCAGCAGCACGATCGTCGCAAACGCCCAAAGCCTTTGGCGGCGCTAGGGGTTGCGCTGCGTGATCCAAATGGTCAGATGCCGAGCAATGCGCACCGCCGTTTGCCCGTCCCATAGTTCCGGAATGCGTCCGCGTTTGCCGCCGTTCGCGAGGATGTCCTCAATGCAGTCGAGCACCGCGTCCCGCGTGCGCGGAACTAGGGTGTTGGTACCCTGCTCGACGGTGACCGGCCGCTCGGTATTTGGCCGCATTGTCAAGCAAGGTACCCCAAGTGCAGTGGTCTCCTCCTGCACGCCCCCGGAATCCGTGACCACGACTTTTGCCTGCTTCATCAAGCCAGCCATTTCGAGATAACCCACCGGAGCAAGGCGGGCGACACGTGAATTGATCCATTGTTGGTCCAGTCCACAGCGCTGCAGATTGGCTGCTGTGCGCGGATGCAGCGGCCAAACAACCGGCAGGCGCTCGGACACCGCATCGAGAATCGAAACAATCTGCCGCAAAGACTCGACGTCATCCACATTGGAGGGGCGGTGCAGCGTAACCAGCGCATAGCCGGTTGTACTATCGATCGCCAGCGCACCCCAGCCTTCGCGACGCAAAGTCTCCCTTGGAGCGACGGCAAACTTCATGGCCTCCAACAGAGAATCAATCATGATGTTGCCCACGAAATGGATGCGCTCTTCGGCAATGCCTTCGCGCAAAAGATTTGCGTGCGCACCTCGTTCCGACGTATACAGGACATCGGAAATCTGATCCGTCAGCACGCGGTTGATTTCCTCGGGCATGGAACGATCATAGCTTCGCAACCCCGCCTCGACGTGTACCACTGGTACACCCAATTTGACAGCCACCAGACTGCAAGCGAGGGTCGAATTCACGTCGCCGACAACGATCACGCACGATGGCCGGATGCGCTCCACCACGGGTTCAAAGCGCTTCATGATCTCCGCGGTCTGCACCGATTGGGATCCAGACCCCACCTCCAGATTGATGTTTGGCTCCGGCATCTTCAGGTCGACAAACAGATCGCGATTAAGTGCCGGGTCGTAATGCTGTCCGGTGTGACACAAAAATGTTGGAGGTGCCTGCGGTTCAGCAGCCATTGCGCGCAATAGCGGCGCCATCTTCATGTAGTTTGGGCGCGCCCCAACTACGCACAGCACGGGTTGCCTAGACGGGCGACTCATTGCAGTTCCTCTCCCGGCTCAGATGCATGCCGGCCTGCCGCGATCAACGATAGGCGCATGAAAAACACGTATAGCATCCGACGGGCGAATTTCGCTACCGACCACGCGCTCAAGATCAGCGCCTGAAGCGTTGTAATACGGCTTTGTCGCCGCAAAATCCAATAATTAGATAAATCTGCTCGCGACATTGCCATCAAATGGGACGAAAGGCCCGCTTCGCCAAAGCCCGCCTTGTGCACCGCCGCCAAGGGCGCGTCGCTTTTTGCCACCTGCAATCCGTCAGCCGCGACCTGCATCCATAACAGATGGTCCTCCATATACCGGCGTGATTCATCGAAGCGAAGCGGCAGGTCGCGTCGAATCATCACCGAAGGTGTAATAAAGCGGTTTTTCAATAGCAAAGAGGCCAATGTGATCTGGCGCCAAGCTATGGATTCAGGAATCGGCGCCCAGCTCTGGCCGTTGCGACGAACGATGTGACCGTGACCGGACAGCCATATCTCCGGGTGGCCGTGCATGTATGCGAACTGCCGCTCTAACTTATTCGGGTGCCAGGTATCGTCGGCATCCAGAAACGCGACAAAACGGCTGCGCGCCATTTGCCAACCGGCATTGCGGGCTCCGGAAGGGCCGCGGTTTGTCTGTAGCTTCACCACTTCGATCCGCGCCGGATCCGACTGATTGGCAATACATTCGAGCAGGTCCGCCGTCCCGTCGGCGCTTGCATCGTCAACCAAAATCACCTGTTCCGGCAAAACTGACTGCGCCAACACCGACTCAACCGCGCGCTGAACCGTCGGAGCGCACCGATAGCACGGAATGACCACGCTGACGGGTACGACGCTTTTTGCACGATTCATGCCGCCAACCCAAGCGCCCGTTCATATTGTTCTGCGATCGCATTGATCCGGCTCGGGGCCAGCCAAGGTTCGGCAATCGACCGATCCCCCGGCTCAGGCCTTCGCCGCAGCAGCTGCGCGACCTTCGCAACATCGGTCGCCGTGGGACCTGCTTGGCTTGCCTGCAGGGAAACGGCCAGCGGGTAATCAGCTAGGAACGCGGTCGAACTGTCTTGTGAGTGGGTGGCGATGTTCAGGATGGGGCGCCCCACGGCGAGGTACTCGAGGATTTTGCTGGGCAGCTGGTAGGCCGTATCGTTGCCCAAATTCACTAGAACCGATGCATTCGCCATGGCTTGCAGCGCCTGCGATCGAGCGACTGTCCCGTGCAGAAAAACCGAGGGTACTTTCTCTTGCAGGAAGGGTTCGAAGCATGACGCACAGTCTCGGACGTCGCCGTACACATGCAGCTCGAGCGATTCTTGCGTCATTGCGCGCTGCAACTGAGCGAACAAAGCCAGGAGAAAGTCCGGGCGCCGGATCGAACCGTACAGCGTTCCCACGTAGACAATGGTGCGCGCGGAATTGCTCTTCGGGGACTCAGGCACCGGAAGATCGGGCAAGGACAACAAGGGCGCTATTACGTGCATCTTGGCGACGGATTCGGGGAACAGCTCCGCGTAGCGCGCGCGCGTTGCTGCGGTGGTCACCGACACCGCGGTGGCGCGCCGAAAACAGGCGCGCTCAAATACTCGATTAAGCCTTCGATACAGACGAAAATTGTTTTGGGGTGCCTCCTCGCAAAAACAAAACGGATCGCCGAGATCGATTAACCAGCGTGCGGTTGAATGAAGCTCTCCTATCAGACGTCGCGCTACAGCGACCGCAGTAAACGTGGGCGACACAGAAATCAACACATCGGGTCGCAGGGATTGCGCCGCACGTCGCGCTTCACGCAAGGCGCTGAAGTACCACGGGCAACTGGAGTCCGGCCAAAACACTTTGCGCCAGATTTGATCGTTCAGATGACGGAGCCCCGAGAGCATGCGTTGCCGAAGCTTGGACTCGTATCGGGACGACGTGGATTCGAAATTGACTGCCGCTTGACGCCGATTCGTAAGCCAATTTCGCAAAGTTTCGACGGCGCGGCTTCCAGGGCGTCGGATCACAACGCCGTTTACCACCTCGTGACGCGCCAAGCCGGGCGACCATGCACTTACCACCTCGACCCGAGCGCCCTGGCTCGCCCAACGTTCGGCGAGCGCCGTCCAGCGAAAAGCGCGCGCGTTTAGGGTCGGCCAGTAGGAAAAGGTCACAATCAGGACGCGCGAGGGCAGCATTACGAATCAATTATCCCGTAACCGGGCGAGTACGGAACGCTGCGCTCGGATAGCTCCGCCAGTACTCCGCCGTCGGAGCCGTCGAACACGCAAATTGCGTCGTCTTGAATTAATAAGGCGCGGTAGACGGGTGAACCAAAGCCCACATGCATCCCGGCAAAACCGTCCTCGCCAAAATACAGTACGCGCGCGTGGGTGACGTCGTCGAGAACAAAGAGCCCGGGCCCAAGGCCCTCCAAAGGCGTGTCGAGCAAGCGTGGTACAAAGTGCGCACCGACTCCTCGGTATCGGTCGCGCAACTCCGGCAAGGGGGTGTACACGTAGGAACCCGGATCGGCGATGATCGGTGCGCCGTCGATCCACAGTTCAATTGCTAGTTGGTCCTGGTGCGCATGCGCACCGTGCAGCTGATCGCTGATGCGTCCGCATCGTATCGCGAGGTACAAGCGTGGGGACCGGATGACCAGAAGACCGAATCCGGCAAAAGCTCGTCCAGACAGACCCTCAGTCAAGCCCGGTCTTGGCGCGCCAAATCGATACTTGCGTTGATTGCCATCCGGCAAGGACCAAATGTGCTGCAGCGTTCGATCAAGATCGCCTCGATGGCCCAAGCGGCGAATCGGCCGCGGGGAAGTTCTCGGCGCCACGATCCGGGTGCCGGCTGCGAGGTAGCGGATAAGCCAAGGGTCCGCACCATCGTTAACGCCGTTAGCCCGATCTGCTGGATCCAGGCCGAGCGCACGCACCGCGTCGGCGATCGGCCGCAAATCGAGCCTCCGCTGTCGAGGCGAACCGTCGTGGATTTCAAAGTGTCCGGGCATTTTAAAAAGCTGCCCGCTATCGTTATCGCCAATTTGCGGCACACCGCCATCCTCACGCGCAATAGCCAAGCAAAAGCGGCCGATCTGTTGCAGGCGCGCGGCGACGTTCTGTGACAAGCGCAGGCGCGATCGCCCGGATTCATCCGGCGTCAAAGAGGGGCCGCTGCGCAGTCGCGCTCCGTTGGCAAAGCGTCGGCCAGCAACTTTTGCTACCGCCTGCAGCCGATCTGGCGGAATTGCAAGAGCCATGGCAGTTGCGTAGACCACGATTTGTGCCGACAGTCCGTGGTATGCGGTCGATGCTTCAAAATGCGCCCCGTCCTCATCGAACTGCCGCAACAACTCGTCAAAGAGCTCCTGCAGTGCCAGCGCAAGGCCGACGTCTACCTGGGGATCGAAGTCAAGGTGAGTCGAAGCAAACAGCAAACCCGCAATGTCTGCCAAATAGTGATTGGCACGAAAACGCTCATGCCACTCGAGCTCACGGAGCACATGGCAGGCATGCTCGTAGACGCCTTGCCGAAACGCCTCGCAAAAAGCACTGTCAAATGGAGCGCCGGCCCCGCAAAACAAGTCATACGCAAGGACCCAGTTGGCCACGCGAATGGCCACGTCCATGGTGCAAACCCAGTTCACGCCAAAGCGCGGTGGATTAAGCGCCGAAAAATCCAGAACCTGATTGCGGAATTCGCGCCACAGTCCTTGGCCAGCATCGTTGTCGCGGGGGCGCAGCGCGTAGCGCAGGGCAAGCAGCGGCAGATGCTGGCCGCGCGCCAATTCCCAAGGTAACTTGATATCCGCACCACGGGGAGCTCGGGCCGGATCGATGTCGCCCGACCACACCGATTCATTCCATCGATATCCGGAGCGAAAATCGATCTGCCAGTCGATGGGCACATAGCCCGCGTCCACCAACGCCCAGAGTCGGGCGGCCGCTTGCGCGTTGGCCTGATGCACGCGTTGACGAACCCACATACCGTCCGGATCGATGGTGGGAGCCGGCTGCGCATCAAACACATTGCCTTCAAGACCGCGCGCCTGCATACCGTAGTGCACGGCCACCCATCCGGAGCCGAGAAGGTCAAACCGGTGCGCGAGGTAATTTTCCGTCAACGCATTGAGCACCTCACGCTGCCCGGACGCAAGGCCCGGAGGCGCGATTTCGCCGGTCAACGCCCGAAGAACGGCCGCAGTCGGGTCCGCAAAAGAGCCGTGGCGCAAATCGTGCCAACGCAGATAGCGATGTCGCAGCGTAATGGAAAGCCTGCGCAGCGCCGTCCGTGCAAGTTCGGGGGCCGAGCGGTGCGCAAACCGCTTTTGAAAAGCGCCAAAAATGGGCATCAAGGCATCGTGGGGCGGTTCACTCGCGTTACGGCGCAGACCCGGGTCGTAGGCATTCGAGCAATATCAATTCGGCCCACGTGGGCCACAAAAGCGCCGGCGCGTACTTGACCCGGTTCCACCAGCTGTGCGAGTCAAAGCCATAGTTGAACGTCTGTTCCGAGACGATCTCGAAACCCGCCTCTCGCACGACATAGCGTGCCTCGTCCAGCGTGTATTCGCGATGATGGCCCGTGAAAGGAATCGCGGAATGATAGACATCCTCGATGGGTGCGAGCACCGTCTGGCCGCGCACAAAGAACGCAAAGCGCTTGGGCCAAAAAGCGATATTGGGCACCTCGAACACCAAGGTGCCACCAGGACGAAGCGTTGCGTGCAAATTGGCCAACAACGCCCGGGGCGAATGCGCCAGGTGTTCGGCA
>DASPWJ010000046.1:0-2844 GCA_035621895.1 Burkholderiaceae bacterium | reverse complement strand
GTGTTTTTGCCCGCGGCCAGCGAAGCGATCATCTACGCGATGATGGGTCTGGTGCTACTTTTGCGCCCCCGCGGCTTGCTGGGTGAGGAAGGACGGCTTACGTGAAGGATCGCCGCTTGATCATCGGGGCTTTCGTATGGCTCGTGCTCCTTACGATGCCTTTCTGGATCGGCGCGGTCGGCGGCTACACGGAACTTGCCAGCCGGGTCGTCGTGATGGCGCTGGCGGCGATGGCTCTGAATTTTTTGTTGGGATTTACCGGCACGCTGTCCTTTGGGCACGCCGCCTACTTCGGTCTGGGTGCGTACGGTGTGGGCATGACCTTGAAGTACTTGGAGCCGAGCACGGGCCTGGGCATGCTTATCGGCATCGGCGCGGGCACCCTGGCCGCGGCGTTAATCGGGGCACTGATCACGCACCTGCGCGGCGTGTACTTCGCGATGGTGACCATCGCCTTCGGCCAAGTGTTCTATTTTCTAGCCTTTCGATGGAACGAGGTCACTGGGGGCGACGACGGACTAACCGGCTGGCAACGTCAGCCCCTGGACTTTGCCGGCATGCGCTTGGACATCCAGAGCCAGGACACGGCCTTTTATTACTTTGCGCTAGGCTGCTTTGCACTCGCCGTGGGTGCCATGGCGGTGTTATTGCGCTCGCCGTTTGGCCGCACGCTGGTTGCGATTCGGGAAAACGAACGCCGGGCCCGCTTTTTGGGTATCGCGATTGAGCGACATGTGTGGCTCTCATTCGTCATTTCGTGCGCACTTGTTAGCCTGGCAGGCAGCCTGTACGCGCTGTTGAACAATTTCACCGATCCGCGCGCCCTGCGATGGGACATGTCAGGGAATTTCGTAATCATGGCGGTACTTGGCGGAATGCGTTCCTTCTGGGGCCCCCTGGTCGGAGCTGCGGTTTTTGTCGTGCTGCAGGACTACATGTCCAGCCACACCCAGAATTGGATGTCGATCGTCGGCCTGATCTTCGTGCTTGTCGTGCTCTTTTTCCCCCGCGGCGTGCTCGGGGCGCTGCGTAGTGGAGGCTCATCGTGAGTCTTTTGCGGGCGGAGCGCGTGTCGTGTTTTTTCGGCAATCTGCGGGCGGTGCATGAGATGTCGGTCTCGATCGCACCCGGTGAGCTTCGTGCTCTGATCGGTGCCAATGGCGCTGGCAAGACGACGTTCTTTAACCTGCTGAGCGGCTTTGTGGCGCCAACCAGCGGGCGCGTCGTATTTGATGGACTCGACATCACCTCTCACGCACCCCACGAGCGCGTAAGCATGGGGATTGCGCGCACCTTCCAAATCACGGAGATTTTTCCCGAACTCACGCTACGGGAGAACCTGCGCATCCCGGTGGAGGTGGCGGCAGGTCTGCGCTTGCGTCCTTGGCTTGCCCGCGCTGCCTCGCGCGCCATCGAATCCTCGATCGACGAACTGCTCGAATTGGGCAAACTGACGGATGAGGCCGGGCGTTTGGCCGGCGAGCTCTCCCACGGCGACCAGCGCACCACCGAAATCCTGATGGCGCTTGCGCTGCGCCCGCGCTTGCTGCTCCTAGATGAGCCCACCGCGGGCATGGGGGACCAGGAAACCTATGACATAACGGAGCTGATCCGCCGCTTGCATCGGGAGCGTTCGCTGTCCATATTGCTAGTCGAACATGACATGCGCGTGGTGTTTCGACTTGCCGATCGCATTATGGTGATGGCCGAAGGCGCGCTGCTGGCTGAAGGCACTCCGGCGCAGATCGCAGCCGACGAGCGGGTGCAAAAGGCCTATCTTGGTGACGCCCAGGCATGAACAGCCTGGAGGTGCGTGACCTCAACACGTTTTATGGCAAGAGCCACATTTTGCACGCGGTCAGCTTGCGTGTCGCCGAAGGGCAGATGGTTGCCTTGCTTGGGCGCAATGGAGCCGGCAAAACGACCACCATGCGCAGCATCATGGGGCTTACGCCTGCGCGTTCCGGCATTGTGCGAATCTTTGGGCAGGAGTGCACCGATTGGACGCCGTTTCGGATTGCCTCGCTCGGCGTTGGGTTTGTACCCGAAGGACGCCGTGTGTTTGCCAACTTAAGCGTGGAGGAAAATCTGCTAGTGCCCTTGCAGCGCTCTGGTCCGTGGACCGTGCACAAGATCTTCGAGCTTTTTCCCCGCTTGGCGCAGCGACGTCAAAGCAAGGGACGCCAGCTCTCCGGGGGCGAGCAGCAAATGCTGGCGATTGCCCGCGCGCTGCTCATCAATCCAAAGCTGTTGCTGCTCGACGAGCCTTCGCAGGGGCTTGCGCCGCGCATCGTGCAGGAAGTCTTTCAGGTAATTACTCGGTTGCGCGACGAGGGCATGTCCATCTTGTTAGTGGAACAGAATGTGCGCGCCACCGTGAATATCGCCGATGTCGCATTTGTGCTCGACGATGGCCGGATTGTCTTCGAAGGTCGGGCAGCCGAACTCGCGGCCGATGAAGAGCGACTGCGCACGCTCGCCGGGGCAGCCGCGGTGGATTGGGCGCAAGCGTAGGCAGGGCATGAAGACTGCGTCCTTCCCCGTAAGCCGCTAAATCATCCTTTGCTTGAAGGCTTCGGAGGACGGTCTGGTCCTGTTGTCCCTCCCCATTTCCAATTCAAAGGAAATGTAGCGACCGCAACTATCCTCGCACAGGGGACGAAATCATCTGTTACCTATGTGATCGGAACAGACCCGAATGTTTGTGGCGCGCCCGGCAGGAATCGAACCTGCGACCCTTGGCTTCGGAGGCCAATACTCTATCCCCTGAGCTACGGGCGCCTGCGGGCGAAGTGTACCCGCTGAAAAACCTTCCCCCGCCGCCGCCCCGATAACGCCGAGCTT
>DASPWJ010000045.1:0-7028 GCA_035621895.1 Burkholderiaceae bacterium | reverse complement strand
GATCAGCAAACGAGCCTGTGGCAGATCGCGATGCAGCTGGGCAAAAGCCTCGACCAGATAGCAGTGGCCTTTCTCCTCCGAGAGCCGCGCAACGATGCCGAAAACGACGTTACGCTGCGGATCGACGCCATAGCGTCGTGCGAGCTCGAGGGGCAATGGCAGTGGTCGGAAGCGCGCGGTGTCGATGCCGCTATGAATGACGCGCGAGTTTTCGGAACGCAACCCACTTTTCAAAAGGCGATCGCGCTCGTAGTGCGACTCGAAGATCACATAATCGGCACCCCACTGCAGCAGATGGCCGCCGTAGCGAAAATGCACCGGGTTATGAATGTTGTGCACCGTCGTGACGATCGGCACCCGCCGTCCAGTCTGGGCAACGCGATAAGCAAACGGTACGGTCCGCAGCGCCGTGTGGGCGGCAATCGTCGATCGTACCGACTGCGGCGCCACAAGCTCGATGCGCTCCGTGCGTACCACGCGCCGCAGCGCACGCGCCGCTCGCACGAATCCGCCCACATCGTGATAATGAAAGTCGATATTGACATGACGGGCACCGCGGCCCTTGAGTTCTTCCAATAGCACTCCCGCGGTGGTCGCAACGTACACTTCGTGGCCGCGCGCGCTCAGATCTTCGCTGAGGGTAAGCAAATCCGACTGCACGCCGCCGATGCCAAAGGGTTCCGTCATCAGATACAGCAATCTCATCCGGGTCTCCCGTCCGGTGCAACGTTTGCACTTATCAGTTCTGCGGCGCGCGCAAGCTGCCGCAACCTTCTGCGGTGGAGCAAGGTATGCAAGCCATCGTATGAACCGAAGAGTTTGAGCGCAAAGGCCCAGCTCACATCGCGATCCGTGACTTCAGTGCGATGCAGAAGGTACGGATCGGTTCCCTTGCGGTTTACGCCCGGCGCAACGGTGACCGCGCTGCGGTAACCGGCACCGCGTACCAGCCGCGCCTCGCGGCCACTCAGGTCGCCGGATGGGTAGCAAAAGTGTACGACCGGGTGTTCGATTTGCGCTTCGATACGCAAACGGCTCTCGGAGATCTCGCGTTGGGCGTCGATGGCCGAAAGTCGCGGCAGATGCGGATGGGTGAGCGTGTGCGATCCGATCAAGATCCCGGGCTGCGCAGCAAGTTCGCGCACCTCGTCCCAGTCCAGATGCAACCGACCATCTTCGCTCTGATACCGCGCGTGCCGTACGGATTGGTCGCAAAACGCGACGGTAACGAAAATGGCGGCGGGAATCGCGTACGCCTTCAGGATGGGAAGCGCGACCTGCAGGTTGTCCAGATAGCCGTCGTCAAAGGTAACAGCAAACACCGGCTCCTTGATCGTGCCATGCTGTGTTGTGTCTAATGCTTCGTCCAGCGAAAGCACGCGCCCAGAGCCGCGCAGCTGCGCCATTTGTCGCTCAAACCGATCGGGATGAACCGACAACTGGTCAAACTGAGACGTTGCGCGCACCCGGTGGTACATCAAAATGCGAACACCGGGCCGCAGGCCGTGGGCCAGCAGCGCTCCTGGCAGCCAAGGCAGCGCGGCACCCACGCGCAGAACGTTTCGAAGTGTGTTCAATTGTGGCCGGTCAAGCTAACAGGCATGTTTGCGGGCAGCTGCATGCCCAGCGCCTCGCGATACAGTGCGGTGTATTCAGCAGCGGTGCGCGCAACATCGAAACGGCGCAGAACATCGAAGCGAGCGCGGGCACCGAGCGTTTCTCGGCGGGTCGGCTCGTTGAGCAGCTCGCGCATGCGCGCGGCGAACTGCGACATGTCTTGCGGCGGCACGAGCACTCCATTTTTGCCGTCATCGATGACGTCCGGAACGCCGCCCACGGCCGTTGCCACGACCGTCTTGGCGCAAGCCATCGCTTCAAGCAGTGCGATCGGCAGACCCTCCCAACGTGAGGGCATGAGCACCAGGTCACAGGCGGCAAGCAAGCGGGGCACGTCGCGTCGAAGTCCGGCGAAGACCACGGCGTCTTGCAGCGCGCGGCGCGTAACCTCGGTTTCTAGCTCGGCGCGCAACGCACCCTCTCCAACAAACAAGCAGACAAAATCGGCGCACCCACCGGAGCGAAGAGCCGCCAGTGCGCCCAAAAGGTCCGCATGGCCCTTTGGCGCCTCCAGTCGGCCAACGATTGCCAGCAGCGCTTTACCCGGTGCAACGCCAAATTCTTCTCGCACGCCGGCTCCCGATGCCGACAAGAAGCGCTGCAAGTCGATTCCGTTGGCGATGGTCGTCACCTTTTTCGCCGGAAGGCGGTCGCGCTCGACCAGCGCTTGGCGCACTTCCTCCGTGCAGGCGATCACGCGATACGAACCCCAAGCCAAAGTACGGTCGATCAGGCGATGAGCGGGAGTCTTCCAGACGTTTATAACGCTGTGCACGGTACTAAAAATCGCGCGCACACCGGCTAGCCGCGCAGCGACCCGACCATAAGCATCCGCGGTGAACAGGTGCGTATGCACGACGCATACCCGTCGGGATCGCATCCACGCGGCCAGGCGCAGTACCAGCGTTGGATCAAAGCGCCACCGTCGACCAAAGATCACGACCGGTACGCCCAAAGCCGTAAGCTCTTCTTCGAGCGGCCCACCGCGGATTAGGCAGCCGACAACGTAACGAAACTGCGCGTCGCGGTGGCGCATCAAGTCGACAATGAGTCGTTCGGCGCCGTGCGCGGGCAACTCGTCGATCAGATGCGCCACTAGGGGGCGCGGATCGGCGTGCGAGCTCACTTTGCGCGCTCCGAGCTGCGCGCTCGGACCTCTTGCCACATGACGGCCAGCACAGCAAGGTAGACCCAGAACTCAGCCGACACACAAATATCCACCATGCGGCTGCCGAACATGTTGACGCCGATAACAGCGGCGGCCATGGCAGCGCCCCCGAGTCCGAGCGAGCGCCCAAAATTGTCCGTACAGCGACGAAACAGCCGCGCACCCAACTGCAGCATGCGCAGAATAACCAGTGCGAATGCAATCAGCGCCGGTATGCCCATCTGCGAGCAGATGTACAGGAACATGTTGTGGTTGTCCGCTTCCTCGACATTGATCTCGGTGTACGCCCCCTTGAGCGCTGCAAAGGACCCGAACCCCTTGCCGAGGATCGGGTTCTCAAGCGTCATGTCGATCGCCGCGTTCCACAGCAGCAGCCGTGTCTCTGAACTTCTGTCGAGTGAATCTTGTTGAATCCCCGTTGAAGTCGTTTGCTCCATCCGCTCCCTTAATGACTCCGGGACCAAAGACGGGAACTGGAAGACCATCAGAACGAGCGCGAGGCTAGAGGCGAAGAAAAACAGGCGCCCACGCACAAAAGCGGCACACACGACAGCGACTCCAAGGCCAATATAGGCGCCGCGCGAGAACGTCGCCACGACAACCCGCACCAGCAACAGAAAATAAGGCGCGAGCCACCAGCTGCGAACTCGCGTCCAGTTGCAAAACAACAGACCAAGAAACGGACCAGCCGAATAAGCAAGATAGCCCCCGAGGTCGTTGGGCTGCAGTTGCGGCCCCAGCAATCGGGCGTGGTCGATTTTGTCGATATCGCGCTTATCGAGCCACTCGACGAAACCGAGCGCAAGCACGAAGACAGAGGAGAGCATGGCATACACCGCCACGCGGCGTGCCATCTTGCCGTCGCGTATGAGGTTCAAGAATGCAAAAAAGACGACGAACTGATCTAACCAAGCTTTGGCGCTTTCGGCATGCACCGAGAAAAACTCGTCACCACCGACGCGCAGCGTCTCGGTGACCATCGACAGTGACGAAAGCGCGGCCCAAAGAGCAACAAGTCGCGCGTCCGTGCGCGGTGCTGCTTGCGTCCGCGCGCCTCGCGCGCCCTCCAGCAGCCATGCCAGCAGAAGCAGCACTTCTAAAATGTTGGTTGCATTTACGCCGGGCGAGATTGGTGCGACGTAACTTTTGCTCAAGGGCAGGTAGCACACCGCTAGGGCCAGCAGGGTTTCGCTCTCAAAACGCAAGCGATACAGCAAGATCAGCCCGAATACCGACGCTACGCCGTACAGTACCGCCACGGGGAGTTCCAGGCCCAAAAGCGCAACCAGCGCAGCCAAGCCGGCGGGTATGGCTAGCAGGCCCAACGTTGTCCACAATTGCGGGCCTGCCCAACCCGCTGCAAGGTCGCTTCCAGCCGCGGTGAGCGCCTGGGTCTCAGCGGGAGCGCTTTTCATATAGTGACTGATAAAACCGGTTACCCAGTGCACGGCGGGCCGCGCCCTTGCAGGCGGCCGCCGCCTGAGCGCGCCACAGGGCAAGGGGCTCAGCGTTGGCGTAGGCGCCAAATTCGCGTTGCGTAGTGCTAGCCCGAATTGGTATGCGCGGAACAACCTGTCCCGCGCGCAGTGCCGGTGGTGACAAGGCGCCGATTTGCGAACTGTGGAACAGTCGGTAGCCGGCTCTCATTCCAAGATTAATGTCCAACGGACGAAAGCGGCCACCAGGAAATGACATCTGGTCTACCGGCTTGCTGACATGCTGTTCGATCGCTTCGCGCGATTTGCGCATTTCGAGAATGGCCTGACGCTCGTCCATGTCGTCAAAGAAGCGATGGCTACAGCCGTGAGAGCCTATCAGCATGCCGTCATCCGCCATCTCGCGCAGCTGGGGCCAACGGCAAAAGCCAGCGCGGCCGTTGATGAAATCGCGCGTGACGAAGAACGCTGCCGCCAAGCCCCGCTGCTTTAACCGCGGATACGCATGCAGCCAATTGCTCAAGTGCCCGTCGTCGAAGGTCAGTACAACGCCGCCACGTGTTGGCGGATGCTCAAGTAGCGCACGCGGGTCAAGGACCCCGATACCCGCATCGGCCAAACGCTGCAGATGCTGCTCAAACGTATCAACAGATATTGCATAGGGGCGGTCGGGCGAATCGATCCGCGCGCGTTCGCCTTCATCGGCGTACAAGGCGTGATACATCAGGAACACGAGGCGATTCACGGGCGGCACCAAGAACGATCTACCAAACCGACTTCCCGGACGGGCAATGCCGCGGGGGTCTCGCTGCAACGCACAAGAACTGCTAAGTGTGGTGGCGTCGTCACATTTTTAGAGCATACGGATGCTACCATTTTGTTGGTATCACATCGCCCAAATTGGTAGACACAGGACTACCGTTAGGCGCAAGAGGCCGGCCGACCAGACAGATCGCGGTTTGTCTTCGCATTCCGTCAATTCACGGCCGAAAATCCAACGAGGGAGGTTATGGCGTTGCACGCTCGCACCCGACTGCTGGGGTTGCTGTCGATTCTAATTATGGCGTCTTGCGGAGGAGGTAGCTCTTCTTCGGGCGGTTCATCGTCCAGTGGCAGTGGTAGTGGCGGTGGTGGCGGTGGTGGCGGCGGCGGGTCGACGTCTGGAGGGCAAGTCTCGGCCACGGCCAATCCGCAAACGGTCAACGCACCCACTGGGGGTCCTTGTACCAATGTGCCAATAACCAATAACAAGGCCTTGGTGAATTACTCTGCGCTGCCTAAGCCGGCGGTGGGAGTGGCGGTAACTGATCCGGATTTTGGTGTGACGATCCGCCGCATCACGGACGCGCAGAACAACTGGAACATGAACGTCGCGGTGCCGGTGTATCCGACGATTGCCGCTTGGAACGCCGACGAGTCGTGGCTGGTGCTGTACGCAACGTGCAATTTGGCCAACTCGGCGGCTTGTCCCGCTAATGCGCCCGGACCCGGATGGGCATTGTTTAACGGCAAGACGTACGCATTTAATCAATGGCTGCCGATCAATCCGGCGGACATCGAGCAGTTTTACTGGGACCACAGCAACCCGGACATCTTGTACTACGTGGATGCCAACACAATGGTGCTGACGAGCTACAGCATATCGGCTGGTACGGGCACTGCGATTCATAACTTTGCCAACGATGTCACCGGCAATGGCGTGCTTGCAAGTGCCTGCAACTATCAAAACTCGGGGCCACCTTATTTGGTCAGCGGCGGTGAGGACCCGTTTTTTATGAGCCAGAACAACGACCTGATTGGGCTGGGCTGCGCGACCAATGTTACGGACCCAGCATCGGGCAGCACGATTTTTGTTGGCTTCACTTATCGGATCTCTACCAATGCGCTTGGCGCGCCGATCACAGCTCCAGCCGTGGTGCCGCAGGCAACCCCGTCGGGAAACAACACTTGGTATTACGGCCAGACCGCCCCGACGTCGGGGCAAGTTCTGAACCCGCTTACTGACAACGTGATTCGCACTATTGCGCTCGACGGTACGCAGCACAGCGACATGCTGTTGAACGCGGCCGGCAACGACGTCGTTGCTGCTGCCCAGTACGACGGACCCGGTGACAACGGCTCGCTGATCATCGGCAACCTGGATACGGATACGGTGACAACGATCATCGGCGGGAACACGGGTGACCCGTATCCGCCCAGCGGCACGCTCATCAGCGGGCGTGCGACCGGGATTCCCGGCTGGGTCGTTGTTTCTTCGACAGGAAATATCAACGTGACACAGAGCTACCTAGACCAAGAGGTGATGCTCGTAAACGTGGACACGAAGGAGATGTGTCGCCTTGCACACGATCGAACGACGGGCAATTGGGATAACGCGACGATATCGAACTACTGGGCCCAGCCCAACGCAACCCCGAGTCCGAGCGGCACGCGGATCCTCTTTGCCAGCGACTGGGGTGCGGCGACCCCGGGTAGCTCCGTTACTGCCAATCCGAACGCCGTCGTCGATACCTACGTCATCGAGCTGCCGACCTATTCCCCCTGAGACAAACCGTGATCGGCTGACACAAGGATCGTGACGCTCGTAAGGCCTCCCACGGGGCGGCAAGGTTGTCAAACAAACGAAATTCGGTGACGCGTGTGGGTGGCAGTGGTTCTTTAGCGCCTAGCGGCGCGTTGTGTGACCGTCGAAATTGCCCGAGTGCTCGTCAGTGAGGGAGAGGAAACATGATTACACGCGTTCGGACCCACATCCCGACACTGATGTCAATTCTGATCCTTGCTGCATGTGGAGGTGGCGGATCGGG
>DASPWJ010000044.1:0-45019 GCA_035621895.1 Burkholderiaceae bacterium | reverse complement strand
CGCCGGCCCGCGTGAGAAACGTCAGGGCCGTTTCGCGCACCATGGCACTGGAGGCGACATTGCAAACGGCAAGCGTTTGTTTCATCCCCAGGGCTTCCGCATGCTTGAGCGCGGCCAGCGTGTCGGCTGTCTCCCCGGACTGCGACACCACTACGACAAGCGTGTTGGGGTTGGGAACCGATTTGCGGTAGCGGTATTCGCTGGCGATCTCGACGTTTACGGGCACCTGCGCAATCGATTCGATCCAGTAGCGCGCAACACAGCCCGCGTAGTAGCTCGTTCCGCAGGCCAAGATCAGCACGCTGTCGATGCGCGCGAGCACTTGCGGTGCAACTTCGCCGAACTGTGCAGGCTCGATGCTATTGGTCTGCCCGAGCGTGTCGGCGATCGCCTTGGGCTGCTCAAAGATCTCCTTTTGCATGAAATGACGGTATGGACCTAACTCCACGGCATTGGTGAACGCCACGAGCTTGCGCTCGGGCCGTTCCACGCGCCGGCCACTTGCGTCGACAACATGCACCTGCTCAAGCTTTAAGTCGACGACGTCGCCATCGTCCAGATAAACGAACCGATCAGTCGTTCCGGCCAGTGCGAGCGCATCCGAAGCGAGGAAGTTTTCCCCTACGCCCAGGCCGACAACGAGGGGGCTGCCGGCGCGCGCGCCAACCACGCGCTTGGGCTCCCGATGGTGCAAGATGACGATCGCGTACGCGCCGTGCAGGCGCTTGACCGCCTTTTGAACCGTTCGAAACAAGTCGCCGTCATAGAGGTGATCGATCAGGTGCGCGATGACTTCGGTATCGGTCTGGCTTTCAAATACGTAACCGGCCGCCTGAAGCTCCTTGCGCAGCGATTCGTAGTTCTCAATGATTCCGTTATGCGCCAGCGCAACGTGCGCGCTACTTTTGCTGTCGGGAACGCCGGTGCCGTAGGAGACGTGAGGATGGGCATTGGTGGTCGTCGGCGCACCATGCGTTGCCCACCGTGTGTGCGCAATGCCAGTCATAGCCGAGAGCCTTGCGCATTGTGCGTCGAGCTCCGCCACGCGTGCCACGCTGCGCACACGCTGCAACGCATTGTCGGCATGCACTGCGATGCCGCACGAGTCGTAGCCGCGGTACTCCAGGCGGCGCAATCCTTCCACCAGCAGCCGAACGATATCGCGCTGCGCTACGGCTCCAACGATTCCACACATGCCTTAGTCTTTCATGCGAAATTCCCAGCGGCGCGGCGCGCCGCGGGACAAAGCGCCAAATGATAGGTCCAACCCTATGTTGTCACCAAGTTTGGTGATCCGTGCTGCGAGACTGTTTTTGGCCCCGACTTTTTCCGTTGGTGGTGCCGTGCGGTGCGTTTTTCGCAAGGATCGGTGTGCAAAGCACGCCCGCAGCTCGCTGAGCAATTGCCGATGGCCGAAGGCGCGGTTTGGTCCGTCACATGCCTCGGGGAGGCCTTACAATGAACAGTTTTTCACTGCGCAGCACCACCAAGTGACCGTTGGCCATGCAAACGCAGCAAGAATCCAGCGAAAACGACGCCCGCGAATCGGCGCAAAGCCACCTCGAGACCGACGCGCTAATCATCGGCGCCGGGCCCGTGGGGCTTTTCCAGGTCTTTGAGCTTGGCCTACTGGAAATCAAGGCCCAGGTGATCGACTCGCTGCCCCGCATTGGGGGCCAGTGCATCGAGCTGTATCCCGACAAGCCTATCTACGACATACCGGCAGTGCCAGTGTGCACAGGGCGCGAACTGACGGAGCGCCTGCTCAAACAAATCGAGCCCTTTGGTGCGACGTTCCATCTGGGACAGACCGTGACGCGAGTCGAACGGCAAGACGACGGCCGCTTCTTGGTGGAGACCTCACGTGGCAATCGCTTTTTGGCGCGAACGATATTCATCGCAGCGGGGGTTGGCGCTTTTGACTCCCGCCGGCTTCGCTTGCCGGACATCGACAAGTTCGAAGGACGCCAGCTCTTTTACCGGGTCAAGAATCCGGCGCAGTTCGCTGGCAAGAATCTGGTCATCGCGGGCGGTGGTGATTCGGCTCTGGACTGGGCACTGAATTTTGCTCAAGAAGGGCCGAACCAGGCTCGCAGCCTCGTCCTTGTGCATCGACGCGAAGGATTTCGCGCCGCACCTGCGAGCGTTGCCAAGATGCGCGAATTGTGTGACCGGCGAAAGATGCAACTGCTCATCGGGCAGATTGTCGGCTCGGAAGAAATCGACGGCCGGCTCGCGGCGCTCAAAGTGGCGGATGCGGACGGTGCGACACGCGTCGTTTCGCTCGATGCCTTGCTGGTCTTCTACGGCCTGTCGCCGCGGCTGGGGCCCATCGCAAACTGGGGGCTGCAATTGGAACGCAAGCAGATTGTCGCCAGCACCGAGACGTTCGAGACGAGTATTCCCGGAATATTTGCGGTCGGCGATATCAACATCTACGCCGGCAAGAAAAAACTGATTTTGTGTGGCTTTCACGAGGCGGCGCTGGCGGCATTTGGTGCGGCCCGCTACGTATTTCCCGACAAAGCGATTCGCGTGCAGTACACGACAACTTCGCCCAAGCTCCATAAATTGCTTGGAGTCGAGACCCCGGTCGTCGACGACTGACCTTCCAGCACAAAGGCCACGATGTTTCCGCTACCACCCGGCACCCAGGCTCTGCTATGGATCAATGTCATCGCGTTCTTGCTTGACAGTTATCTAGGCGGACGTCTGAGCCAAGAACTGGCGCTTTGGCCGATTGGCTCCGACGCCGTCGGCGGTACGGGTTTTCTGCCCTGGCAGCTCATCACCTACAGCTTCTTTCACGAGGGCTTTTCGCACATCTTCTTAAACATGTTGGGCCTGGTCATGTTCGGCTCCGACATCGAGCGCGTCTGGGGACGAAGCCGATTTCTGACGTACTACTTTAGCTGCGTGCTCTCGGCTGGCCTGACGCAGCTGGTGTTTACCTGGGTGACGGGCTCCATGGGTCCCACCGTGGGCGCCTCCGGCGGCGTTTTCGGACTACTACTTGCCTTTGCCTTGCTGTTTCCACGTCGCACCGTGATTTTGATTTTTCCGCCGATCCCCATGCCCGCTTGGCTCTTCGTGACTGTCTACGGGGTGATCGAATTACTTCAAGGCGTAACCGGCACTCAGGCTGGGGTAGCGCACTTTGCGCATCTGGGGGGCATGTTAGGCGGCTGGCTAATGATCCGGTATGGCCGCCGGGGGCGACGCTAGGGTGAGGCAGGCTGTGCCGCGGACGAGAAATTGATTCGCGGGGGCTCTTTTTCAACGCCGTAAAAGCATTGGGGACCCCGAAGCCGTATAGGGCCCCGTGCGGGTTCGCCGCGGGACCCCAAAGCACATCGGCCGCCGCCCAGCCGCCAGCCAAAACCCCAAGCTCGACAGTGCCAGACGGTTGTTGGGGGATGGGCCCAATTGGGGGGCGTTCTTGATCCAACCTTGTGCATCCGGGCGTCGGCCCAACTTGTCCTGGGACTTGAGATCGGCCGTAACGGACCGATATAAGGGGCATGAGGCGGTGTCCTTCGGGGCGGCCCCGGGGTGCTGCCGATTTTGGGAAAGCGCTTGCGATGAACATGGTCTACAACAGCTCGAACTACTGCGTCGTCCAGTTTTCCGACTTCGGAGAGGACGGACAGCATCCGGCGGGTGGATTCGAGATCATGGACAAGGGACTGCGGCGCGAGATTTTTCTCGATGGCAAGCACGCCGAGCAATTTCGCGATGATGTGGCGCGGCTCATTTCCGACGAGACCACGCCGGACGATTTTGATGCGTTCCTTGCGAGCTACACCGGACTGATGACCCAACCGGTTACGCTGCACTAAAGAGCCGCTGCCTACCGGCGCGGTGCGCTGGCGGGCATGCTTCACCCCCCGGCCCGCCGCGGGCGCGCGTTTATGGCTCCGTACAATGCACCCATTACGGAGCCGTTAGCCATGTGCGCGTCGCCAAATCCGATGTCCATCGAACTCACTAGCGAACAAGCGCTTCGCGAGTTGCTGACCCGTCGCGTGCTGATTTTGGATGGGGCGATGGGAACGATGATCCAGCGCTATCGGCTCAGCGAGGCGGACTTCCGGGGCGTTGATCGCACGCAGCGCTTTGCCGCGCACGGCGTTGACCTCAAAGGCAACAATGAACTGCTGCAACTCACCCGCCCCGAGGTTATCGAACAGATCCACGAGCAGTACCTTCAGGCGGGGTCGGATCTCATCGAAACCAATACCTTTGGTGCAACCCGCATCGCCCAAGCGGACTATGGTCTGGCCGAGCTTGCGTATGAGATGAACGTCGAGGCGGCGCGCCTGGCTCGGCGCGCTTGCTCGCGCTTTACGAGCAAGGAGCGGCGCTGCTTCGTGGCCGGTGCCATGGGTCCGACCCCGAAGACCGCATCGATTTCTCCCGACGTCAACGATCCGGGCGCGCGCAATATCACTTTTGCTGAGCTTGCCTTTGCGTATGGAGAGCAGGCGCGCGGCCTTCTGGACGGGGGCGTTGACCTGCTGCTCATCGAGACGATCTTCGACACGCTGAATGCGAAGGCGGCCGTTTTTGCAATCGAAGAGGAATTCGAGCGCCGCGGTGCTCGCGTGCCACTGATCATCTCTGGAACGGTGACGGATGCATCCGGGCGCATTTTGTCGGGGCAGACCGTCGAAGCGTTCTGGAATTCGATGCGCCATGCCCGCCCATTGGCGATCGGCCTAAATTGCGCCTTGGGTGCTGCCTTGATGCGGCCTTATATCGAGGAGTTGGCACGGTTGGCCGATACGTTCGTGTGCGTATATCCCAACGCCGGCTTACCCAATCCCATGTCCGATACGGGCTTTGACGAGACCCCGCAGATCACATCGCGTCTGATACAGGAATTTGCGCGCGACGGTCTGGTTAACATCGTCGGGGGCTGTTGTGGCACTACGCCAGCGCACATCCGCGCCATCGCTACTGCGGTGCAAGGCCTTGCGCCGCGGCCAGTTGCGGTCATCGAGCCGCGGCTGCGCCTTTCGGGACTTGAAGCACTAAACCTGGGCCCGGACTCGCTCTTCGCCAACGTCGGCGAACGCGCCAACGTGACGGGTTCGCGGCAGTTTGCCAGGCTCATCTTAGAGGGTCAGTTCGAGCAAGCGGTGGCCATTGCACGCCAGCAAGTCGAAAACGGGGCGCAGATCATCGACGTCAACATGGACGAGGCGATGCTCGACTCGGCCGGCGCAATGCGGCGCTTTTTGAACTTGATCGCTGCCGAACCCGATGTTGCGCGAGTCCCGGTCATGATCGACAGCTCCAAGTGGCCGGTCATCGAGGCGGGCCTGCAATGCGTGCAGGGCAAGTGCATCGTGAACTCGATCTCGCTTAAGGAAGGGGAGGCGGAATTCTTGCGCCAGGCGCGGCGCGCTCGCCGCTACGGCGCGGCGATGGTAGTGATGGCCTTCGACGAAAATGGTCAAGCCGACACCTATGAGCGGCGCGTGCAGATTATCGAACGCAGCTACCGGCTATTGCTTGATCAGGCGGGCGTACCGCCGGAAGACATCATCTTCGACCCGAACATTTTCGCCATTGCCACGGGTATCGAAGAGCACAACCATTACGCGGTGGATTTTTTGGACGCAACACGCTGGATTCACCGCAACTTTCCCCTCGTTCATGTCAGCGGAGGCATATCCAACGTCTCCTTTTCCTTTCGCGGCAACGATCTGGTACGCGAAGCCATTCACACGGTCTTTTTGTACCACGCGGTTCGCGCCGGCCTGTCGATGGGGATCGTCAACGCGGGGCAGCTCGGTGTGTACGAAGACATCGAACCCGAGCTGCGCGAGCTGGTCGAGGACGTGGTCCTTGATCGACGCGCCGACGCCGGCGAGCGCTTGGTGCAGCTTGCCGAACAGCGCAAGGGCGCGGGGCGACGGCGCGACGAGGATCTGGCCTGGCGTGCCGAACCGGTGGAAAAACGTTTGGTGCACGCTTTGGTGCATGGCGTGACACAGTTCGTGATCGAGGACACCGAACAGATTCGCGCCCAGATCGAGCGGCGCGGTGGGCGGCCCATTGAGGTCATCGAAGGGCCCTTGATGGAGGGAATGAACGTCGTTGGCGATCTCTTTGGCAGCGGCAAGATGTTTTTGCCGCAGGTCGTCAAATCGGCTCGCGTTATGAAACAGGCCGTCGCGTACCTCGTGCCCTTCATCGAAGCGCAAAAGGCTGCTAGCGGCGAGGCGGGGCGCGCCAACGGCAAGATCGTCTTGGCCACGGTCAAAGGAGACGTGCATGACATCGGCAAAAACATCGTCGGTGTCGTTCTCCAATGCAACAATTACGAGGTCGTGAACCTGGGCGTCATGGTGCCGGCAGAAAAGATCCTGCAGACGGCGCGTGAACAAAAGGCCGACCTGATCGGCCTAAGCGGCCTGATCACGCCGTCGCTGGAGGAGATGGCACACGTTGCCTCGCAGATGCAGCGCGAGGGCTTCACGATTCCATTGCTGATCGGCGGCGCTACCACCTCGCGCGTGCACACCGCGGTAAAGATCGCGCCGCGCTATGACGCACCGGTACTGCACGTGGCCGACGCCAGCCGCTCGGTCGGGGTCTGCCAGGCCTTGCTATCGCCCACACAAAAAGACGAGTTCGTCTCGCAGCAGCGCGCGCAGTACGAGCATGTGCGACGCCAGCATGCGTCCCGAAAAGGACCAGAGCTTATTTCTCTTGCGGAGGCGCGTGCCAACCCGACCAACATTGATTGGCACGGCTACCAGCCGCCGCAGCCCAAGTTTCTCGGCTGGCGCGAACTGGCGGCACTGGATCTGGCGCAGATTGCGCGCTACATCGATTGGGGACCGTTTTTCAAGACTTGGGAACTCGCCGGCTCGTATCCGGCCATCCTTGACGATGCCCTTGTTGGGACCCAGGCGCGGCGCCTTTTTGAGGACGCGCAAAAGATGCTGGCTCGGATCGTCAATGAACGCTGGTTGACGGCCAGCGCGGTCGTGGGCTTTTACCCGGCCAACTCCGAAGGCGAGGACATCGCAATTTTCACGGATGCGACGCGGCACAAGCGCCTGTTCACCTGGTACGGTTTGCGCCAGCAAACCCGCAAGCCCGTGATCGATGGTGTCGCTCGACCGAACCGCGCGCTTGCCGACTTTGTCGGACCACCAGGTATTGACGACTACTTAGGCATGTTCGCCGTCACCGCGGGCCTCGGATTGGAGGCGCGAGAAGCCATCTACGCGGCGCAACATGATGACTATGACGCAATCTTGCTCAAGGCCCTGGCCGATCGTCTTGCCGAGGCCGCCGCCGAGATGTTGCACGAGCGTGTTCGGCGCGACTTGTGGGGTTACGTGCCCGACGAGAACTTAAAGCCGGAGCAACTGCTCAATGAGACATATCGCGGCATTCGACCGGCGCCCGGTTATCCGGCCTGTCCGGAGCACAGCGTCAAGCGCGACCTGCTTGCTGCATTGCATGCCGAACGCATCGGGATGGGGCTGACCGAATCCTTTGCCATGACCCCGGCCTCATCGATCAGCGGCTTTTATTTTGCGCATCCGCAAGCGCGCTACTTCGTGGTTGGGCCGATCGGGCGCGACCAGCTCGACGATCAGGCACGGCGCCGGGGCCTAGATAGCGCCGTTCTTGCGCGCTGGCTTGCACCCAACCTATCCGATCTCGAACAGGCATGATGCGGCCGGGCAGGGGCAGCACTCATCTGGCGGCACTGCGTCGCGCCGGTGCCCCGCTGATGCTGGGCGCTATGGCCTCATGCGCGAGCGCACCCCCCGCAGCGCCAGCGCCCGCAAGCGTTGATGCCTTGACCCAGGCGATGATGCGCCAGCCGATCGTGCTGCTGGGCGAAGTCCACGACAACGTCGCGCAGCATGCGCTGCGTGCACAGGCGCTTGGCCGGATGCTTGAGCGCGGGGCGCGACCGGCGATTGCTTTCGAACAGTTCGACCGCGAACGACAAGAGGACTTGGATCGCGCGCGCGTGCTACCCGGCGACACCGCGGCGCGTGTCACGCGGGTGATCGAAGCGGCGGGCGGGCGCGGATGGAATTGGGAGCTGTATCGGCCCTACGTGGCGCTAGCGCTGGAGCGCGACTTGCCGATCGTGGCGGCCAATCTGTCGCGAGCACAGGCGATGCGCCTTGCACGTGACGGTATCGGCGCCGTATTCGATGCACCACAACGTGCGGCGTTAGGCCTGGATGCGATCCCCCAAGATGTGCAGATCGCCCAGGAGCACGAGATCGAACAGGGCCATTGCGGGCGCGTCCCGCGCGAAGCGCTGCCGGCGCTAGCGCTCGCACAAATTGCGCGCGACGCGGTGCTGGCGCAGGCGATCAGGCCTTACTTTGATCGGGGAGTCGTGCTCCTCACTGGCAATGGTCATGCGCGACGCGATATCGGAGTGATGCGTCACCTATCGGCGTTTGATCGCGCACGAGCGGTCTCCATCGGCTTACTGGAGGATGATGAACATGCCGTCGAACAAGCGGCGCATTTCGACATCGCTTTGCGCACGCCGGTTCAGTCGCGCGCCGATCCGTGCGCCAAGATCGGTCCGATGCGCATGGGTGCGGCAGCCGCCGATTCCGTCGTCCAATTAGGTGGCACACCGTTGCCGCTGCCAGCCGAACCAGACTCCCTCGATCGCGTACAGGAGCAGCGCTAGCCAGATAAATCCAAAGCCGATCGCCTTGGAAGCCTCGAAGGGCTCGCGAAACACGAAGATGCCGCTTAACCACTGCAGGGTCGGCGCCAGGTATTGCAAAATTCCCAAAAGCGAAAAGGAAATTCTGCGGGCCCCGGCAGCAAAGAGCAGCAGCGGAATCGCGGTAACTGGTCCGGCGGCGACCAAAAGCCAACGCAGCTGCGTCGAGGCGCTCGAAAACCCCAGGCCACCGCTTCTTGCTGTCCACAGCAGGTAGGCTAGCGCCAGTGGCGTGAGCACAGCCGCTTCAACGCTAAAACCCTCGAGCGCACCCAGTGCTGCAGTTTTGCGCAGCAGGGCGTAAAGAGAAAAGCTCAGCGCGAGCGTCAGACCGATCCACGGTGGTGAACCGGCCTGCCAAGTGAGCCAGGCTACCCCGAGGGCCGCGAGGGCAATTGGCAGCTTTTGCCCAAAGCGCAGAGGCTCGTGCAGCAACAACCAGCCCAGCAGCACATTGACCAAGGGATTGATGAAGTAACCCAGGCTGGAGTCAACGACATGGCCCGCGTTGACCGACCAGATGTAAATTAGCCAATTGCCAGAAATCAGTGCCGCGGTGAGCACGTAGCGCCACAAGGTGGCGGGCGCCGCGAAGGCAGCGCCGATCCATGCCACGCGCCGCAGCGCAACCAGTAGGATCACCACTGTCACGAGCGACCAGACAATGCGGTGCGCCAGTATTTCGGGCGTCGGCACTGACGCGAGCAGATGCAGGTAAATCGGCAGCAGTCCCCAAAGCAGATACGCACACAGCGCGTAGGCGATTCCCAGGTTCATTCGAACGCGCTATGCGCTTGGTAGCGGAAGCGATATTTGTTCTTCGCGGCCGGAGACGATGGTGCGATTGCGGCCCTGCTTTTTTGCCATCAGCAGCGCCTGATCGGCGCGCCGCAGCAGATCCTCCGCGCTTTCTTGATGGTCCCAGGTGGCCACTCCCGCGGAAAATGTCTGGCTGTCGGGTACGCCCGGGCGCAGCCGGTCGATCAGCTGGCAGGCCTGATCGGCAGCGCAGTTGGCAAGCACGATGGTAAATTCCTCTCCGCCGTAGCGCACCAGGGTGTCGGTTGGCCGCAATTGCTTGCGCCAGGACTGTGATGCCTGCCGCAGCAGCGCATCGCCTCCGGCATGGCCGCGCCGGCTGTTGTAGCGCTTGAAAAAATCCAAGTCCAACATCGCCACGGTCAGCGTCGTTTTGGTGCGCCGGGCCCGAGCCATTTCCACGGGCAAGTTTTCATCAAGGCTGCGGCGGTTGCCGATGCCGGTGAGCGGATCAGTCCGCAACAGCTGCCCCATGACGCCTAAGGTCGCACGACTCTCGTGCTGGGCTCGATGCACCAGCCCCGCCACCACCGCGCCCAGCACCAGGGCAAGCGCACTTGCGAGCGCCACTGCCGCAGCGGCGACTTCGCCAACCGTGTAGCCTGCAATCAGGCCGCGATCGACACTGCCACGCATTGAACTTAATAGGGCCGCCTGCGAGGCTTCGACGGCTGTTAGGTACACACGCTCGGAGGGGGCGCCGGCGCCCGCACCGGAGCGGGTAGCGTCCCGCATGGCATCGATCGCCGTTTGCAGCCGCGCCAACTGCTGTTTGGCCTCGTCGGGGACGTCGCGCCGTTTGGCGTCGGAAATGCGTTGCTCCCACTCGATAGTGTCCACTTCCAAGGCACGAAGCGCCTCGCGAAATGCGGCGTCGCCCTGGCTTGGCGCTGATGTGTCCTGGGGCGTGAGTGCCTGCAAGGCGCGCATGCGTGAGGCCAGGCTCTGGGCGTCGAAGGCAAGGCGCGTGAGCGCCATCGAGTTTTCGTACTGGTGCTGCACCGCCTGGTTGTGGCGCAGCTCAAAAAGCGATACGCCGATTGCCAGGGCTACCATCAGCAGCGCGCCCAGACCCACGACGACGATGCGGCGAATGCCCGGCAGACGGGGCGACCCGTCCGCTACGCGGCTCAGATTCCCCATGTCACGTCCACGTGGCGCTTGCGCGCGGCACGCAGCATTTCGAGCAGGGGAAACGCGCGCTGGCGCAGGCTCACCGGGTGCTCGCCCGCGGGCGCATCGCTGTCCGGCGCGGCAACGCCGCAGGCCTTTTCCCGCTCGACGGCCTCTAGCAGCCGAGCCAAGGCCTCCTCGACTTGATCGCTCGTAATCACCCCACGCTCAGCCATGGGCTTGCCGATAATGTCGAGCAGCCGTTGCGCCGTCTCCGCGTACATGATGATTGCGCTTGCGGCCCGGGAGCGAAACGTAATCAGCGCCAACAGCGATCTCCGGATTTTTCGGCGGATGAGCCTTCAGTGCGTTCATCGTTCATTGTAGTGGCCTAAAAGCCGTACCTTGTCGCGCCGCCCGCCTGGACAAGCAGCTGCGGGCAAAATGCCACGCCCGCTGCCGCGGCACGCGGTCGCAACAGCATAAAATTGCCATTTTGGGCGCTTACTATCGTAGGGGGAAGAAAGTATGGGTAAGGGCGATACGCGCACGCGGCGCGGCAAGATTTACAACGGCAGCTATGGTAAGACACGGCCGCATAAGCTGAAGAAAAAGCCGGCACCAGCCCAGACGCCGGCCAAGCGGTAAACGCCAGGCGCTTACTCCTCGCGAGTTTGCTGGGCTTCGGCCTCGCGCTCCTTGCGCTCGCGGGCCTCCGCCGCTTTAACCGCAAGTTCCTCGAGGTCCACGTATCGTTGTCGGTCGGCAGCGAAGCGCTCTTTGATCTGCTCAATCTCGTGCAGCGCGTCGGCGCGCGTCTTCTCCTGCTGCTTGGTCAGCGCGGCATTGGATTCGTAAGCCTGCTTCAGATCGGGCGGAAGTTCGCGCTTGGCATAAAACTCGGCCTCTTCGTCCAGGCGCTTGCGCTCGCGCGCGTATTGCGCGAGGCGCTGCTCCGCACGCGTGATCAGCACCTGACGGCCCGCGATGGCCCGATCGCGCGCGCCATCGATCTCCTCGACGCTGCCGTAGGTCTCCAGCAGCGAGCGGTCCTTTTGCGCCTGCGCGCGCTCCTTTTCTTCTTCCTGGCGCTGCACTGCTTCCTCTTCCCTGCGCTTTTTGCGCTGCTCCGCCGTCAACGGCGCGGGGATGATCTCCTTGAGCGAGCCATCGGGGTAGAGCACGCGCACATCCCGATCCTTGCACTCCGGTGGCGGAAGATCCCCCGTGATGGTGTGGCCGCTCTTGGTCATGCACACATAGGAGAACTGCGCACGGGGGGTGTTACCGGATTGCGCGCGCACTGCGCTGGCGCCCAGGGCCAATGCGAGCGCAAGAAGCACGCTAGTGACCAAGTCGCTAGCGGGCGCAGGCCCGGACATGCGTACGGCTGATCGCTGTTCCAACAAGGCTTCAGGCACCATAGCGCTTGCGATATTGTTCCAGCGCAGCCAGTTGCGGGCGCGCGCTTGCGGCCAGCGGTGAGTCCGAGCGCAGGAACCTTAGTAGGTCATCTAGGTTGGCGATGGCAATCACTGGCGTGCCCGTCGAGCGCTCAAACACCTGCACGGCAGACTCCTGCGACAAATCATTGTCCGGCCCGGTTCGCTCCATGCGGTCGAGCATGATAACGACCCCCGCGGGTTGAGCACCACTAGCGCGGATGAGCGCGACCGACTCGCGCTTTGCCGCCCCGTCCGTGATTACGTCATCAATAATCAGTACCCGCCCGGCCAACGGTGCGCCCACCAGGGCGCCGCCTTCGCCGTGGTCCTTGGCCTCTTTGCGGTTAAAGCAAAAAGGCGCGTCGAGGTCAAGTTCGGACAAAGCCATCGCCGTGGCGGCCGCTAAAAAAATGCCCTTGTACGCAGGCCCAAAGAGCATGTCGAACTGCAATTTGCCGGCGCTACGGTTCGCAAGGATGGTCTGCGCATAAAATTGCGCCAACCGGCGCAAACTTGCGCCGTGATCAAAACGTCCCGCATCGAAGAAATAAGGAGTGCGGCGGCCGCTTTTGGTCGTGAAGTCGCCGAAAGCGAGGACACCGGTTTGCAGGGCAAATTCGATGAATTGTGTAGATCGTTGGTTCACATGCGCGGACAAGCGGGTATTACGGCAAAAGCCTCAAGAGCGTGCCAGGCCGCAGCGTACCGCAATGCTGGCCTACCGGGATCGTTAGAACTACCATGTTTCGCATCGTCAGTCTGAATGTCAACGGGCTGCGCGCGGCCGCCAGAAAGGGGCTGATCGCCTGGATCGAGCGCTATGACCCCGATTTACTGTGCTTGCAGGAGATCAAAGCCCACGAAACGGACTTGCCCGAGGAACTTCTTCGACCGCGGTCCCGGCACGCCTATTTTCACTTCGCCCAGGCCAAAGGGTATAGCGGGACGGCCATCTACGCCAAAAGGCGCCCGCGTAGCGTGAAAGTCGGTTTTGGCGATGCCGAGTTCGATCGGGAGGGGCGTTACGTTGAGGCCGAATTTGGCCAAGTCACGGTAATCAGTGTCTACTTTCCTTCCGGCTCGAGTTCGCCCGAACGGCAGGAGGCCAAGTACCGGTTTTTGGACGCTTTCTATCCTCATCTGGCACGCTTGCGCGACAGCGGGCGGGAGGTGATTTTCTGCGGGGACGTCAATATTGCACATCAGCCCATTGATCTGAAAAATTGGCGTGCCAATCAAAAGAACTCGGGTTTTTTGCCGCAGGAGCGTGCTTGGTTGGGGCGGGTCTTTGAAGAACAAGGCTGGGTGGACGTCTTTCGGCGGCTCGATCAGCGGCCCGAGCAATACACCTGGTGGAGCAATCGGGGCCGCGCCTGGGACAAGAACGTCGGGTGGCGCATCGATTACCAGATTGCCACGCCGGGAGCCTCGGCGCGAGCACAACGCGCGCAGATTTACAAGAAACACCGCTTCAGCGACCACGCGCCGCTGATTGTCGATTACTCCGGGCGCCTGTGATCCCGGCACCCGAGCAGGCGGTCGCGGGGCGTTCGGCCTGGCGTGTGTATCTTGAGCCATCGGCTCTGCGCATGCTGGTTCTGGGATTTGCCGCCGGACTTCCCCTGTTGCTGATCTACGGGACGCTTTCCTTTCGATTGCGAGAAGCCGGCGTCAGTCGCCCCGCCATAGGCTTTCTGAGCTGGGTTGCTCTGGTCTACCCGTTCAAGTGGGTATGGGCGCCGCTGCTCGACCGCCTGCCGATTCCCTTTCTTACTCGCCGCATGGGTCGGCGACGCTCTTGGCTATTGCTGTCGCAGGCGGCGGTCATTATCGGCCTGTTGCTGATGGCGCGGTTCGATCCCCAGCACGATCTGTCCCTGCTCACGGCCTGCGCGCTATTTACCGCGATGGCGGGTGCGACGCAGGACATCGCCTTGGATGCGTATCGGATCGAATCGGCGGCGCTCGATCGCCAGGCGGCACTGGCCGCGGCATATCAAACCGGCTATCGCCTGGGCATGATCTGGGCCGGCGCCGGGGCTCTGTGGATTGCGGCACGCGCGGCGGGCGAGGACGCCTATCGCCACGAGGCCTGGGCCATTTCGTACACGGTTATGGCGACGTCGATGATTGTTGGCATGCTCGCCGTGCTTTTGTCGCCGGAGTCGGTGGCCAAAAGTGGCCCGCCGGACGCTAACCAGCCGGTACCCAAGGCCTCGCTGCTGGAGCCTTTTGTCGACTTTTTTCGGCGCTACCGCTGGCACGCCGTTTTGCTATTGGCACTGGTGTCAAGCTACCGCTTCGCCAACATCGTCATGGGCGTGATGGCCAACCCGTTTTATCACGACATTGGGTTCACGAAGGAACAGGTTGCGGCCGTTTCCAAGATCTACGGCGTTCTCATGGCGCTTGTGGGCGGCTTTGTCGGCGGCGCGATGACGCTGCGCTGGGGTATCGCGCGCATGATGTGGGCTGCGGCGCTGGCGGCTTCAGCGTCCATTTTGCTGTACGCCGCCGTAGCGCAAAGTGGCCCCGATCTGACGCTGCTGATTTTGGCAGTGTCGACCGACAATTTTGCAGAGGGAATCGCCGGCACGGTCTTTATCGCGTTCCTCTCGGGGTTGACCAATCGCGCATTTTCAGCCACGCAGTACGCACTACTTTCCTCCGTGACCTTGCTCATTCCCAAGTTTGTCGCCGGATTTTCCGGCATTGCGGTCGATACTTTCGGATATGCCGCCTTCTTTTGCGGCTGCGCCGCAAGCGGGACCATCGCGCTGGTGCTGCTGTGGTTGACGCAGCGATACGTACCGATTCAGAGTCTTTCGAAGCGGTAGACCGCGACGGTGGCACGCAGGTTAGGCACAAATTTGAGCGGTTGGCCGCGCGCAAGCAACGCGCGGTCGGTAATCCGCAGTTCCAGCCGTGCCGCAAGCAGCTCAAAATCCTTCGGCGTACACAAGTGGATGTTGGGCGTGTCGTACCACTGATACGGAATGTCTGGGGTGACCGGCATGTGCCCCGCGAGCAGCGACACGGCGTGGCGCCAGTGACCAAAATTCGGAAAGCTGACAATGCCACGACGCCCGACTCGAATCATTTCACGCAAGATGTACTCGACCTTGTGCATGGCTTGCAGCGTCTGCGAGAGTACGACGGTGTCGAACATCGCGTCGGCAAACATGCGCAGTCCGGATTCGAGGTCCGCCTGTATTACGTTGACTTCGCGACGGACGCATTCGAGCACCGAGGCGTCCGCGATCTCGATACCGTAACCGGCACAATTGCGCGAATCGCGCAGGTGCTTGAGCAAGGCGCCGTCACCACATCCCAGGTCGAGGATGCGCGAGTTACCTTCAATCCAGCTGGCAATCTGCGCAAGATCCTGGCGTAACATCAAACAAGCTCCGCCGCGATTCGGTCAAAGTAGGCCGCTACGACGTGGTGGTAGCGCGGGTCATCGAGCAAGAACGCATCATGGCCGTGCGGCGCATCGATCTCGGCGTAGCTCACGTCCCGGCCGTTGGCAATGAGCGCGGCGACGATCTCGCGCCCCCGCTCCGGGGCAAAGCGCCAGTCGGTGGTGAAGGAAATCAGCAGGAAGCGCGCAAGTGCCGGCGCTAAGGCCCGTACCAGGTCTCCTTCGTGTTCGCGTGCCGGATCAAAGTAATCGAGCGCGCGGGTGATCAGCAAATAAGTGTTGGCGTCGAAATACTCGGAGAATTTTTCTCCCTGGTAGCGCAGGTAGGACTCGACCTCGAACTCGGCACCGTAGCCAAAGGCGTAGTCCTGCGTGCGCAGGCTGCGGCCAAAGCGCTCCGTCATGTCATCGCCCGACAGATACGTGATGTGGCCGATCATGCGCGCCACGCGCAAGCCTCGCCGGGGAATGGCGCCATGGGCGTAGTAATCGCCCCCATGAAAGTCGGGGTCGCTGCGAATTGCGCTGCGGGCTACGTCGTTAAAAGCGATATTTTGCGCGCTCAGTTTGGGCGTTGTTGCGATGGCGATACTGTGGGCAATACGATGCGGATACTGTATCGCCCAAGATAGCGCCTGCATGCCGCCCAGCGAGCCGCCAGCGACCGCCGCCAGGCGCTCGATGCCCAGCGCATCGGCCACCCGCGCCTGGACATTGACCCAGTCTTCGACGGTGACCACTGGAAACGCCGCGCCATACGGTTTGCCTGTCGCGGGGTTGATCGACATCGGACCGGTCGATCCGAAACACGAGCCCGGGTTGTTGATCCCGATCACGAAGAAGCGGCGCGTGTCGATCGGTTTGCCGGGCCCGACCATGTTGTCCCACCAACCCGTGCTACGGGGCTGATCTGTGTACGTGCCCGCCACGTGATGTGACGCATTTAGCGCGTGGCACACCAAAACGGCGTTGCTGCGCCGCGCGTTCAGCGTCCCGTAGGTCTCGTAGCGCACGTCGTATTCGGCCAGCTGCGCACCGCTGCTAAGCGAAAGCGGCGCGGCAAAGTGCATTGTCTGCGGTGTGACGATGCCCACGGACGAAGCGCTGGAGCCGCCAGCCATGGCGCTTTTAGGAACGACGGCCGACACTGTGCGCCAGGGCGGTGGATTTGCCTCGAACTCGCTTGGCGGCAGCCCGATCGGTGCGCTGCGCGCGCTCGAGGACCGCGCGGATCTGCAAAGGGTCGTGCAGGCGTGCAACGCGTGCTGCAAGCCGAGCCGCGACCCGGGAATCGAGCTCAAAGAGGCGCTGTTTGACGCCCAGAAGCTGAGCGGGATTCATCGAGAAGCGGCGCAAGCCCATCCCCAGAAGCAGCTCCACGCTGGCTAAGTCACCGGCCATCTCGCCGCAGACCGAAACCGGCAGCCCGGCATGCGCACCAGAGCGAATTGTCTGTTGGATGAGCTGCAGGACCGCGGGGTGCAGCGGTTCATACAGGTAGGCCACGGCCGCATCGGTTCGGTCGATCGCCAGTGCATACTGGATGAGGTCGTTGGTGCCCAGCGACAAAAATTTCAAACGTTCGATGAACGGACCCAAGTTCAAGGCGGCCGCGGGTACCTCGATCATGCCTCCCACGGCGACGCGCGCGTCAAACTTCTGGCGGCGCTCCTTAAGCTGTTCCTTGGCACGCGCGACGAATTGCAGCGATTGCTCGATCTCGTGAACGTGCGCAAGCATTGGCACAAGGATGCGGACGGTGCCTTGGCTAGACGCTCGCAAAATCGCGCGCAATTGCGTCAAAAACAGTTCCGGGTAGGCCAGACAGTAGCGGATCGCCCGCAGCCCAAGCGCCGGGTTGGGCTTTAAGCCGGGGCCATCGCCGTCACGGACCAGCCCCAGGCTTTGGCGTGCAGCGTAATTCAGTACCTTGTCGGCTCCGATGTCGAGCGTGCGCACAACAACCGGCTTGCCTTTCATCGCCCGGGCCACCTTGGCATAGGATTCGAACTGCTCGTCTTCTGTCGGCAGCTGGTCCCGATTCATGAACAAAAATTCGGTGCGAAACAGGCCCACACCATCGGCTCCTGCATCGAGCGCATCGCGCACGTCCTCCGGCATCTCAATGTTGGCGGATAACTCGATCGGGATTCCGTCTTTGGTGCGGGAGAGCTTACCGCGCAGCTTGCGCAATTCGGAGCGCGCCTGGCTCTGCGTCAGGATTTGGCGACGATAGTCGGTCAGCGCCTGTTCATCGGGCTGGACCAGCACCCGGCCTTCATCGGAGTCGACCACCAGCAGATCGCCTTCGACAATTGCCGTGCGAGCTTCGGCGACGCCGACGATCGCCGGCAAGCCCAGGCTGCGCGCCAGAATCATTGTGTGCGAGGTCGGTCCCCCTAGCTCGGTAATGAAACCAGCCAAGGTGTCGCTCGCGTCTTCGCGAAAATGCAAGATATCGGCAGGCGCCAGGTCGTGTGCGACGAGTATCAAGCGTTCGCCGTCCTTGGGCTTAGGTGGCAGCGCTGTAGGCGAAGGGCGCCCTCCCGCCAGGCGGCGTAACACCCGTTCGACAACTTGACGTACGTCCTGCGAGCGGCTGCGAAAATATGGGTCCTCAATGGCCTCGAACTGCCGGCATACTTCTTCGAGCTGGATTGTCAGCGCCCATTCGGCGTTGATCAGACGCGTTCGAACCAGGTCGCGCGGCGCATCGCAAAGCAGCGAGTCGTCCAAAATCATCCGGTGCAAATCAAGAAACGCCTTGACCTCCGGCGGAGCATCCTCGGCGACGTGTGCGCGCAACTGTTCGAGTTCGGCGCGCACAAGAGAAAATGCATTGTTCAACCGCGCGACTTCGTGCAACACATCGCCGCGCTGAATGTGGTACTGCCGGATGTCAAGCTCGCTGGGCGCGAGCAAGTGAGCGCGACCGATTACGATCCCGCGCGCTACCCCCTGTCCGATCAGCTGTCTGCTCATCGTAACGCCCGCTTCAACAAATTGTTCCCCACCAAGGGCGCAGGTCGCACCGCCTGCACCGAGTCGCCGCAAGACGCACTACAGCCTTGGGTCGACTTTCGACCGCAACTTCCAATCAAAAGCCGATTCAGTCGATTTGTTCGCCGAACCCGCTCTCAATCAGTGCGCCCACCGCGGCCATTGCCTGCTCCTCGTCGCTGCCCGCGGTCTCGACCGTGACCACAGAGCCACAACCCGCGGCGAGCATCATCACCCCCATGATCGACTTGGCGTTGACGCGTCGGCCGTCTTTGGCAATGAATACTTCGCTTTGAAAGCGCGAGGCAGTCTGGGTGATCTGAGCCGAGGGTCGCGCATGCAGCCCGAGTGTATTGCGGATGGTAAAGGAACGGGAGAGCATCTTGAGTCGACAGGCAACTAACTACTCTTTTGCGTCGCATCGCCCGTCGCCGCCAGGTTCTGAATGCCGCCCGTGCCACCCGCAAGGGCCTTGCCAACGAGCTCTTCCAGGCTCAATTCGCAATAACACAGCGATCGCAAGAGCATGGGCATGTTGACCCCCGTAATGACGGCGACTTGCCCGGCCTGCGCCAGGCGCGAAGCAATGTTGCCCGGCGTAGCCCCGGGAATGTCCGTCAAAACCAGCACGCCCTGTCCTTTGTTGACCTGCTGCAGCAGGGCCTTTGCTTGCGCAAGTGAGGCGCTGGCATCGGCATCCGGGGCCACGTCAAATCCCAGGAGCTCGCGCGATGCCGCGCAGGGGTCGCGGCTGTACACGTGCTTGGCAGCGGCCACCAGCGCGCTGGCAAGGGGTTGGTGGGCGATGACGACAATGGCGACCATGTGGTTTAGCCTCCCAGGCGCCGCTCGAGCGCATCGACAAATGCATGGGCAACGTCAAAACCGCTTTGCTGGTGGATTTCCACGAAGCATGTCGGGCTGGTTACATTGATCTCGGTCAGATAGTCACCGATGACGTCCAGACCGACCAGCAGCAGTCCGCGCTGATCCAAGACCGGCCCGAGCGACTCGGCGATCTGGCGATCGCGCGCCGACAAGAGCTGCACCCGCCCGGTTCCCCCGGCGGCCAGATTGCCGCGCGATTCACCGGGTTTGGGCACGCGCGCCAGTGAGTACGGCACTGGCGCGCCAGCGATCAGCAAGATGCGCTTGTCGCCCTGTGCGATTTCGGGGATAAAGCGCTGGGCCATCACCGTACGCGTGCCGTACGAGGTCGATGTCTCGAGTATTACATTGGTATTGGGGTCGCCCGCGCCAATGCGAAAGACGTCTCGTCCACCCATGGCGTCAAGCGGTTTGACGACGATCTCGCCTTGCGATTGCCGAAACGCCAGGATTTCACTTGGGTCGCAGCTAACGAGCGTTGGCGGGATGAACTGCGCGAACTCCGTGATCGCAAGCTTCTCGTTGTGATCGCGCAGCGCATCCGGAGCGTTGAACACGCGTGCTCCGCCGCGCGCGGCATCGCCGAGAAGATGCGTCGCGTACAAGTACTGAGCATCAAACGGCGGATCCTTACGCATAAGTACCACGCGAAAATCGACCAGACGGCGCGTGAGCGCGCTGCGGGCGACGTACCACGCGCCATCTCCCGTTGGGCTGCCTACAGCGCCCCCGGACGTAGAAACAGAAAGCAGGTCGATCTGGTGCACCGCTGCGCGCACGCTGCCGCTTTCCCAGGTAAGTCCATTTGGGGTGCAGACCCAGATCGCGTTGCCGCGGCGTGCCAGCTCGCGCATCATCGCGATGCTGGAGTCTTTGGCCGGTTTTAGCTGCTCGATCGGATCGACGACAAACAAAATGTCGCGTTCGCCGTCCTTGCTGCTTGCAAGCATTTGCATGAAATGGCTTGAGGCAAGGGCTAACCGGCGAGCGCCGGCGCCGTCGCACCTGCGGCGGCGAGGCCCGCCGCGGCAAGGTCATTGAGCGGGTTAAAGCGTTCGAGCTCCAGCGCCGCGGCCAGCAGCGCCAGCCGGCCGATGACGCCGTAGATGTAAAAGCGATTAAGCGCACTGGCCCCAGGCGCGGCGCGCTGATCGGGCAGGTTGCAGCTGCAATGAAACGCCAGCGGAACAAAGTGCATGCCGGGCGCATTGAGGTTCTCGTCGATGCCCCGCTCCGGGTGGACCCGGTAAAAGCCACCCACGACGTAGCGGTCGATCATGTACACGACCGGCTCGGCAACCCCGTGTTCGACCTTTTCGTAGCTTGGTACACCCTCTTGGATGATGACCTCCGAGACTTTCAGTCCCTCCTTGACGATGGCCATCTTGTTACGCTGCCTGCGGTTCAGCGCCGCCACCTCGGCGGCGTCATGAACCGTCATGATTCCCATCCCGTAGGTGCCGGCATCTGCCTTGACGATGACAAAGGGTTTTTGTCGGATGTCGTATGTCCGATACTTTTCGCGGATCGCGGCCAGCAAATTGTCGACCTGACTGACCAGACACTCGTTGCTGGCGGTATCTCGAAAATCGACTTCGCCGCAGCGCGCAAATAGCGGATTGATCATCCAGGGATCGACCTGTACTAAACGCGCAAAGGCGCCGGCGACCTCGTCGTAACAGGAAAAATGGTTGGATTTGCGACGCACGCACCAGCCGGCATGTAGCGGGGGCAGCAGCGTCTGGGCCGGATCGAGTCCTTGCAGGATCTCGGGAACGCCTGCCGACAGATCGTTGTTGAGCAACACCACGCAAGGGTCGAAGTTCGCCAGCCCAAGGCGCCGTCCGTTACGAACGATCGGCTCCACGAGCAGACTTTCGCCCCCTGGCAGGCCAATAGCGGTGGGCGCCGTGATTTCTTGCGACAAGCTTCCGATGCGCACCTGCAGGCCGGTGGAGGACAAAATCCTCACCATGCGCGCCACGTTCAGCAGGTAATGGACGTTGCGCGTGTGCCGTTCGGGTACCAGCACCAGCCGCTGCGCGTCGGGACAAATGTGTTCGATCGCAACCTGCGCGGCCTGCACGGCGCAAGGCAGCGTATCTTCCGAAAGATTGTTAAATCCGCCAGGAAACAGGTTGGTATCGACCGGGGCGAGCTTAAAGCCCGCGTTGCGCAAATCCACGGAGCAATAAAACGGCGGCGTGTGTTCCTGCCACTGCAGCCGGAACCAGTGCTCGATCTCGGGCACGCAATCTAGAATGCGGCGCTCGAACTCCAGGACCGGGCCGGCAGCTGTCGCCAGGTTGGGCATCGGTGTGGACAATTGCTTGCTCCATGCATTGGCGTTGTGGATTCTATTCCATGGCCCGGCGCTCGCGCCCTTGCTGCCACCAGTCGTAGATAAGCGGCAGCAAGATGAGCGATAGCAGGGGGGCGGTCAGCATACCGCCCACCAGTGGTGCGGCAATGGGCTTCATCACGTCGCTGCCAAGGCCCTGGCCGACCATCACCGGCAGCAGCCCGCCGACGATTACCGCGACCGTCATCGCCTTGGGGCGAACGCGCGTGGATGCGCCGCGAATCAGGGCCCGCAGCTGTCCGAAGCGCCCCAGTGTTGCGCCCTCCCGCCTTGCCTGGGCGCGTGCCTGATCCAGGTACAGCAGCATCACGACGCCAAATTCTGTGGCCACCCCGGTTAATGCCAAAAAACCGACCCCAACCGCGACCGACAACCGATAGTGCAGCACATAGACCAGCCAAATGCCCCCGATGAGCGAGAAAGGCAGGCACAGCAGCACGAGCGCCACCCGCTCCCAGTTTCGAAAGTGGCCAAAGAGCAAAAGCGCAGCGAGCACGATGGTCGCCGGAATCAACCAGGACAGTCGCGCGCGCGCGTGCTGCATTTGTTCGTACTGGCCGGCCCATGACATCGTATAGCCGGGCGGCAGCTCGATCTGGGCCAGTGCCCGGTTGGCCCGGTCCACGTAGCCTCCCAGGTCAGAAGTGTCCAAGTTCAGGTAGACGTAGTCGATGAGCTGGGCATTTTCGCTCTTGATTTCGGTGGCGCCATCGCGCAACTGGACCTGCGCCACCTCGCCCAAGTGCACGGTCTGGCCGGAGCTCGTAACAAACGGGATCTGCGCGATCGACTGCGCCGAGTCGCGCCAGGACCGCGGATAGCGCAGATTCACCGAGTAGCGTTCGCGCCCACTGATTACCGTGGCAATGTTCTCGCCGCCGATAGCGCCCTGAACGACGTTTTGCAAGTCGGCCATCGTTACGCCATAGCGCGCCGCACGGCCGCGATCCAAGTCGATGTCGAGGTACCGGCCGCCGGCTATGCGCTCGGCAAAAGCCCCGCGCGTCCCCGGCACGGTGCGCAGCGCCGACTCGGCCTGGTGCGCCAAGGACACGACGAGCGGCAGTTCGGGCCCGCTCACCTTCAGGCCCAGCGGCGTCCGAACGCCGCTGGCGAGCATGTCGATGCGCGTGCGGATTGGGTAACCCCAACCGTTGGTGATCCCCGGCAACTGCACTTGGTGGTCGAGTTTGTCCATTAGTTGCTCGACGCCTTCCCCGTCGGGCCATTGATCCTGGGGTTTGAGCAAAATCACGGTTTCGAACATCGAAAGCGGCGCCGGATCGGTCGCAGTCTGCGCCCGGCCGGCTTTACCGTAGACCTGATCGACCTCCGGCAGCTGACGAATGAGCCGATCGGTCACCTGCAGCATTCGTGCGGCCTCGTCGATCGAAACCGAGGGTAGTGTCGATGGCATGTAAAGAATGCTGTCCTCGTATAGCGGTGGCATGAACTCGCTTCCCAGGTGCCAAAGCGGCCAAGCCGTGCTCAGGAGGCCCAGCGCGGCGATACTCATGGCCCAGCGCGGGTGACGCAGAGCGCTGACCAGCGCCCGTTGGTATGCGCCGTGCAGCAGACGGTGCAGCGCATTGGTTCGCTCCGGGGTGACGCGGCCGCGCACAAAGTAGCCCATCAGCACCGGCGTGAGCGTTACGGCCAGCAGCGCGCTGGCGGCCATGGCATAAGTCTTGGTGCTGGCCAGTGGATGAAAGAGCCGGCCTTCCTGCCCGGTGAGGGCGAACACCGGAAGAAAGGAGACCGTGATCACGAGCAGCGAAAAAAAAAGTGCCGGCCCAACTTCGACCGCACTGCGCTCAACGATCTGCCAGTGATCGGCGCCCGGCGGTGCCCGCTCCAGACGCTTGTGCAGATTCTCCACCATGACGATGGCCGCATCGACCATGGCGCCAATTGCGATCGCGATGCCTCCGAGCGACATGAGATTCGCGCTAGTGCCCTGCACGGCCAAGACGGCGAGTGCCGCCAAAATCCCCAAGGGCAAGGTCACGATAATTACGAGCGAGGAGCGCAGGTGCAGCAAAAAAAGGCCGCAGACCAGCGCGACTACGGCTGACTCCTCGAGCAGACGGCGCTTTAGCGTGTCCACGGCACCCTGGATCAGTCCCGAGCGATCATAGGTGACCACAAGCTCCACACCCGGCGGCAGGCTGCGGCGTAGCTGCTCCAAGCGTTCCTTCACGCGCTGGGCAAGCGCTAGTGCGTTTTCGCCGTGGCGCATAACGACAATGCCGCCGGGCGCCTCGCCCAGTCCATCTAGGTCGGTAACCCCTCGCCGGGGTTCGGCGCCAATTTGCACGCGGGCCACATCTGCCAGGCGCAAGGCCTGGCTGTGCGCGTCGATACCCAGCGGAATGTTGCGAAAATCATCCAGGTTCGCGAGATAGCCGCGCGCACGCACCATGTACTCAGCGCGGCCCATTTCCAAGGACGAGCCCCCGCTCGATAGGTTACTGTCTTGCACCGCGCGTACCACGCGCTCGAGTCCGACGCCGTAGCCTGCCAGGCGCGCGGGGTCGGCTTCGACCTGGAACTGGCGCGCTTGGCCACCGACACTGGCCACCTCGGCCACCCCGGGCACGCTTTGCAGTTCGAGCTTGAGGAAAAAATCTTGCAGGGCGCGCAGGCGATCGGGCTCGTAGCGGTGCTGCCGATCGACCAGCGCGTACTCAAAGACCCAGCCCACTCCGGAGGCGTCGGGTCCCAGCGCTGGGGTGACGCCCGCGGGTAGCCGCGGGGCGATCTGCGTCAGGTACTCGAGCACGCGTGATCGCGCCCAGTATGGGTCGGTGCCGTCACGGAAGATGAGGTACAGATACGACTCGCCGAACATCGAAAAGCCGCGCACGGCCGAAACGTTCGGCACAGCCAACAGCGCGGAGGCCAGCGGGTAGCTCACCTGGTCCTCCACCGCCTGCGGTGGCTGGCCGGGGTAGCTTGTCTGCACGATGACCTGCACCTCGGACAGGTCGGGGATGGCGTCGAGCGCGAGCAGGCGCGCGCCCTGGACTCCTAGGATCGCCATGGCGGCTGCGCACAGCAATACAAACGCGCGGTGGCGCAGCGACCACGCGATGACCTGCTCGACCAAGAAAACCCCTTATCGACGCGCTAGCGTGTCGCTCCAGGAGGCCGACGGATCCAAAAGGAATTGGGCGTTGGACGCGACCAGTGCTCCTTCTTGAATGCCGCCGCGAATCTCGATCGTATCGTCACTTTCCACACCCGTGTGCACGGCGACCGGCAAAAAGGCGCCCCCGTCGCGCGAGAGCATCACGAAGTCGCCGTGGCCGGTGCGAAGCACGGCCGAACTGGGGAGCACTCGCGCGGTGTGAACCGAAGAGCGGATCGTAACGTTTACCAGCGCACCGAGATGCAGGTCGGCCGCCGGTCGATGCAGCGCAATACGCGCGCGCGCGCGCCCGGTATCGAGCAGGGGATTGAGAAAGTCGATTTTGGCCTGCAGCGGCTCCGTGCCGGTCACGCCGATCGACACGGGGTCGCCCACAGCGACAAGCTCGGCTTCACCGGCGGCGAGCACGACGTCGATCCAGACCGTCGACGGGTCGGCAATGGTCAGAATCGGCGCGGCCGGCGAGACGAAGCTGCCTTCGCGCACATTGAGCTGGGTGATGACGCCGCTGCGCGGCGCGTGCACCTGGATAACTTCGATCGGGGTCCGGTCTTGTTCCAGTTTTTGGACGGTCTCGATGTCCAGGTCCAGGCGCATCAAGTCTTCGCGCTGTTTTTGCCACTCTTGCAGCAGGTCCATGACGTATTCGTTTTCCTGCTGCGAAACATCCCCGACACTTTGCAAGATTTGCTTGCGACGGACGAGAAACTGAAAGAACTCGCGCTCCTTTGCGACCAAATCCGGTGAGTAGATTTCGTAGAGGACCTGGCCGCGTTCCACGTGCTCGCCGACCGCATGCACATTGAGTTTGCGCAGCCAGCCATCAAACTTGCTGGTGACAGCAAATTGCACGTCTTCGGCGGGTACGACTGTCCCGTAGCTGCGCACCTCGCGCGCAATCTCCTTGCGCTCGACGGCAACCAGGCGCACGCCCAGGCTCGCCAGTGCGGCCGAGTCTACGTGCAGTTCGTGGTGGTGCCCTTGGCCGTTGGCTTTAACCAACGCCATGCCGCAGATCGGGCAGTTATCGGGGTGATCGGACGTGATCTCCGGGTGCATCGGGCACACGTACCCTTGCTCGATCGCTGCCAGCTCCTCGGCGCTGGGCCCCGGGTGGGTGCGCGCAGAAAGCCACTTGTTGGGCACCGCGACCGCGACGACGCCCGCAAGCAAAGCGGTGGCGAAAATAAGCAGGGCCGATCGCAGGTGTTTGCCGCGGGGGCGCTTTAGAAAAAACTTCATGACCTGTGATTCCGAGGCAAATTGTCTGGTTGGGCCTTGCGGCGCATCCCGGGACCCAACCGGGGCTGCGGGATGCGCCGCAAGGTTGACTGTTGTAAAAGAACTCTCGCCTATTGCACGATCAGCTCGCCGTGACCCTTCTTCGGATCCGCGTCGGGCTTGAACATGATCACCGTGATTGCGCCACGCAAGGCCGAGCTCATGTTGTGATCGACGATCGCGTTATTGGTCGGCCGATCCTTCGGGGACACAAGGTCGAAGGTGTCGCCCTCGGCGACGGCAACGTTATAGGTCTGGATGCCGTAGAGCTGGTTCTTGGGGTTGCCGTTGATATACACACGGTCCCAGATCCCGCCGATCGGGTGCAGGTTCGCCGGCATATTGATGTTGGCGTTGACAAAATAGATGCGCACGCGCTCACCGGGCTTGGCCTCCAGCACTTGGGTCGCATTGGGGTCGTGCACCGGATCGTAGTGCAAGATTTTGCCGTTGATCATCGAGCCCTTCCATCCGTTGTTCTCAAGCATTGCGCCGTAGTTTTCGACGTCTGGAAAGTATTGCTGCTCGACGAGCACGTATTCGCGGTCGGCCTTCGGATAGTTGGTCTTGTCCTTCGGATCGACGATGATCACGCCGTACATGCCACGCGCAATATGCTGAACCATGGGGCTGGCACCGCAGTGGTACATGAACACGCCGGGCGTTGTGGCCTCGAACTTGAAGTGCTTGGATTCACCGGGTTTGATCGGCGCAAATTCACCCAGCACGTCCGCCTGCGCCGCGTGAAAGTCCATCGCGTGCGAGTTCTTGTTCTCTGGCGGATTGACGAGCGTGAAGTCGACGATGTCGCCCTGGTCGACGCGCACGACCTTGCCGGGGATCGAACCATCAAAGGTCCAGGCGGCCATCTTGGTGCCCTTGTTGTCGATGGCTAAGTCGACCTCCTTGGCGGTCATGGTCACTTGCACGGTGCGCGCTGAGGCGCCGTGCGCGCAAATCAGTGCGGCCGCGGCTGCGGCGGCAACTGCGGTGTACTTGAACAATTGCATGAACTTTCTCCTCTCCTGGATGACCGGACGGTGCCGGAATGTTGAAAAAAACAATCAGCAGGGGTCCGTGCGGCGCTGTACCCCAGCCACTTGCTGGGGGACGCTTAGGTCCCCGCGCCGAACGAGCATTTGCACAATTTGCGCAAATGCACGACCAATTCGTGGATTTCCTCGTCGCTGAAGGTGTCGCCCCAAGGCGGCATCAGCACCGACTTGTCAATCGACGGGCCGCCTTCCTTTATGACCTTGAAAATCGTCTCATCGGATCGCCCCGACATGGCTTTGGCATCGGTGTGATCTCGCGGCTGCACCGACATGTCGCGTTTATTGATGCCTTGGCCGTTGCCATCGACACCATGGCATTGCACGCAATAGGTGCGGTAGTTATCGGCGGCGCGATCCGCGGCCGACGCCGGGTTAAGCGCAGCTAATGCGCCAAACACAGCCATCGCCGTTGCGATCCGCATTGATCTATTTGCCATGGCTGTCCTGCTCGCTTAGCACTACAAGGTAGCGCACCAGCTTGACTATGTTGGCGTCCGAGACGTGCTTGTTGGGCATCCAGATCTTCGGATCCCAGGCCTGTGGGCCGCGGATGTAGCTGGCGATGAATTCGGGCTGCAAGCGCCGACCCGCGCTGTAGAGCTCCGGGCCCGAGAGTCCACCGTAACCTGGTTCGATCTCGTGGCAGGCCATGCAGCCCAAAAACTTGTCAAAGGCCATCTCGCCCATGGTGCGCGATACGCTGCCGGGCTCGAGCTTCTCGGCTGCGGTAAGCCGGTCCATGGGACGCAGGCGCATGAGCTCGGAGGCAACGGCAGCCGCGTCATCTGCGGCGAGCTTGGGATGCTCGGTCAGGCTTGCCGTATCAATTTCGTCTCCCTTGGCGCCACGGCGGATGTGGTCCTCGTAAAACTCCCCCGCGGGGCGGATGCGCTTTGGCGCCTGCAGCCACGCCTGCAGCCACTCTGCGCGGTACTTGTTGCCGGCGTAAAAAAGGTCCGGTGCCTTGCGCGCCCACAGTTGCTCCAGCGTGCTGGGCGCCGGGCCGGTCAAGTTGTGGCAAGTTGCACATTGCTGCTGCAAAATGGCGCGCCCGTCGGCAGCGAACGCCGCGCCGAGCGAAGTTAGCAAGAGCCCCGCAAATAACGTCGCGCGCAGCATCATTGTTGGCGTGCGTGACGTTCGGGTTTGGGGGTCGTGCCGATGAAGGCCGTATTGGTGAACAACCCGTAGCCCTTTTTCATCGACTCACTGTAAAAGAAGTCCGGGTCATAGGCCTTTCCATTCCATGCGTACCAGTCGTTGGGACCGACGCCCTCGTACTCGATTACGGTGATCGGCCCACCCAGCATCCCACCCATGTTCAGATGCCGGTCGACGTGGTCGTGAAAGATGAATCGGCCGGGATTGTTCATCTGCACGATGGTGTCGTAGCGCTCTCCGGGGCCTACCGGCACCGTGTCGACGTAATAGGGACTGGCCATCGCATAACCGTCCTTGTGGCTAAAGAGCTGGTCGTGACCGTGCAGGTGCATCTCGTGCACTTCATCGCCCGCCCCGTACATGCGAAAGCGCACAACCTCGCCTTTTTTCACGCGGATGGGCTGCGAGAGCGGGAAGGACTTGGCGTTGACCGAAAAATAATCGGCCACATCGCCCGGAGAGCCGCCTTTGCCGTAGGTGGCGCCAAAGGGTGACTCCCAAGTGTTCATCATCATGATGACGTCGCGCGTTACGCTTTTCTCGAGCGCACTGGGGTTCTTGGGATCGACGATCAACGGTCCCCACATGCCCCGAATCGCGACGTGCTCCCAGACGTTGACGTGACAGTGATACCAGAGGCTGCCGGGCCGGTCGGCCGTCCAGTGGTAGGTAAATTCGCTGCCGGGCTCAATTTGCTTTTGCGTCACCAGCGGCACACCGTCGCTCATCCAGGTGCCGGTCTGATTGACGCCATGCCAATGGATGGTGTGCGGCAGTGTGGTGTTGTTGGTGACATGCACGGTAACTTCGTCGCCCTCGCGCACATGAATCAGCGGCCCTGGAACCTGGCCGTTGAAGGCGAAAACGTTGGCATTAAACCCGGGCGCCACGTTAATCGTGACTTCGTCAATGGTCAGGCTAAACTCTCGCTTCTCCGCATGGGCGCCGATCAACCAGGTGCCCAGGGCAATGGCGGCCGCGCAACGCAGCAGCTGCGCACCGCGCGTACTGTGCGAACGAAATTCCATCTCCCCGTCTCCCCATAAGAAGTAATTTGAATGCATGTTACATGCGACAATTTGCCGCAGTCAAGGCAAGGGCGACGGAATTTGTCAACTATTACAGACATCTTCACGCGGATGGTACACAATGGCCCCCGTTGCCAGCCGGGAAGATCGACATACTTGTGCTATGCAACTGACTCGCTTTACTGACTATTCTTTGCGCGTGCTCATATACTTAGGCGCGCACCCCGGGCGCCTGTGCACGATCTCGGAGATTGCGGACGCCTACCGCATTTCTGAGAACCACTTAATGAAAGTCGTAAACCGCCTCGCGACGGCCGGATATATCGAAACGGTCCGCGGCAAGGGCGGCGGAATGCAACTATCGCGCGCACCCAAGATGATCAATATCGGCGCTGTCGTTCGCGACATGGAAGAGCGCTTTGACATCGTCGAGTGCTTCGACGAGGCCCACCAGGACTGCCCGCTGCTTCCTGCATGCGCCCTGCGATCGGTGCTTGCCGATGCCCGGCGCAACTTCATGGCGACGGTTGACCGTTACTCGCTGGAGGACGTGATCAGCAGCTCGGTAAGCGGCTCTTTCGCGCTGGCCAAAGGCGCACGACAAATCGCGATCAAGCCGGTGAGTTAGGCGCAAACGACCAGTGCACACTTTGTCGCCAGGGCTCTTGGCCGATGAGCTGGCCGATGAACTGCAAGGCTCGCTGGCTGTGCCAAAAGGCGGCAAAAAAAAGGGGTCCGTATCCGGACCCCGCAGTCGCCGTCCTCTCGGACAGCACCCCTTGGAGAAAGATCGCTTGCGTGGCGTCCCGACCCCAGCTTAATAGTGATACGCAGACTCGCCGTGGTAGGACGTATCGAGGCCCTCGCGCTCTTCGCTTTCCGTGACACGCAAGCCCACCATCAGGTCGGCGATCTTAAAGGCGATGAACGCAACGACCGCGGTCCAGACGATGGTCAGGCCCACCGCCTTGGCTTGGATCAAGAGCTGATCCATGATGCCCGGATACCCCGTTTTCATCGTCACCCAATCGCTTACGGAGCCCGGACCCCCCAGGCTGGGCGAATTGAACACACCCGTGAGCAGCGCCCCGGTCACGCCGCCAAGCGCGTGCACGCCAAAAACATCGAGGGCATCGTCCACCTGGAGCATGCGCTTTAGACCGGTTACTCCCCACAGGCAAATCGGTCCGACGATCAGCCCGATCATGAATGCACCGGGGATACCGACATTGCCCGCCGCCGGGGTGATGGCTACTAGCCCGGCTACGGCACCCGAAGCAGCGCCCAGCATGGACGGCTTGCCTTTAATGATCCATTCGGCGAAGGTCCAGGAGAGTACCGCCATGGCTGTTGCGAGATAGGTATTCATGAAAGCCATGGCTGCCGTGCCATTGGCCTCCAATGCGGAGCCGGCATTAAAGCCGAACCAGCCGAACCAAAGCAGTGCCGCACCGATCATCGTCATCGTCAGGCTGTGCGGGGCAAGCGACTCCTTGCCCAGTCCGATACGCTTGCCAAGCATGGTCGCCGCGACTAGTCCCGCCACGCCGGAGTTGATGTGCACGACCGTGCCACCGGCAAAATCGAGCGCACCCCACTGCCAGATCAGGCCTGCCTTGGCGCTGACCGAATCGGCAACGGCAGCACTCGTGTAAGCATCCGGTCCCTCGAAGAACCACACCATGTGGGCAACCGGCAGGTAGCCGAAGGTAAACCAGATGGTGATCGCAATGAGCACCGCGGAAAACTTGATGCGCTCGACCACGGCACCCAGGATCAGGCAGCAGGTGATGGCGGCAAAGGTCGCCTGAAAGGCAACGTATACGAGCTCAGGCAGCGGGGTGTTCTTGCTGAAGGTCGATGCGTTGGAGAAGTTGCCGGTGCTGGGATCGAAGGTCCCCGCGAGAAACAATCGATCAAACCCACCAAAGAAGGCCCCGAACTTTTCGCTGCCCTCCGTGAAGGCCAGACTGTAGCCGTACACGGCCCAGAGCACCGTGATGAGCGAAAACACGACGAAAACCTGCATGAGCACGGAGAGCATGTTTTTGCTGCGCACCAGGCCGCCATAAAACAGCGCCAGAGCGGGCACCGACATCAGCAGCACGAACGCCGTCGAAGTTAGCATCCAGGCGACGTCGCCTTTGTTTGGCGTGGGCGCGGCTGCCGAAGCAGACGCCGCTGGCGCCGCCTCGGCCGGCTTGGCTGCTTCGGCCGCGACGCTCTCCTTCTTTTGTTCGGCAGCCGGCGCCTGCGCGTGGGCGAGTACAGGCAAAAGGCCACCGATACCTACCAACACCGCGGCTGCGACACAAGCAATCCACTGCTTCATTTTTGTGATTCCCCTCGCATGCAAAATCATCACAGCGCATCCTTGCCGGTCTCTCCCGTGCGGATGCGCACGACCTGCATTAGGTCGAAAACAAAAATCTTTCCGTCCCCGATCTTTCCGGTTCGTGCCGACGTCTCAATTGCCTCGATGGCCCGATCAAGAAGGGCGTCATCCACCGCCGCTTCAAGTTTTACTTTTGGCAGAAAGTCCACGACGTACTCGGCGCCGCGGTACAGCTCCGTGTGGCCCTTTTGCCGACCAAAGCCCTTGACCTCGGTGACGGTGATGCCCTGGACGCCCACACCAGAGAGGGCTTCGCGCACCTCGTCCAGTTTGAACGGTTTGATGATTGCGGTTATCAGTTTCATGCCCTCACTCCGTTAGTTCCTTTCTGCGCGACGGGTAGCGCAAATCCCGCAGCTCTTTACCCCGGCTGGCCAATTACAGCGAGCAACATGCGTGCCACCAAAGATTTTGGAGCTTGCGCTGCGCATTGACCCTTTTTGTTGCACGGCTTCGAGGAGTTTGCATAAAAAACGGGATTTTTGCACCAATTGTGTGAATTTTTGCTCCGGCTTTATGGGAAGCATCGGAGAATCCGCCCGGCCCAAATTCGCCGTAAAAAGTTTGTCAGGGCTGGGGACATGATTTTTCGCATGCAAATCTATGGTGGGCGAAGCGATGCGTTGCGGCATCTTGGTATGACATTTGCTTAATAAGGAACGCCTCCGGCGCAAGCCGGGGACTCGATCGCCAAAACTAATACAGAGGGGAATATTGCAATGAGAACCGCTGAAAAAGTGGGTAAGGGATTCTTTGCGCCCTATCCGTCCCGATGGGGGGCCGTCGCAAAAACAAAATCCGGGACCAGCGCTTGGTACCGCGCGATCCTGTTTGCGGCGGTTCTTGCCCTTGGAGCCGTTGTTCTAGGAAACCATGCGAGGGCGGCCGACGCGACCGCGCCGGCGGCCAGCACTGCGGCACCCACAGCCAAATGCGACCCGTACCGCAACTACGACTGCCTCGAAGACTACGTAGGCCAAGGCTTCTGGGAGCGGCTGGTCAATTACTACGAGCTCGAATGGGGCCAGCCCGCAGCCCCGGTAGACCCTAAGGCCCCACCGTCGCGACGCGACGACTGGCCCGCAACACCCCAGACTACTCCCCCGATGCCGTTCACCGAGTGGCCCTACGGCGGCACGACTTCCTTAGGAGTGACGCGCACGGGCTCAGCCGACACCCCGCTAGGCGTCGCGATGGCAAATACGGCCTTGGGCAAATGGATGGCCGACCAGGGTCTGCAACTTTATGGCTGGGCTGACGTCGGCGCCAACATCAGCTCGAGCACGGTCAAGCCTGGCGGCAATGCTCCGGCTGCGTATATGTACACGCCCAACACGTTTCAATTGGACCAGTTTGTGCTCTATCTGGACCGCTTCCCCGATACGGTGCAAAAGGACCACATCGATTGGGGCTTGCGTCTTTCATTGCTGTACGGAGAAAACTATCGATACACGACATCCTACGGCTTAGACAGCTGGCAGCTGCTCACCCGCAATCGGGTCAATGGCTATGACTTTCCGATGATCTACGGCGAATTGTTTATTCCCCAAGTCGAAGACGGATTGATGCTGCGGCTGGGACGCTTTATTTCGCTGCCGGACATCGAAGCACAGCTTGCGCCGAACAATTACATGTACTCGCACTCGATGACCTACGCGTTCGACAACTACACGAACACGGGCTTGCAGGCTACGCTGGCGCTTACCAAGCAATTCTTCGTGCAGCTCGGCGTCACGGCCGGCACGGAAGCATCCTTCATGCACATGCGGTCCACGACGGGCAACCCCGTGCAGAGCTTCACCTACAACGGCGTCGTGATCCCCAACCCGTTGTTCCCTCAAGCTACGTTTAAAGTGGACCCGGGTTCCATGCCCTCGTGGACGGGCTGCATCCGCTGGAACTCGGCAACCGGCAATGACGACATCAACGTCTGCGCCGACGCGATCAATACCGGGCAGTGGGGTTATAACAACCTGCAGTGGTTTGGATTTACTGCGTACCACAAGTGGAACGACAAGTGGCATATCTCCTGGGAGACGTACCACGAATACGAGAAGAACGTGCCGAATCTGAATAACCCGATCGTGCAATCGCTCAACTCGCAATTCGGCACCGATGGCGGCACGCCTTTCTCGGCGTTGCAGGGCATCCTTTTTAACAACCCGAACGAAGCGTACTGCTCCAAGGCCACTCAACTCACGTGTACGGCAGGTGCGTACGGCGTGGTGACCTATATCAACTACTCGCCCGATCCGTTGAACAATTTCTCGATCCGGCCTGAGTTCTACGATGACTCACAGGGGCAGCGCACGGGTATCCCAACGCGCTACGGGAACTTTGCCCTAGGCTGGCAGCACTGGTGGTCGCCGCAAGTGGAGGCGCGTCCGGAGATTGCGTTTTATCACGCGTTCAACGCTCTGGCCTTCAACGGCAATTCCAACGCAGCCATTGCTCCGAACAAGCAAAACGAGGTGGTCGTTTCGGGCGACATCATCTGGCACTTTTAAGAAAATCGTGGCACCAAGTCCAAGGGTTCGGCCCTGCGGATTTGGTGCCGCCTTCTTGGCCACCAAGGCAAGAGGTAGCCTTTGATTTACCTGACGACAGCATTGTTCGCCCGGACCGGGGAAGCTGCGCAAAGCGGCCAAGCGGGTGCGCGCGAGTTGCCGTTTGTTCTGCTGCCCGTACTACACTGCGGGAACACGTGAGAACCGCTCGTGCGTGAACTACGGAACGCCTATGGAAATTCCTTCTTTTATCGAGGAGCTGCAGCAGCGTTTGGGTGCCCTGTTTGCGGCCGGTCCCGCTGCCGACATTCAGCGCAATCTCAAGGCCCTGTTGAACCAGCAGTTTGCCAAGCTTGACCTGGTGACCCGGGAAGAATTCGAGATCCAACGCGAAGTCTTGGCCAAAGCGCGAGAAAAAATCGACGCGCTGGAAGCCAAAGTGGCTGCGCTAGAGCTTCGCCGCGGCTAGCGAATTGCCTGGGCCCGGTGGCTGCCTGGCCCGGGCGGCTGCGGCGGCGGCCGCTGTGCGCCTTGCGAGGCCGCGACCGCGCGCAACGGCGATGATCTTCGCTGCTATGCGGATATCGATTTTGCCAAGCTGCGCGCGAATGCCGCGTTCGTCAAAGACACGGATTCCCAGCCGTTGCACTCGTTTGGGCAGATCCTCTTCCGTGCCGGATTCGGCCGCGATTAACAAGCGAGGAAGACCGGCGGCGCGCGCCTGGGCGTGTAGCGACGATGCCCTCGCCGACGTAACCAATGCACTTTCAACGACAAATGCGTACGATCGACCTTGGTCCTTGCGGTGATGCAGAACGAGTTCGATCGGGTGGGCATCGGAGAATGCCGTCGATGCTCGGTAGCCACGAGCCTCGAACCACGCAAGTACTAACTCGCGCACCGGGATGCGGAACTGGTTGTCGTGCGCCGGGAGCGGCTTTACGGCCGCCGAGGTCGCGGCCGCGGCGGTCGGGCGTCCTGCCGGCGACCGCGCTTGGCTAGGACGCGCGGCTGCGCGGGGCGCACCGGGTACCGAAAGGGATAGCTCGCGCAGCCCGTTGGTTTGCGTCAGCGGTTGCGTTGGCCGGTTTGGCATGGGCGGGCGCGGCGCACCGGGCACCGAAAGGGATAGCTCGCGCAGGCCGCCCGTTATGGCAATGTCGGTAGCCTCTTCGAGCTGCCGGCGTGCCGCTGCGGCCACGGTTTCGGACTCTCCGGCCAACAGCGATTCGATTTCCACCGGAGTGGCCAGCTCCACTGCCTGCTCGATCGGCGCTGGCGGCAGGAAGTACGAGTCGCCGCCCAGTTGAGGGCGCTCGGCTTCGCGCCGGGCGCGCTCGGCACGGGCTCGTGCTGCCGCGCGGCGCTGACCTGCCCAGACCAGCAGCGACAGCAGTAGCATGGCCAGCGAAATCCAAAGTACGATGTTATAGCCTTGCATGTCGAGGTGAAGAGGTGGCGGCAAAGCGGGTTCGTTGGCGAGCGTGGCGCAAGTCCGTTATTGTCTCCCCACCCCCTGCCCTTCGGGCAACGAAAAAAGCTCGACTTTTCGGGCTAACCATTAGCCATCGCTAAAATTGGCGCAAGTGTCCGATAGATCTTAAGGCGGGCGTCCTGTGGCATTTTATTTCCTTCACTGCTTCTGATGGCTCTTGCCGTAGTCCACACTCGCGCCCTATCGGGCATGTTGGCCACCGAGGTAACCATAGAGGTTCATTTGGCCAACGGTCCGCCGGGCTTTGCGCTGGCCGGACTGCCCGAAGAGGAGGTTCGGGAAGCGCGCGAGCGCGTTCGCGTGGCGCTGCAAAACAGCCGATTTGATTTTCCGACGCGCCGGGTCACGGTCAATATGGCCCCCGTCGACTTGCCAAAAGACGCGGCGCGTTTTGACCTTCCCATCGCTATCGGCATTCTTGCTGCAAGCGGTCAGATTCCGGCGCAGGTACTCGAGAAATTTGAGTTTGTCGGCGAGCTGACGTTATCAGGCGAATTGCGGCCCGTGTTGGGCGCGCTAGCAATGATCGCAGCGATCGCAAAAAGGGCGCGCGAACGCCAGCCGCGCGGATTCATCCTACCGCTGGACAATGCTGACGAAGCCGCGCTCGTTGGCGGAGTTGCTATCTACCCGGCCAAGAGTCTGCGTCAGGTGGTCGCGCATCTGGAGTTCATTGCGGGCAACGCCAAAGGAGTGCAGATCCCGGAGCACTTCGCGCAAGTGCGGCTCTCGCCACCTGCGTACCCCGATTACTTCGACGTCAAGGGCCAAGAAAGCGCTAAACGTGCGCTCGAGATCGCGGCCGTCGGCGGGCACAGTGTCCTGATAGTCGGACCACCAAGTAGCGGCAAGACGATGCTTGCGGAACGTTTCCCAGGACTTTTGCCACCGATGGAAATCGAAGAGGCCCTGGAATCGGCGGCGGTGTTAAGTCTCGTGGGGAAGTTTGCGCCACAGCGTTGGGCAACACGCGTCTTTCGTGCACCCCACCACAGCGTTAGCGCGACGGGGCTACTTGGAGGCGGCGTTTACTCGGCGCCTGGCGAAATTTCCCTTGCGCACAACGGCGTACTTTTTCTCGATGAATTGCCCGAGATGGATCGCCGCGTCCTGGAGCTGCTACGCGCACCGCTCGAGACGGGGCGCATCAGCGTGGCGCGCGCAGCGCGCCAGTTGGACTACCCGGCGCATTTTCACCTGCTGGCAGCGATGAATCCGTGTCCTTGTGGCTATCACGGCCATCCGGCAATCGCTTGCCGCTGCACGCCCGATATGGTGTCGCGCTATCAGGACCGCATTAGCGGACCGGTGCTTGAGCGCATTGACCTGCGCGTCGAAGTCGCGGCGCTCAGTACAGAGGAAATCGCGGACCTGCCTGACGGCGAGTTGAGCCGCTACATGGCCGAGCGCGTGGCGCGCGCGCGCAAACTGGCGCTGCAGCGCCAAGGCAAGATCAATGACGAATTGAGCTCCTCTGAGATCGAACGGATCTGTCGACCCGAGGGTGCGGTGCGCCAGCTGCTACACGCGGCCAGTTCGCGGCTGGGATGGTCGGCGCGTGCATACCACCGGGTCTTAAAGGTCGCCCGCTCGATCGCGGACCTTGAGGGCACCGAGGCTCTGGACAGCCAGCATGTGGCCGAGGCGATCCACTACCGACGTTCTCTTCGCGAGACCTAGCTGCAAACGTGCCAGAGGCGCGCTTTGGCTGGCCAGCGCCTGCTGCTAGGCGCCGAGCTTGCGACGCAGCACTTCGTTGACCTGCTGCGGGTTTGCCTTACCGCGGGCGGCCTTCATCGCCTGTCCAACCAGCGACTGAAAGGCCTTTTGCTTGCCACTGCGAAACTCCGCTAGCGCCACGGGGTTGGCGGCAAGGACCTCATCGACCATGCGCTCAATCGTGGCAAGGTCCGAAATCTGCTTCAGGCCCCGGGCCTCAATGACGGCATCGACGGAGGCCGCTTCGCGCGCCCAGAGCACGGCAAAGACGTCCTTGGCGGTCTTCAGATTGACCGTACCGTCAGCAACGCGTGTGATGAGCGTTGCCAATTCTGCGGCCGGCACCGGACACTGCTCGACCTCAACGTTATTCGCGTTCAGGGCAGCACAGACCTCGCCCATGATCCAGTTGGCCGCTGCTTTTTTGTCCGATACCGCCTGCGCGACTTGTTCGAAATACTGCGCCAAAGCGCGGCTCGCGGTTAGCGCAGCAGCGTCCTGGTGCGGCAAACCGTACTCGCGCACCAGACGCTCTCGCATGGCACCGGGTAGCTCGGGCAGCTGCGCACGCACCCGCTCGATCCATTCTGGGGCAACCGCCAGCGGTAGCAAGTCGGGGTCGGGAAAGTAGCGGTAATCCGCGGCGTCTTCCTTGGAGCGCATGGAACGCGTCTGGTCACGATCGGGGTCGTACAGGCGCGTTTCCTGCACGACGCGCGCTCCGTCCTCGATAAGCTCAATTTGCCGCCGCACCTCGTGCTCGATTGCCTGCTGCAAGAATCGGAAGCTGTTCAGGTTCTTGATTTCCACACGCGTACCCAACGCTTGTGCGCCCGCCGGCCGAACCGAGACATTGGCATCGCAGCGAAAACTGCCCTCTTGCATGTTTCCATCACAAATTCCAAGCCAGACCACCAGTGCATGCAACGCTCGCGCGTACGCAACTGCCTCGGCGCTGGAGCGCATTTCCGGCTCCGAGACGATCTCCAGCAATGGCGTGCCCGCTCGGTTCAGGTCGATGCCCGACATCCCGTGGTAATCCTCGTGCAGGGATTTTCCGGCGTCCTCTTCCAAGTGCGCGCGCGTCAAACGCACGCTCTTTAAATAGGGCTCGCCGTTGCGCGGTGCGACCGAAAAACTTAGCGAACCGCCTTGCACGATGGGGATCTCGTATTGGCTGATCTGGTAGCCCTTGGGCAAGTCCGGGTAGAAGTAATTCTTGCGGGCAAAGACCGATCGCTGCGCGATGCTGGCGCCCACGGCGATGCCAAAGCGTATCGCGCACTGAACCGCTCCCTCGTTGAGCACCGGCAAGACCCCCGGAAGGGCTAGGTCGATGATGCTCGCTTGGGAGTTGGCGGCTGCGCCGAAGGCGGTTGAGGCCCCCGAGAAGATCTTCGAAGCGGTACGCAGCTGTACGTGCGTCTCCAAGCCGACGACGGTCTCCCAGGCGCTAGTCATGATGGATCCACACGGCGGACGCTCTGGTTCGGTCGTTCGGGACAAACATGCTAGGCAAAATGCGGCTCAGTAGCCGCCTGGTACCCGCTTGTGCCAGTCAGTGGCCAACTGGTAGCGGTGGGCAAAGCCGAGCAATCGCGCTTCCTCGAAGTGGTTGGCCATAAGCTGCAGCCCCACTGGGCGCCCGAGCCGTCCGAAGCCGCAGGGAATGCTCATTGCCGGAATGCCGGCCAAGCTGCTAGGCACGGTGTATAGATCGGCAAGATACATTGCGACAGGGTCAGAGGATTTTTCGCCAAAGCCGAAGGCCACACCGCTCGTTACCGGTCCGGCAATGACATCGCAGGTGCCAAAGGCGCGCTGAAATTCGTCGGCGATTATGCGCCGCACGCGCGATGCTTGTAAAAAATACGCGTCGTAGTAGCCGTGCGAGAGCACGTAGGTCCCAACCAGCACCCGGCGCTTGACTTCGGCACCAAAGCCTTGCGCGCGCGTCTTGCACATCATGTCGGCCAAGTCCTCGTAATGCTTCGCGCGAAAGCCGTACCGCACGCCATCGAACCGTGACAGGTTACTGGAGGCTTCGGCCGAGGCGACCACGTAGTAGACCGGAATTCCCAGTGCGGCATTGGGCAGGCTTACATCCACGATGCGTGCTCCCATCGCCACGTATTCGCGAAGCGCCTCGCGCACTGCGGCCTCGACCTCTGGCTCCAGTCCGGCGGCGAAAAATTCGGTTGGCACGCCAATGCGCAGCCCCCGCAGATCGATATTGAGGTGGCGCGTGTAGTCCTCGCGCGGCCGATCCACGCTCGTCGAGTCCTTGGGATCAAAGCCCAACATGGCATTAAATGCCAGGGCGCAGTCCTGTGCGCTTACGGTCAACAAACCGGCAGTGTCCAGGCTCGAAGCAAACGCGATCATGCCCCAGCGCGAAGGTCGACCGTAGGTAGGCTTGGTGCCGGTGACCCCGCTGAAGGCCGCGGGCTCGCGGATCGAGCCGCCGGTGTCGGTGGCCGTCGCAACGGGTGCGAGCCGTGCGGCAACCGCAGCCGCGGAGCCGCCCGAGGACCCCCCTGGGACCGCTTCCCGATCCCAGGGATTGAGCACCTTTCCATAAGCACTGTTCTCGTTACTCGACCCCATGGCAAATTCGTCGCAATTGAGCTTACCCAGGCACACCATTCCGGCCTGCGCCAGGGCCTCTACGACGGTGGCGTCAAAAGGGCTCTGATAGCCCTCCAAAATCCGGCTCGAGGCCGTTGTGTGCCACTGCCGCGTAACGAAGACGTCCTTGTGCGCTATAGGCACGCCCAGTAGCACGCCGCTCTCCCCGGCAGCCCGGCGCGCATCTGCGGCACGCGCCTGCGCGAGCGTTTGCTCCGGACGCACATCGAGAAAGGCATTTAGGTCCCGATGCTGGTCGATGCGCCGCAGGTAGTGGCTCGCCAGCTCGACTGCAGATACCTGGCGCCGCCCCAGCATCACGCCCAGCTCGCTGAGCGTAGCGTGCGACAGATCGCTCACGCCCGCGACCTCCGGCAGCACCTCATTCGACTACCCGTGGCACGAGAAAAAGGCCATCGCGCTGTGCCGGGGCATTGGCCATGTTTTGCTGCCGATCGGGTACATCGGTGACCGTGTCCGCCCGCATTCGTTGAACGCCGTCGAGGGGGTGCGACATGGGGAGAACGCCGGCCGTATCGACGCGCGCAATTTGCTCGATCATGGCCAGAATGTCGTTGAGCTGCTTTGCCGCCTCCTGGGCCTGGTTATCGGTGATTTCGATTCGGGCCAGGCGGGCGATGCGATGAATGTCGGCTAGTTTCAAGGACATGGTCTATTATGGCGCACCCGGCCAGAACGCAACTCCGGCCCGACCCGCAAAACTTACTCTATAGATCCGATGTTCGGCTTTTTTCGAAGCTTTTTTTCAACTGATCTTGCCATCGACCTGGGTACCGCCAACACCCTGATTTACGTCCGAGGCAAGGGAATCGTTCTCAACGAACCGTCAGTGGTCGCGATCGCTCGCGAGGGCGGACCACACGCTAAAGAAGTGGTGCGCGCTGTGGGGCTGGAAGCCAAAGCGATGCTGGGCCGCGTGCCGGGCAACATCGAGGCCATCCGCCCGATGAAGGACGGCGTGATCGCTAACTTCACGGTCACCGAGCAGATGCTCAAACACTTTATCAAGGCCGTGCACCCTTCAAGCCTGCTGGCGCCCAATCCGCGCATCATCATCTGCGTGCCCTGCGGATCGACGCAGGTCGAGCGGCGTGCGATCAAGGAGTCCGCCGAGGCTGCCGGCGCAAGCCAGGTGTTCTTGATCGAAGAGCCCATTGCGGCCGCGCTCGGCTCAGGTTTGCCAGTGTCCGAGGCTTCGGGTTCGATGGTCGTGGACATTGGAGGGGGAACGACGGAAGTTGGCGTGATTTCGCTCGGGGGTATGGTCTATAAGGGTTCCGTGCGCGTTGGCGGCGATAAATTCGACGAGGCGATCATCAACTATATCCGACGCAACTACGGGATGCTGATTGGTGAGCCGACCGCCGAGTCGATCAAGAAGGAAATCGGATCGGCCTTCCCGGGCTCCGAGGTGCGCGAAATGGAGGTCAAGGGGCGCAACCTCTCCGAAGGCATACCGCGCAGTTTCACGATCTCGAGCAACGAGATTCTCGAAGCGCTGACCGATCCGCTCAACCAAATCGTCTCAGCCGTGAAGATCGCTTTGGAGCAGACACCTCCGGAGCTTGGTGCCGACATCGCCGAGCGCGGCATGATGCTCACGGGCGGTGGCGCCTTGTTGCGCGATATCGATCGCCTGATGATGGAGGAGACCGGCTTGCCGGTGATCGTCGCCGAGGATCCTCTGACGTGCGTTGTGCGGGGCTGCGGAATTGCGCTTGAGCGCATCGACAAGCTCGGCTCGATGTTCGCCAATGGCTAGGGGCTCGGCTCGTTGTCCCTGGCGACGATGGTGTAAGCCGACCCCCGGATGCCCATCCTCCTTACGCTGACCTACGATGGAGTACGGACCGCCGCCGCTCTTTAACCAGGGCGTCTCGGCGCGGGCCCGACTCGCCTTCTTTTCGCTTGCCGCCGCGCTCTTGATCGTCATCGACGCTCAGGTCAACGCCTTGGACGTGATTCGCAATGGGGTAGAGATTCTGCTTTACCCCTTCCAGCGAGTGCTGCTTTGGCCACGCGATGTGGTGGCCGACTTCGGTGGTTACATTGCGACCGTCGGCGATCTGAATGAGGAAAATTCCCAACTGCGCAAGGCGGCAGTCGAGCAGGCGCAGCGGGCGCAACTGGCGGGGCAGCTGCAGCTGGAAAATGAGCAGTTGCGCAAGCTGGCGGGCCTGCGCGAACGGATCAATCCGCCATCGCAGCTGGTTACTGCGTTGTACGAATCGCGTGATCCTTTCTCACACAAAATCGTTATTGATCGCGGCAGCAAGGATGGTATACGCGCGGGCGGCCCGGTGATCGACGAAACGGGCGTGGTGGGCCAGGTGACGCGGGTGTTTCCTATGACCGCGGAAGTTACGCTGCTCACCGATAAGGAGCAGTCGCTGCCGGTGCAGGTCGCCCGCAACGGGCTGCGAGCGATAGCTTTCGGTGGCTCCGAAGCAATGACGCTCGAGTTGCGCTTTTTGCCCTCCAATGCAGACGTCCAAAGCGGCGACAGCGTCGTGACTTCCGGTCTGGATGGTATGTACCCCTCGGACATGCCCGTCGGTGTCGTCACACGCATCGATCGCGACGTGAAGGACCAGTTCGCACGGGTGATACTGAAGCCGGTTGCCGGTATGAGCAAGAGCCGCTTGCTGCTCGTGCTGATCGTAGAGCCGCCCCCGCTTGCGCCGGTGACGAGCGGGCGGGAGAGCGTATCGAACGGCAATCGTGGTGAGCGGGTCGGCAACAAGGCGGCGCGCCGGTGAACACGTCAGTGAAGCAGTGGATATATCGGCTGTGGGGGAGTGCGCGACTTGCGTCAGATGCAATCGCGGAAGTGCGGCCGCCGACCGTCTCGCGACCTTTGCGGCCCGAGCAGGTACTTCGACCCGTGCGTCCCGGATTCATCTGGACAACGTTGGTGGTGGCCTTCTTACTGAATCTGCTCCCATGGGGCCGCGCAATCTGGGTGCCGGACTTTTTTGCGGTGACGCTCGTGTTTTGGAATGTGCAGCAGCCGCGCAAGGTCGGCATGGGTGTCGCATTTGCTTTTGGCCTGCTGATGGACGTGCATAACGGCGCGTTGTTCGGCGAGCATGCCCTTGCCTACACGCTCCTGTCGTATGGGGCGATTACGCTGCATCGAAGGATTTTATGGTTTCCGCTGGGCAGTCAGGTGATCTATGTCTTTGGACTATTGCTCATTGCCCAACTGGCCTCGGCCGCCGTGCGGCTGTGGGTCGGAGGTGCATCACCTGGCTGGTGGGTCGGTTTGCTCTCCAGTGCATTAGGAGCAGCAATTTGGCCCCTTCTTCACTCGGTATTGCTGGCCCCGCAGCGACGGCCAGCAAAGCGAGACGATACTCGGCCGATCTAGGCGCCGGTCGCGCCCGGGATGTCTTGGACTAGTAGCCGCCGTAAAGAATAAACGGAGCCCACACCAGAGGGTCGGACAAAGTCGGATCGCCTGAGTGTCGGAATTCTCGCTGGGTAGCCGCGAGCGCTAAGGCCGGAGTCTCCCCGCGGCGCAGCTTCGCATACAAGCCGACCATGAACCGTGCAGTGGTGTCATCGGCGACGGGCCACAGCGATAACAGTGCCGCGCGGTTACCCGCCGCCAAGCCCGCATACGCAAGTCCCAGCAACCCCTGCCCGTGTTCAAAATGTCCTGCTGCTGTATCGCAGGCCGAGAGCACAATGAGCTCGGAGCCCATCTGAAAGCCCGCAAGCTCTGCCGCAGTAAGCGCCCGGTGCGTCGGCAAGTCCTCGTCGGTGCCCGAAAGGACGATCGCTGAGCTCTCCGGCTGATCTGCCTGCGCCCAGGCGTGGGCGGCGATGTGCACGTAACGATAGCGCCGAAGTGCCCCACTCCTTGAGACGCGCCGCAGTGCCTCCTTGTTTGCCTGCGATCCCTCCCACGTCGTGGTGCGCGCGCCGGGAAATAGCGCCGCAATAGCATCAATTTCGGCTCGCGCGAAAGGCAACGGGTGATTTTCGGCAACTTGGACACTGATGGCGATAGCGTCGTCGGTTACCAGTGGTGCAATTGGCTGATAGTCGACTGCGCCAATAGCTAGTAGCTCCAGGGCATGTGCATCGGAGCGAGCCGGTACCTGCCACCTGAAATAAGTCGCCAAGGACGGGGCGTAACTGATCTCGAAGCGATCCAGCGCAAATCCCGAACCCAGCGGAAGCGCTTGCAAGGGTGCGCCAACCAACTCGTCGTCGCCAACAATCACGAGGTGCCGTGCGTTGCCCACGGCCTCTTTCAGAGGCAAAAGCAGACGATCGCTTAGTCGCTTGGCAAGTTGGTCGAGCGTGAAATACGGTCCTACCGCATTCTCGGGCCGCACCACATCCAGCTTCACGCGGTTACCTGGAAGTGGCCAAGCGCGTACCGCCTCGCCTCGAAGCCGTTGAACCCACGCCGAGGCGTTGAGACCTAGGTCTGGGTCTTGAAGGTCAATGAATTGAGCTGGCGCATTGCGCAATATCACCAAAGCCCACCAGGTGTCACCAGAGTGCAATACCGAAACAAGTGCCGTATCTGGGGCAAGCCGAGCGCGCAGTTCGTCTAGTGTCGGCGGGCGCGGAGAAGATGGGGCAGTATGCAGGCGATCGCGAAGTTGCCGCTCGAAGCGACTTCGCTCTGCGATGAGGAGCGTGCGCTCCGACTCGAGGCGGATTCGTTCGACGATATCCGGCTCTACCGCAATGTGTTCTTCGAGATCCTGAATGCGATCGATCAATTTGTCTAGGTGGTCACGCGCCTTGGCGGGCAATTGAGTATGCCTCCAGGTCTGCTC
>DASPWJ010000043.1:0-6021 GCA_035621895.1 Burkholderiaceae bacterium | reverse complement strand
AGCGCCCGGTTCGTGTGTATACGCCAATTGGTGCCGCTGTCGACCCGTTGCCGGCGCTGATTTTTTTTCATGGCGGCGGGCTGGTTGCAGGCAGCTTGGATACGCACGATGGCGTTTGTCGCTCCCTCGCCAACGCCAGCGGTTGCCGGGTCATTGCCCTGGACTATCCCCTGGCCCCAGAGCATCGCTTTCCCGCCGCCATCGACGACTGCCATGCGGCGACGCTTTGGATCGGCGCGCATGCCGCCGAGTTTGGCATCGATCCTAAGCAAATTATCGTAGGCGGTGACTCGGCCGGCGCAACGCTGGCAGCGGTCGTATGCCAGATGATCGCGCAGCGCAAAGAGTGGGAACTGGCGGCGCAGTTCCTCTTATGTCCCATCATGGACTTTTGCGCCCAGACACAATCGCGGCGTGCCTACGGCGATGGCTATCTCGTCGATATGGCAACGCTCGAGCACGATCTTATGTACTACCTTCCACCCGGGGTCGAACCGTCGGATCCGCGCGTCTCTCCGCTGCGCGCGCGCGAGATCGGCGCGGTCCCGCCAGCATGCATCCACACCGCGGAGTTTGATCCGCTATGCGATGAAGGCAAGGCATATGCCGATCGTCTTGCAAACGCCGGCATACGTACGAGCTATTTTTGCCACCCTGGGATGATCCACCTGTTCTACGGAATGGGCGCCGTGATTCCATATGCGCGCGCAGCGCGAGCGCAAATTGGAGCGGCCATCCGTTCCATGCTGCCATAATGGCGGTTGTGCCAATGCCGCTGTGGGACGGTAAAAAGGGTTTGCTAGCGGCGATGGCCTTTGCGAGCTAGCGCGCATCGATTCGATGTGATCTAGCGTTTGGGGATCAGGGAGTCTGCACAATGACCGATCGCGTTCAGATCGAGCGATTACTACAAACGCTGTACACCGCGCGGGTCGGTGGTGACCTCGATACGCTGTGCCGAACGTTTACCGACGACGCCAAATTTCGCATTTCCGGAGCCAGCGACGGCAAACCGATTTCCATTTCGGCGGTGGGTACTGCGCAGATTCGCACATGGCTCAACATGATGATCAAGACGTTTCGCATGGCCGATCAGAGCATTGTCTCGATGACCGTCGAGGGTGCCCGGGCCGCGGTGCATTGGCGCTGCACGATTCACTCCAAGATCACCGGGACCGTTGTTCCGACCGAGCTCGTGGATCTGGTCGAGGTGCGCGAAGGTCGCATCGGTTCGTACACCGAATTTTTTGTGCCGCGCTAGGCCGCGGCAGGAGCGCGATGGTCCAGGCTCGTTGCGAGCACATTCGGGCTAGCGATTTCGCTTCGTGAGTTTCACCATACGACCTACTACAGCGGCCGATAGGCCCGCGATCGTCTCGCTGCTCGACGGCGCCGGACTGCATTCGCGTTCGAGCGAACGGGATCTGGAGTGGAAGTACTGGCAGCCGCGAGAGGATTGGCCCCAAGCGCGTTCCTTCGTCCTTGCAAAGGATGCGGAAATTTTCGCGCACGCCGGCGTGATCCCCAGTACATGTGTGTGGAACGGGCACCGTGCGAGCATGCTGCACTTGATCGATTGGGCAGCTGCTCCCGGACGAGTTGGGGCGGGCGTAACGCTGCTAAAGCACATCAGCTGGCTTGCCGACGCCCTGATCGGTGTCGGTGGAAACGAGCACACGTTGCGATCGCTTCCGGCAATCGGATTTCGGCTCAGCAGCACGGAGACGGAATATGTGCGTGTCCTGTACCCGCTGCGTTACCTTACGAACTCCCCGCAATGGGGATGGAAGACTCTGCCAAAACTCGCTCGCAGCATCCTATGGACGATGGCTGCACCCTCTCGCAAAGCTGCGGACTGGAGTTGGCGGCGACTTACATCGAGCCAATTGCAGAGCCTGGACGAAGTGTTGCCGCGCGCGCGAGGCGGCGTTGCGGTGCTTGAGCGCAGCAGCAAGCTGTTTGCCTACATGCTGAAGTGTCCGATTGCATCAATGGCCCTGCACCGCCTGGAGAAAGCGGGCAAAGCGCGAGGCTACTTCCTGCTGGCGTTCGTACCAGGACAGGCGCGGCTGGCTGATTGTTGGGCCGATTCGGACGATGCCGCAGATTGGCGGGCCCTGGTGCGATGCGCTGTACAAGCGGCCCGACAAGACCCCGGGGTTGCCGAGCTCACGGCGGTCGCAAACGATCCGCTGCTCTCCGACGCACTCGTGAAAGCCGGATTTCGGGCGCGCGACACCAATCCCATCCAGGTACTCGTGCGCAAAGGTCAAGACCTTCCCCCGACGTTTCGCGTGCAAATGCTCGATAGCGATGCGGCGTACCGCCACCGTGGCTACGCAAGGTACCTGGCCTGATGCGGCGACACGCTGGCTAGAAAAACCCGCATTCTGACTTTGCTCCGTTCCTCACCTCGCGGCGTGCGGTTGCCGAAATTCCTCTCGCGCAATGTCCTGCAGCGTGGTTGATTTGGCGATGCACCAAGAGTCTGTTGCCTAGCAGCAGCAAACGTTAGATGGTTGAAACCTGGCCGGGCAAACGCATGTGCGCTCGAGGCCAGTTGCGCGAGAAAGCGCGGGAGGAGCTTGCGAACAAAGGGCTCGACCGCGCCCATTCTGTCCAGCACAACGCACTAGTCAAGCGCCCCGACCGCCCGGCGCATCGTCTTGACGTTGCCCTAGCCGAATCTTTGCAGGAGCTTTTCCCTAGACAAAAGCCCCGGTGGCGATATTTAAGCCACAAACTGCGTGCCAGCTTTTCCCCTGGCGGGCGCGCTTGCCATCAAAAAAACCGGCCCAGCTTGTTTCCCAAGAGCGGATTCTTCTGCATCATATTCGATCTCAAACCCGCACTGCGACCGATAAGCTGCCTGTCCCAAAAAGGAGATCAACCAATGAAGCGTCGCATCCATCGCTCTATGGCCCTCGTCGCGGCCATCGCTTTAGCGACACTTGCCTTGCCGTCCCAAGGAGCCGAAAGTGGTGATCGCTGGCGCGTAAGCACCTCCATGACGATGGGTTCGACGACGATGCCGACCCGCACCGCGGAGATCTGTGCTGTTCGTCGAGCCGACGCTCCGCCGGTTCATACCGAAAGCAATTGCCAGATCACCGATAACAAGCGCGTCGGCACTAAGCAGACCATAAAAATGCATTGCACCGGCAAGCACCCCGCCGACGCGACGCTCGAGATCGACTACGACCGGGCCGACCACTATCGCGGAAAAATGGTGATGACGTCCGAGAAGGGAGAGGTCGTCATGAACATGGAAGGCGAAAAGCTCGCTGGCGACTGCGACCCCAATGCCCAAAAGCAACAGGCCCAGGCAATGGCCGAACAGTACAAATCGCAAATGGCCACGAATATGCAAGCAAGCTGCGCTCAATCCGCCAAAGGGGTCGAGACAACGGCTTTCGTCGGTCCATTGGCCCAGTGCAAGGATCCCGAAACCGTGCGGGCCTATTGCGAGCGCATGCAAACCCACGAGGGCTTTGAGATGCTCGCCTCCCGAGAAAAAGACGACGCTTCCTTAAAAAGTATGCCTGCCGAGATGCGCGAGTCGATGGGGCATCCGCTAGGAGCATCCGCCAAGCTGTGTTCGGTCGACGTCTCACAGCTACGCACGAAGTTGTGCGCAAGTGCCGATGGCAAAAGCCAAGCGTCGTTTATTCTGAATCAGTGCCCTTCGCAAGCACAAGCCATCGCCCAGCGCGAATGCAGCGGGCGGGAACCGTCAGCGGTTACTCTGAGCCCTTATCGCGAATTTTGCTCACGCTACGCGGCTCAGCAGTCGCGCACAAATCCAACGGCAGGCACCGCCAGCGCCGGCGCTACCGGCGCGCCGGCAGCCGGTGCGCAGCAGGGCAGCGCAAGTAACGCTCCTGCGCAACCGGGCAGTAACTCGGCGGTCGACCAAGCCAAAGATGCCGCGGCCAGTGCGGTCAACAAGGGTACGAACCTTCTAAAGGGGCTGTTTGGCCATTGATGCGCGTCGTTTTCGTGCGCAAGCGCTGCGTGTTTTTCTGGGCACGCTTGCGCGCTGGGCAGACGCTTTGCGTCATACCGGGCGTGTGCAAACCGCAGCCGCGGGCTTCGTCGCCCTGACCTTTTGCGGCTGCGCCAACGGTGCCTTTGCTGCGCAGAGCACCTTGCCGGTTGACCGCTACCCCGGAGCGGCTGCAGCCTATGGTGTCGTTGTGGACGGACAATTGGCTTGGGCGCGCGCGATTGACGCACCTCGGCCGCCTGCTTCGCTAGCCAAGCTGCTGACTGCAATCGTGCTCCTAGATGGCAACTGGGATTCCCAGGCTCAGATCGTGGTGAGCAAAAGTGCCGCCGAAATGCCAGCCGTACGCCTGGGTCTGCGCGCGGGCGACGCACTGGGTGCCGGTGATGCGCTACTCGCAATGCTGGTACGTTCGGCCAACGACGCCTGCGCCGCTTTGGTCGAACACGCCGCGGGCTCCTTTGCGGACTTCGCCCGCCGCATGAACGAACGCGCGCAGAAGCTCGGAATGAGCGCATCGCATTTTGTCGACCCCTGCGGACTGGATGCACCGGGTCAATACACGACGGTGCGCGACTTGCTTCGCCTGGCGCAGGCCGCATACGAGCATCCGCAGATCGCGAGCGCGGTTGCGCGGCGCAACGCGTCCATTGAAACGGCGGCGGGACGACATTTGTACTTTGAAAATGGCAATCTGCTTCTCAGTCGAATGGACGGTGTCATTGGAATGAAAAGCGGATTTACGAGCGCTGCCGGTCGTTGTCTGATTGCGCTGGCGCGCCGCGGAACGCATCAGGTCTGGCTCGTCATGCTCGATGCGCCACAGCGCTGGAGCGTGGCCATGGGAATACTGTTTGAGGCCTTCGACCTCGCCGCGCAGTCGCAAGCGACCACTCAATGATCCGTGCTGCCTCGCGCAGCCTAGCTTCCCAACTGGCGTGGCCCTTGGGCATCGCGCTGCTTGCAGTTGCAACGTATTTGCCGTCACTTCGTGCGGGCTTCCAGTTCGATGATTGGAGCGTGATCGTTTTCAATGATCGCGTTGGGTCGCTCGCCGCATGGGCGACGTCCATGCCAGGGATACGCCCCTTGCTGAAACTCACTTACGCGGTGAACAACGAGTTAAGCCTATTGCCTTCGGGTTTTCGCAGCGTCAACATCGCGCTGCACGCGATCAACACGCTACTCGTGTACATATTGCTCCACACGCTGGGCACAAAACAAGGCCGTGATGCGGGTCAGGTTCACCGTGCGGCGCTCCTTGCGACGCTGCTTTTTGCACTGCATCCGGTGCAGACCGAAGCGGTGACCTACATCTCGGGACGCTCGAGTTCTCTTTCGGCGACATTTGCGCTTGGATCGCTGGTCGTATGGGCGAGAGCAAGTGATTCGCCGCGTCCCTTCACTCTCGTTTTAATCTCGGCAGCGCTTTTTGCACTCGCGCTTGGCGTTAAAGAAACTGCAATTGTTCTACCGCTTGCATTGCTGCTCTGGAGCGCGGCGGGGCGTCCAGCTGAGGACACTGCGCAAAGCCCGCAGATTGCGTTATGGCGGCGCGCCCAACTGATGTGCATTGTCCCTCATGCGGCGCTGGCAGCTTTCGCCCTTCTTATAGCCGTCAGCTGGCTGCCCTACCAACGACTGCTTCAAGCAAGCCTGCAGGCGCGCGACATCGGCACGAATTTACTGACACAGGCGGACGCCATATTCTGGTTGCTAGGACAGCTCTTGTGTCTGAGTCCAATTAACCCCGACCCCGCGCTTAGCGTCGCGAGCAGTTCCAGTTACCTGAGCTGGTTACACGCGGCGCTCCTGGTCGCCGTGATCATCGCGGGCTTTACACAGTTGCGCCGGCGTCCCGCGCTCGCCTTTGGTGTGCTGTGGTTTTTCCTTTGGCTGTTGCCGACAAACTCGCTTCTGCCGCGCCTGGACATTGCCAATGATCGACAGTTGTATTTGGCCTTGATTGGGCCCGCCTGGCTCGCGGGGCTTGCCCTGGCGCGGCTGGCAAAACC
>DASPWJ010000042.1:0-5543 GCA_035621895.1 Burkholderiaceae bacterium | reverse complement strand
GGGCTCGTGCCTATAATCCGCGACCCATGCTCCCAGCTGTTTTGCAGCGATCGCTATTTCGACCGATCCGCGTCTCGGCCACCAATTTGTATCTTCGCGTTGCGCGCGCGAGCCGGGCATGGGCCGTGCGGGCCGCTGTGCTTGTGGCGGCACTTGCGCTGCTCAGCAGCGCAGCCCAAGCGCAGATGACCGTCGAGATCACCGGCGTTGGGTCGCAACAGTTTCCGATCGCGGTGGCCAATTTTCTAGCCGATGTACCCGTCTCAGAAGATATCGCGAGCGTAATTCGTGCCGACCTTACGCGGTCGGGCCTGTTTCGCATCGTCGATTCCGGTCCAGCGCCCATCGACGAGCGGGCGCGCGTGAACTACGCCGATTGGAAGACCCGCGGCGCGGACAGCCTGGCGATAGGCTCGGCCACGCGGCTGGCCGATGGTCGGACCGAAATCCGCTACCGCTTGTATGACGCCGTCAAAGGCGTGCAGCTCGATGGACTCGCGTTTGTCAGCGTGGGCACTGATTTGCGTCGTATCGCGCACAAGATTGCTGACCGCATCTACGAGGCATTAACGGGCGTCAAAGGCGTTTTTTCCACCCGCATTGCCTACATCGTGCAGTTCGGCCCGAATCACTATGAGCTGCAGGTCGCCGATGCGGACGGCGCCAACCCACAAGTTGCGCTCAAATCGCGCGAGTTCATCATTTCGCCGACGTGGTCCGTAGATGGCACCGCATTGGCCTACGTCTCTTTCGAGTCGCACAAGGCGGTGGTCTACTTTCACAGTCTGGCCACCGGACAGCGCAGGATCCTTGCCAATTACGCGGGAAGTAACAGCGGGCCGGCCTTCGCGCCGGACGGCAAGACCATGGCCGTTGTGCTAACGCGCGACGGCAATTCGGAAATCTACTCGATGAACATTGATGGCTCGAATCTTCGGCGCCTGACCAATGATCCGGCGATTGACACCGAACCCGTGTATTCGCCCGACGGCGCGTGGATCTACTTCACTTCCGATCGAAGCGGGGGCCCACAGATTTATCGCATGCCAGCCTCGGGCGGTGAACCCCAGCGCATTACCTTTAATGGCGACTACAACATTACCCCGCGCATCAGCCCTGACGGCAAGTCACTGGCCTACGTCTCGAGGCGCTCTGACCTGTTCCAGGTCGAAGTGCTTGACCTTACCAGCGCGCAGGAACTTACAATCACCGATACGGTCAAGGATGAGTCGCCCACTTTCGCCCCTAACGGACGTCTCATCCTGTATGCCACCGACGTGGGCGGGCGCGGCATTCTCGCCCTCGCATCCACCGACGGCCGCGCCCGCGCCCGACTGTCTGGGCCCAATGGCGATGTACGAGAGCCCAGCTGGGGACCATTTACCAAGTGACAATGCAAGGAGTTAACAACGTGAATACCCTGCGCTTCTCATTGTTGGGACTGGCCGTCGCATTTATGGCCGTTGCCTGCAGTAGCACGAACCTCGAACAAAAACCGGCTCCCGCCACACCCGAGACCAAACCTGCTGCGGCGCCTGCGCCCGCGCCCGTCCCAACGCCAAGCACCGCACCGGTTGAGCAGGCAATGATGACACCCGCGCCGGTCGATCCGCTCAATGATCCGAAGAGCGTGCTTGCGCGTCGCAGCGTTTTTTTCGAGTTTGACCGTTCGTCGATTAATGACTCGGACATTCCCGTTGTCGAAGCGCACGGCCGTTACCTTGTTGATCACCTAACCCGCACTGTGCGTATCGAAGGAAACTGCGACGAGCGCGGCGGGCGCGAATACAATCTGGCGCTCGGTCAGCGCCGCGCCGATACGGTACGCGAACGCCTCAAGGTGCTAGGCGTCGCGGTGAACCGTGTCGAGACGATCAGCCTGGGCAAGGAAAAGCCTCGCAATCCGGGACATGATGAAGCGGCTTGGGCGGAGAACCGTCGCGCGGATATCCTGTATAGATAGGCGCGCGTTGCATCTTGTCTGAGGCTAGCGGACTTTTGTCCTGGTCCTCGTCATACGGTTACGCGCAAAGGGAAGTGGCGCATATGCGAATCGCTCCGCAATTAATGCTATCCGTGCTGATCGCAGCTTTGATGGTGCCGTTTGGTCCAGCACGCGCCGCGCTTTTTGCGGACGACGATGCGCGCAAGGCAATTCTTGAGTTGCGCGATAACCTGGCGGAATCCAGTCGGCAACAACGTCAAAGCCTTGATGCTCTTACAAAGCGCATCGAGGAGCTCGAAAACCGCATCGCAGCGATCCAGCACGGCCAGTCCGAGACGGCTGACCAGCATGATGCCGCCATGCTCGAAATATCAAAGTTGCGCGGGGTTACCGAACAACTGACCAATGATCTGGCAACGGCGCAAAAGCGCGAACGCGAGTTATATGCCGATCTTGATCAGCGCCTGCATAAACTCGAACCGACGACGACCACGGTCGATGGCCGCAACGGTCAGATCGATCGCGAGGAGCAAGCCGCTTACGATACGGCCATGTCGCAGTTCCGGGCTCGCGATTTTCGCAACTCAGTCAATTCGCTTAGCGCTTTCGTCGCTCGATTCCCGCAGTCCCTATACGCACCCGCAGCCCAGTTCTGGCTGGGAAGTTCGTACTATGCGATCAAGGATTACCCCGCAGCGGTTGCTGCCCAACAAAGCTTGATCGAGCGTTTTCCGGATTCCCCGCGTATTCCCGAGGCGTTACTGAACATTGCTGCGAGCCAAGTCGAGCTCAATGACCGCAAGAGCGCACGCGCGACGCTGACACGCATCACCAATGATTACCCCAATTCTGAAGCTGCCAAGCTCGCGCGCGATCGATTGGCGACCTTCCCCCCGAGCAAAGAAAAAAAGTAACCCTGGTGGAGCCAGGCCTCTGAGGTGGCCGCTTCGCGGGCAGCTTGCGCAACTGTCGTTTGACGCACTGGGTAGCTGCCGCGATAATCGCCGGCCTTTCCGCCGATCGCTCCGGTGCTTTCGGTTTTCCTTGCGGGGTCGTTAGCTCAGTCGGTAGAGCAGCGGACTTTTAATCCGTTGGTCACAGGTTCAAGTCCTGTACGGCCCACCAATTCATAGCGGCTACTTCGTCAACTTCACCTCGTAGTCGCCGTCCTTGCGGGTAAGGACAACATGCGCGCCGACGACATAGCCAGGTTCGCGGTCATGAATGACCTTCACGTGCTTGCCGTCATCGGTCGTCACTGTGACTTCTGTCATCCACCTTCTCGGCATTGTTTCCATGACATTAGGGCCGGTACCCGAGAACTTATGGGTCATGTCCCCAGCCGTGGTCGCACCCGGGATTGAGCCAATGTCGGCGATTTGGACGTCATGCAGTGCCGTGATGACGCCACTTTCGGCGGCAGCGATGGTCCATGGACAAAGCAGCCCGAGAAGCCCAACGAACTGTGGAAAGAGACGCTTCATGGCCCACTTCCCCGAAACAAGGAACCTAAACAAAGCTACGCCGCTTCCATCCGTAGGTCACGTTGTATCGCACAATCCAGGACCCAAATTGGGCTCACCGACCATCGCTGTCTTTGGCGGCGCGGAATCGTACAGGCCTTTAAATACGCGAAAGGACGAAGCTCACGCTTGACCGCCAAAGCGCATGACAACGATCGACGCTCGAACGCATCGCTCCAAATGGAAGGGCTCCGCGCCAAGCCAATCTCGGTAGTCATTGAGCTGGGCTGGAAGGCGTATTTCAGGAAGCGAACCGTTAGTTGGGTACGCTGCACCATGCGCGTCGACGAAGTACGAGGAGCAAATACGAAGACCGCTTTTTCGCATTCGGGCGTCTTTCTCGCATACTTTCTCACGCACCCAAAATAACGTGCGTTTTTTCAAATAGTTATAAGTGAATTTTCTTCTTTCAAGCCGTTGGTCAGAAGTTCAAGTCCGGTACCGCCCACCAATCCACACAGCTATATACCGGCCAGATTCTTTGCAACTTTATGGCGATGGTGCGTGCCAAGATAGTTGGCGCGTGATCAAGCATTAAAGTGAGAAAGTTGCCGGTGATTGTTGCGATTAAAACGCGTGACCGTCGTTCGCGCTGCGTCTATGATTTTCTTGGATGTTTTTTCAAGTGCATCGAAAGGCTTTCCTTGTGTCGTTTTCCCGACCTGTGAGGATGTTTTTGTGCGCGGGCGTCGCCGCGCTTGCCTTGGCTTTTTGGTGCGACGGTGCCTTCGGGCAGAGCGTAGCGCTAACCGGTGTCATGGGTGAGCGTGCACTGCTGGTCATCGAGGACGCTGCGCCGCTAGTCCTCGCACCCGGGCAGACGAGTCAGGGCGTTACTTTGATCTCCGTCGCAGAACAGTCCGCAGTGATCGAAATTCTCGGGCAACGTCAGACACTGCGCGTGGGGGAAAGACCTGTGAGTTTCGCAGCCAAGGGCCGCGGCAGCTCCGGATCGCGCGTCGTCCTAAGCGCCGGCAGTGGGGGGCATTTTTTCGGCATTGCCCAAATTAACGGCGTAAGCGTGCGCTTCGTAGTCGACACGGGTGCATCCAACGTCGTAATGGGTGTTGCACAAGCCGAGCAATTAGGTATCAACTATCGCGCGGGACAACGCGTCAGCGTCAACACCGCAAACGGCGTAGCGCTAGCCTATCAGGCTGCGCTTGATTCGGTACGCGTTGGAGATGTGGAGGTCTTTCACGTCGATGCGACGGTCGTACCGGCAAGCGTTCCCATCGTGCTGCTTGGGAACAGCTTCCTTGGACGCTTCCAGATGAAGCAGGAAAACGACCTGCTGGTACTGGAGAAGCGCTACTAGCCACAAAGATTGATCATTGGGCACGGCTAGGGCGGGTTGCGGTACACGCGCTAACCCAGCAGGTGGGGACGGCCGCCACGGTCGGGATCCGCTGCCATAGTCCGCCGAACTCGTTTGCATAAGCTTCGTCGATCCCGGGGTCCGGTGCGAAATTCGGTGGACCTGGCGGCCCCTTCGTCAGATGCGTGCACCCGGCTGTGAACAAAACAGCGGCCACGAGCGCAAGTTCAACTTCGTAACAAGCTCGCATGCAAACCTCCATTGCGGCGTGCGCACGGCAGGCAACTGTCCAATCACTTTACTCGCGTGTGGTTTTCGCACAATCCCAAGTTTTCCGCGGAGTATCTTTGCATCGGTGCACAGGTTGCGGCCGACGCAGCGCCACCTTTTAAACCATTTGGCAGGCGGGGCGATGCGCCGGTAAGGCACGTTGCACGCGCGAAGGTGCAAAATTGTCTTGCCTACCTGACTACGCAAGGAGTGCCAGATGAACAAGGACTCAATCGCGTTTGGGCGCCTCGCGGTTTTTCTTGCAGCGATCGCGCTCGGTTCGTTCGTTGATGTCGCGTCGGCCGCCTTAGCGGTTGGCGCGCCTGCGCCCGATTTCACCGCCCAAGCGGCGTTGGGTGGCAAAACATTCACCTTTTCTCTTGCCGAAGCACTGAAAAAAGGGCCCGTCGTCTTGTACTTTTACCCCAAGGCGTTTACCAAGGGATGCACGATCGAGGCGCACAACTTTGCCGAGGCAAGTGAGAAG
>DASPWJ010000041.1:0-3374 GCA_035621895.1 Burkholderiaceae bacterium | reverse complement strand
GTGGACTTGGAATGCCGCCTGGGGCCGGCCGTACGGTACGGCCTGTGAATACGTGTGCCTTCCGCAGGAACAGGCAGTGCCGCTGCCCGATGGGGTCGAGGGCGAGGCTGGGGCTTGCCTTGGCATTCCGGCCCTTACGGCCCTGCATGCCGTGTTGATGGATGGCGGCGTCGCGGGCAAAACGGTGCTGGTGGCCGGCGGCGCCGGTGCGGTGGGAAACTACGCGGTGCAGATGGCAAGTCGTTTGGGCGCCGCGCGCGTGATTGCGTCGGCAAGTACGCCCGAAAAGGCCTCGCTTGCGCGCGAGGCTGGCGCAGATGACGTAGTGCTCTATAAGAGCGAAGCACTGGCTACTCGCGTGGTCGAGTTAACCGGCGGCCGCGGCGTCGATCGAATTATCGAAATGGACTTGGGCGCTAATGCAGCGGCGGATTTGGAGATGCTGCGTCCCGGAGGCGAGTGCGTGGCGTACGGAAGCAGCACAAATGCGCTGCAGCTTCCCTTTTATCCGTTGATTGCCAAGAACCTGCAGCTGAAGTTTTTCATTGTCTACCACCTTACGCACGAGGATCGCGCTCGGGCAATTGCCACGCTCACCCGGCTTCTGGCCCGCCAAGCGCTAAAGCACAATATCGCCGCACGGCTGCCGCTCGAAGAGATCGCGGCTGCGCACGAAATGGTCGAGCAGGGAGCGGCCACGGGCAAGGTCGTATTGAGCATTGATTGACGCGCTGGCGGCGAATGCGCCAGCTCCTTCATGTCTGCGCTGGCGGGTTGCTGTCGGTTCGACCGCCTCGCTCCCGGAACGCTCAGGGCCGTTCGGTCTTGCTTTCGGGTTGGCTCACAAGCACGTGGTAGATAACGCTGTCCCAGGCGTTGTGAATACCAATGAAGAGCAAGAGCAACACCGCAGCTCCCACCCCGAATAAGGAAAGGCGCGGGTGCGACAAAACCGCCAACGCCGACACGGCCAAACTCGTGTACGCCCCGAAAGGCAGCAGGACATGAAACAGCCAGTCCTCGAATTCGGGCCGGTAGGTCGTTTGATGTTTCATACGTCGAACCACGATGAGGATGTACATCACGCCAATGAGTCCGGCAAGGCCGCAGACGGCCGCCGCAGGTGCGATCGTTTCCCATGGCGCGCGCAAAAGTGCGGACAAAAGCAAGGCGCCGCCAAAATGCACGATCGTCGGTGTTGCAAACGCGGCCCCGGCCTCGGCAGCACGAACGGGCGGCCTCTCGGCAATTAGCGTCATCACAACGAACTGCAACCCGATCAGCGCGCCGGCAGCCGAGCCGATGATTACGTAAAAGCTGTCCCATCCCGCGAGCTCTGTCATGCTGCCTCCCCATGCGTAGCGCGTGTTGCCATTTTTGTTCCGTCATCCTATTTTGCAAACCACTGGAAGCGATAGGCCAGCTCTGGGCCGGCTTTGCCCTCGTACGCAAGCTGACCAACAAGCAGTGCGAACGGCTCGGTGTAACGGGCGATGCGAAGCGCTCCGGCGTCCAAAGGATCAAAACCCGCATCGCGAATCAGTTCGGCAGCAATCCCTTTGCTACTTGCATCATCCCCGCAATACACGAGGCTGGGTCTGCTCGCTTTGCGGCGAGCCTGAAAGACACTCCACAGGACTTCGCTTGGCACCGTATTAAATGCCGAGACAATCCGCGCCTTTGGAATCCTGCGTGCAAGCGTCTCCGCGCCAGAAGTACTGTGGGCGACGATGAGCTCCGTGTTCTCCGCGTTCATCGGCAGCGAGCAGCTGACAATCAGCTGACCCGACAGGTCACCTGCCTGGGTCAGCACATCGTCCATCCGCAGCCAGTGCACCGCGAGCAACAGCGCATCGGCAGCTTGTGCGGCTTCCCGCGGTGTGCCACAGCGCGCCTTGCCCCCCGCCTCCCGCGCGAGCCTCTGCAGTTTTTGCTCGCTGCGCGCATAGCTAAATACCACCTCGTGCCCGGCGCGCGCGAAGATCGTTCCGAGCTTTCCGCCCATGAGTCCGGAACCAAGAATGCCAATTCGCATCGTGACCTGCGTCGCTTTTTGCTATACCTGCCAGAGCCGCGGCGCTCTACTGCTCCTGGCGCGTGGGCCGAAACAAAATCTCGTTTACGTCCATCTCATCGGGCTGGCTCATAGCGAAAGCCACGGCGCGCGCGAATGACTCGGCAGGAAGTGCAATGTCTTGGACGTACTTGCGGATGTTCGCCGCGATCTCAGGCTCCGTGATGCTATCGGGCAGTTCGGTGGCCAGCGCGCCCGGCGAGATCACGGTCGTGCGGATGTTGTAGGGCTTGACCTCCTGGCGCAACCCCTCGGACAGCATCAACACGGCGCTCTTGGTTGCCGCGTAGACCGCGCTGGTGGGCCGGACCTTGTGGCCCGCAACTGACGACACATTGATGATGTGTCCGCGCTTTTGCTTCTTCATATAAGGAAGCGCTGCGCCGATACCATACAGCACGCCTTTGAAGTTCACGTCGATCATCCGGTTCCAGTCGTCGATCTTCAGGTGCTCCAGCAGCGAGTGCGGCATCAGCCCGGCATTGTTGAGCATCACATCGATGCGCCCGTATGCCTGCACGGCTGCGTCAACCAAACGCTTGACCTGTTCAAACTGGGTGACGTCGGTGGCCACGGCGAGCGCCTTACCGCCGCCGCGGCTCAACTCGTTTGCCAGCGACTGGAGGCGCTCGATGCGCCGCGCACCCACGACAATACTTGCTCCCCGTGCGGACAGATACCGGGCAGTTGCCTCGCCATTTCCGCTGCTTGCGCCCGTAATGACGACGATTTTTCCGTCAATGTTATCGCTCATAAATTCGATTTCTCCCTGCCGTGACACATGCCTACAGACCCGTTCTTTGTTCCAGGGCGTCGGGGTATCGGGCCCCTTGCACGGCAATCTTTGTGGCGGCGCTGGTTATCTCACGCAAATCGGCGGACGTCAGTTCGACTGCAAGGGCCCCGAGATTTTCATCCAGACGCTCGAGCCTGCGCGTGCCGGGAATAGGAACAATCCACGGTTTCTGGGCAAGCAGCCACGCCAGCGCGATCTGCGCAGGCGTCGCCTTCTTGTGTTTTGCGACCCGGGCCAGCAAATCAACCATTGCCTGGTTCGCCTTGCGTGCCTCAGGTGTGAACCGAGGAACGATGTTGCGAAAGTCGGAGTTATCAAATTGCGTCTTCTCGTCGATCGTTCCTGTGAGGAAGCCTTTACCAAGCGGACTAAACGGAACCAGCCCGATTCCGAGTTCATCAAGCGTGGGCAGCAACTGCTCCTCGGGGCGCCTCCACCACAACGAGTACTCGCTCTGAACCGCGGTGAGGGGTTGGATTGCGTGCGCGCGGCGGATCGTCTTGA
>DASPWJ010000040.1:0-3729 GCA_035621895.1 Burkholderiaceae bacterium | reverse complement strand
GTGTCGCCGCGAATGATGGGCCAATTGATCGAGCTTGGGCCGCGGTAGCGAGGTAACAAGGAGGGGTGGTACTGAATGGTGCCGTGCCGCGGAATGTTGACAAACTCTTGCGGAGCAAACTGCAGCACATAGGCCATGACGCCGATCTGCGCGTCAAGCCCGGCCATTGCCTGACAAGCTTCGGGGCTTCGCAAGGAGGCAAACTGAAAAACGCGCACTCCGCGCTCTTGTGCTGTCAATCGCAGTGGATCGGGTTTTGAGCCTGGCTTTTCGGGGGCGCAAAACACTGCGGCGACTTCGTCACCGCGCGCCATAAACGCCTCGATTGCCGCCTTGCCGAATTCCTGTTGTCCTATCAAGACGATTCTCATTTTTTTCAACCCCTAGAAAGGACAGTGGGCCTGGTGCACTTCGCTACGGTGCGCCCTTCGGCTCGGCGCCTGTGGCCCCAAGCAAGGTCGCGGCCAAAGCCGCGAAGCTGTCGCGATCTCCACTGGATTCAAACTGCAGCAGCTGCGTCTCGGGCAAAACCCCGGTCGGGGGTGCATGGGGCAGACGGCGCTGCAACTCACGCGCGATGGCCGGTCCCGTTTCGATGATGACAGCGGTGCCCGCCGCAGCTTCGATCGCTTTGCGCAAAAAAGGATAATGCGTGCACCCCAGAACCAGGGTGTCGGCTCCCTCCTCGGTGAGCGCCTGTACCGCTTGCTGCACAAGGTCGCGGGCGTTCGCCGAATCAAGTTCCCCGGACTCGACCAACTCTACCCAGCCGTGCGCCGCGTGCTCCACAAAGCGCACTTCGGGCGACTGATCGCTGACCCGACGCAACAGATCGCGGTAACGCCGGCTCGAAAGGGTTGCGCGCGTAGCCAGCACACCGACCACGCCGCTGCGGGTGGCGGAAGCTGCAGGCTTTAGTCCCGGTTCAACACCAACGACAGGCACTGGCGCCCAAGAGCGCAGTTCATCGATCGCGTTGGCCGTCGCGGTGTTGCAGGCGACGACCAGGGCCGCCACGCCGCGCTCAAGCAAGCGGGTGCAACAAATATGCGTGCGTGCGAGGATTTCTTGGTCACTGCGCGGCCCGTAGGGGGCATAAGCCGTGTCCGCGTAGTACACGATCGACTGCGCTGGCAAAGCGTTTCGAATGGCCGCGACGATGGACAAGCCACCGGCGCCCGAGTCGAACACACCGATCGGCGGGGAAACGTTTTCGCTGGAAGTCAACCGCACTTGCTCACTTAGCCACTAAAGGAATCTTGCCGATTTTGCTGCGCCATTCCCGCGGACCCGTATCGTGTACCGAGGTGCCACCGGCGTCGACCGCCACGGTCACGGGCATGTCCTTAACCTCGAATTCGTAGACCGCCTCCATGCCCAGATCAGCAAAGGCAACAACCTTGGCCTTGTGAATGGCGCGCGCAACGAGATAAGCCGCGCCACCCACCGCCATGAGGTAGGCCGAGCGGTGTTTGCGGATCGATTCGATGGCCGCCGGCCCGCGCTCGGCCTTGCCGATCATAGCCAGGAGGCCGGTTTGTGCCAGCATCATCTCGGTGAATTTGTCCATCCGGGTGGCTGTGGTCGGGCCGGCGGGTCCGACAACTTCGTTGCGTACCGGATCGACCGGGCCTACGTAATAGATGACGCGCCCGCGAAAGTCCACCGGCAGCGCTTCTCCGCGTGCGAGCATATCGCGAATGCGCTGGTGCGCAGCGTCCCGGCCGGTGAGCAGGCGCCCGGAGAGCAATAGCGTTTGGCCCGGCGTCCAGGAAGCCACCTCCTCGCGACTTAGCGAATCGAGGTTTACACGCTTGGACCGCTTCGCGTCCGGTTGCCAGTGCACGTCGGGCCAATTGGACAAATCGGGCGGCTCAAGTTGCACCGGGCCCGAGCCATCGAGGACGAAGTGGGCGTGCCGTGTGGCAGCGCAGTTCGGAATCAAGGCTACGGGTTTGCTTGCGGCGTGCGTCGGATACTGCAACACCTTGACGTCGAGCACCGTTGCCAAGCCCCCAAGGCCTTGCGCGCCGATGCCCAGCGCGTTGACCTTCTCGTAGACCTCTACGCGCAGCCGCTCGATGTCGTTACGGGGACCCCGGCCGAGCAACTCAAACATATCGATCGGTTGCATGAGCGACTGCTTGGCAAGAAGCGCAGCTTTTTCCGCGGTTCCGCCAATCCCCAGGCCCAGGACGCCTGGCGGACACCAGCCCGCGCCCATCGTCGGGACGGTCTTCAAGACCCAGTCCACGATTGAGTCGCTTGGATTGAGCATCGCGAGCTTGGCCTTGTTCTCCGAGCCTCCGCCCTTGGCGGCAAGCGTCACCTCGAGCTCGTTGCCCGGCACGAGTTCAACCTGAATCACTGCGGGCGTGTTATCGCGGGTGTTGCGGCGCGCGCCTTCCGGCGGATCGACGATCGACGCACGTAACGTGTTCTCCGGGTCCAAATATGCTTGGCGAACGCCCGCATTGACGGCTGCCTCGAGGCCCTCGTCAAAGCCTTCCCAGCGAAGGTCCATGCCAACTTTCAAAAATACGTTAACGATTCCCGTGTCCTGACAGATTGGACGCTTACCCTCCGCGCATAGGCGCGAATTGGTCAGAATCTGCGCGATGGCGTCTTTTGCGGCCGGACTCTCTTCCGCCTCATAGGCCCGCGCCATTTGCTCAATGAAATCGCTCGGATGAAAGTAACTGATGTACTGCAAGGCGCCGGCAACGCTTAGCACTAGGTCGTTGCGGCGGATCGTGCGCTGGTGTGCTGACATCGCAGTTGCTATCCCCTCGGCGGCTGCTTGCGGATCGTTTGATCGCAGCATTTTGCTGCGGAATCGAATCCGATTGCGTATTTTAGCGTTTGTTCGCAGCGCCGGGCGGCTGGTTCCGACGGTTCGACACGACCTCTTGGATCCTTGAATTGGGTCTGGGCGGACCCAAATAGGGCAGGCAGACTCCAGCGTCCGAGCTAGGCTGACCGAGGTGGGCAGCCGGGGCGGTTGCAGTAGACTGCGCACGCCAGCGTCGGGCGTGTTGGCAACAAACATTATTAGGAGATGGTATGAAACGTATCGCTTTGTTCGTGTTGACGAACCTTGCGATTGTCGTATTGCTGGGAATCGTCACGAGCGTGCTCGGCGTCAATCGGTTTTTGACGGCTAACGGGTTGGATTTGGGCACCTTGCTCGCTTTTGCGGCGGTCGTTGGCTTCGTTGGATCGTTTTTTTCGCTGCTGATCAGCCGCCCGCTGGCCCGCTGGTCTACCGGGGCACGAGTCATTGAGCAACCCCAGAGCGCCTTGGAAGCCTGGTTGGTAGACACGGTGCGCAAGCTCACGTCCGAGGCGGGGTTGCAGATGCCCCAGGTCGCGATCTACGAAGGCGAACCCAACGCCTTCGCCACCGGCGCTTTTAAGAACAGCGCCTTGGTCGCCGTGTCGACGGGCTTGCTGCAGACCATGAGCCGCGAGGAGGTCGAAGGCGTCCTGGGTCACGAGGTGAGCCACATCGCCAACGGCGATATGGTCACGATGACGCTTCTGCAGGGCGTGATCAACACGTTCGTAATCTTCCTCTCGCGCGTTGCGGGTTATGTGATCGACCGCGTGATTTTGCGCAACGAGGATGATGCGCCCGGCATGGGGTATTACGTGTCGGTGCTTGTGCTTGACATTTGCCTGGGACTTCTCGGGTCGATCATCGTTGCCTGGTACTCTCGCCAGCGCGAA
>DASPWJ010000039.1:0-3000 GCA_035621895.1 Burkholderiaceae bacterium | reverse complement strand
TCCATTTGCTGAACGATGCCCTGCACACCCCCGTGCTGTTGGATTAGATCGTTGACCACGGTGGCCATCTCCACCCCGATCGCGCTGCCTAACATCCCGCTCAAAAAGCCCATCGCCGCTCCCCTTTTTCCTCACGCCGCGAGCGCCGCCGGCCGGCGGCTCGCTTTGCAACAATTTCCGAGACAGGCTACGTGAGGCGCGTCCGGCTCGCGCCTCCGATCCGTAGCGCGCTCTGGCTTCCTACTTGCACGCCTTGCCATGGTCCGGGCGAAATCCCTTTGCGCTTGCCTGCGCCTCGGTCATATATTCGCCCTCCTTGGTCTTTCCGTACCACCGGTCACCTGGACAGTGGTAGACCTTGGACTTCGTGTTGACCCAGACCTGACCTGGCCCCCCACCGGGAGCTGCGGCCGCCATGGGTTGGGGCGCGGTCTTGGCCGCCGGTGCGGCAGGCGCCGAAGCCGCAGGGGCAGGCGCCGAAGCCGCAGGGGCAGGCGCAGGAGCGGTTGATTTGGTGGCGGCCTCGGAAGAGGCAGCCGCCCCGCCAGCGCCCGAGGCCGATGCGGCCCCATACCATTCTTTCACGCCCTGATGCTTGGAGCAGGCCCCTTTCTTGCTGGCCGAGGTCGTGTAGGTACCGTCATTGCATTGGCCGGTGGCATTGGCAGGCGCACCCGACGGCGCCTGGGCAAAGCACACCGCCGAGCCAACAAGCCCGGCAACGAGCAACATTGATCGCATCGAGATCTGCATGAACAGTTTCCTTATGAAGTACTGCATTGTTGTTAAAAACCGCCTGCTTTCACTGCCCGCCAGTAGCCGCAGTGCTGCTGCACGAGTGCCAATTGCCGCACGCAAGCCTTTTGCGCTGCACGGCTCTGCAATTGGCACTCGCAAGAACCGCCAAGACTGAAAATACTGCAAGCACACGGGGCGCCTGTCGACAATCTCGCGCAAGACGACCTCTTGCAAGCGCGCGCAATCCTCGACCACTAGCGCCTGACTCCGCCACGTCTAATCTCAAGAAATCAAACCCGGCAAACGCAGTCAAGCATAGGCACGGTTTTGATGGCCGAACGCAGGAACGCGCTAGCGCCGCAGTTTTGTAGTTCCCTCCATTAACTGCCTGCGCATTTTATCGCGCCAAAACAAGGCATTTTCCCACCCGCCCTAGCAGGACGCCACTTCGCTTTTCGGCAACCCAATGCGCAGCGCCACCAAAGCGTCTGCGATCGATATCTTTTGACCTGCAGTTCGCGCACCCGGTGCAAGAAGCGCAAGGCGTGTTAGCCGAAGCTTTAGTCAACGCCAAAGTCATAGGCCTTTTTGTATGCGCGAAACCAATCTTGTGTTTGCTGGCCGGCAGGAAGCTGCTTTGCGAGGTAGCCGAACTCGGCGAGCATCTTGTCGGCACGCGAGGTATTCAGGTACATGTCCATCAGACGCCAACGGTAAGCAAGTTCGCTTGGCGCAAGCGCGATCGCCTTTTCGTAGAGCTCGACAGCGGGCGTGAGCCAGTTCATCTCAAAAAGATGCAAATCGCCTAATTGTGCGTAGTTGGCGGCGACGTCGGGTGCCTTGCGAGTTCTTTGCTCCCCATCGCGTACCGCTGACCTTGGTCCGCGATTTGATGCGCATTCAGGCGCACCAGCAAAGATCACCGAAGAACATAAAGCGTGTTCTCGGCATTACAAAATCTTCGTGCGGCCATCTGTCGTTTCGCAAAAAACGGGTGAATATCGGCGTTGGCAAGTTCGCAAGCGCGAGGCCCAGAGCGCAAGGCGCCGTCCCAGCAGGAGCTGTCCAGAGCGAACGCGATGTGACTAGCGCAAAATTGGCCCAGAATTTTGCGACTCGGTCGCCCGTTTGCCGATGCGTAATCCAAAAGATCGACGGCGCAACGCGCAACCAAATTCGCGCCCATCCCAAATATCGGCAAAGACTTTCGTTGAAGACTACGCAAGCTCGATATGCGCAAGCGCCGGCTGCCCCATGGCGCCCTACATCGATGATGCGCAAAACACGATGACCACAATATTGTCGAGGGGAAATGTGCGCGAAAGACGCAATACTACGGCCCGACGGCTTTTGGCCGCCCCAACCGGGAGATTTTCATGAAGGACCTCGCAATAATAATTGTCGGCTTATTGGTCTTCGTGGTGGTCGCCTACAGCCTGGTTAAGAAAGCAAAGTAAAAACCCGGTGTTTTAGGCCCCAGGCGAACGCTCGGCCGGCCCGTGTGGGTCAGGAGCGTGCGCGTGGGTCGTTTGACGGTGAATCTGGCCGCCGTCCAAAAAGCACCAAGCTACCGCTTGCTAGCGGATCGTCGTGCTGTGCTGCAGCGAATTTGGCAGCGCAAGCACCACCCGCGGCGCCTTCGTCCTTCGCCCGCTGTTACACGCGCTCTGCCGACAAGTGTTACAGACTGGCGGCAAAGACGCGGGAGAGGAGCAAGCACTCGTTCCTTCCTCGCGCGCCTGACATTGCTGCGCAGTCGGCGTATTTTGATCGCTCAGCGTCGGCTTTCCCTTCCTGCACTGAATCGGTGAGCTCAAGGCGCTGACTGCGGCTTCCTACAGATCCGCAGGGTTCGGTTTGGCTCAAGACACAGACGTCTTGCTTCGCCGCTAATCGGCACAAGCCCTCGACCCGGGTCATTGGCCCGCTTCGTCACCTGAACCGTTAGTTCGATTCGCGGCGAGCATCCGACATTTCCGAGAGGAGCAACTCGATGGCAACGTTCATTTCGCTTTGCACTTTTACCGATCAGGGCATAAGAAATGTGAAGGAGTCCCCAAAGAGGGCCGAAGCCTTCAAAGCGACGGCAGCCAAGATGGGCGTAACGGTCAAAGATATCTGCTGGACCGTCGGCGCCTTTGACCTGGTCGTCGTGTCCGAAGGCACCGAAGAGGCCGTAATGGCGGCGCTGCTCAAGGTGTCAACGCTGGGCAACGTCCGATCGCAGACCCTGCGGGCCTACAACGCATCAGAGTTTGGCAA
>DASPWJ010000038.1:0-2244 GCA_035621895.1 Burkholderiaceae bacterium | reverse complement strand
TCTGCGGGTTTACCTAAAGCGGCGCGGGGTCGACGTGAACCACACGACCGTCAGGGCCATGGTTCCCGTCGATCTCAGGCCCCCCGAGCGCTACGGCGAGTTGGGCAACGAATTCGGTTTGGTCGTTCTCGAACTGGCGGTAGCAAGCAGTCGAGCTGCGCAACGTCTTGCGGTCACAAAGGCGCGAATGGATGCACTCAAGCGATCCCCGGAGCCGATTGCGATGCGCTTTTTGTTCGAGGTCTTCGGGCGCGGCCCCAAGGCGCTTGAAGATGTGGCCAACTATATCTTCGGCAGCAAAACCAGCGTGGTCATGACCAACGTCGCAGGACCAGGTCAGATGCTGTACCTGGCGGGTGTGCCGATCGACCGCATGATCTTCTGGGTACCGCACCCGGGAAAACAGCTCGGCATGGGAATCAGCATCCTGAGCTACCGCGGTATGGCATCGCTGGCGGTCATCGCCGATGCGCACTTGGTGCCGGATCCCGAGGCAATCACGAACCAGTTCGAGCGTGAGTTCGAGGCGATGATGCGTGCGATGAAGAGCCATGGCGCAAAATCGTCGACCAAGAAGCCATCGTTGCCCAAGCCTGGCGCTCGCAAGACGAGGGTGGCCAAGTCGCGTACCCAGGGGGCCAGCGCAAGAGCAATGGCCCACAAGAGAGCCCGAAGCGCGCCAGCTGCGTCGAGGAAGATTTCCTCCTAGCGAATGATGCGGCCAGACGCGCCGCTGTCGCGCTTCCAGGTTGGGCAATTTGCCCCGTGCTGTGGGTGCAGTTCCACGGTGCGTTATTAGCTTCCCAAGCTGTACGCGGAGGATCGCGAGGTAGTCCGGACATGGCCACCTATGCGCAATCTCACGTCCGCAATTGGGGAAGAAATTGCGAACGTCACGTGACCACTCCTGGCCGACCACGACGATTCGCGGATGTCAGGTATCCGCCTTCCCGACTGGTTGGTGATCAGTGCATAGGAGACGTCGGAAGCCCCGCTGACCGCGATACCTCCCAGAGCGGCCTGCCCGACGTGCCTCCGCTTTCGGATCCATTCGGACGAACGCGACCAGCGCGGAGGCCGACTAGATGATTGTCGTCCGATCCAAAAAACCGGCGTGGAAGGCATCGACGACGCACAATGTTCGGTCAAGGCAACTTTCCGCCTGCAGCGACCTTCTCGTAGTGCATGCTAGTCATTCAAAAAAAATTTCAAACCCTCCTCTTGGCGAAACTCGGACGGTCGGTGGCCTATGACCCACGAGTACCCGAATGGCAGCAAAGCCACCGCCCGCCACAAGTAGCCCGCCTGTGGCCAGGGCAAACGCAATCTTGCTGAACGGTTCCGGATCGAGTATCGCCATGACCAAGAGATACGCTCCTGCGATTCCGATGCCCAGCGCGACCAGCACGGCAATCCACTCACGATGGGAAAGATTTGCCTTCTTCCCCATATCAAACAGCGTGTCGCGAATCGGGTCAACTCCAATCCGTGCATCATCGATCAGCTCCACCGATCTGCGCTGACGGTATGCGGTAGCCAAGGACGCAAGCCAGCCCGGGGAACTGGTTTGAATGATGACGGCAAGGTTTGCTCGCTTTGTCATTTCTTCTTGGTGCCGATTGCCACTCCGAGTGACATTTTGACGGATTGCGCCAAGAAGCGGGGGGCGCCAGCTAGGCAGTGAGACCCAGTTCAGTTTCGCTGCGGCAGGTCGATGGCTGGGTTCCGGCGACCAGTGGCCAGCAGTCGATGATGGGTGATTTTGACGGGCAGGATGCCAAAGTGGCCTATCTCTCCGAGCGACAAGTTCCTGCATAGGCAGGTGATACGACCGCAGTTTGGTCGATATCTGTCACAGCCTCGTTTGTCGGCGATCGCCTCCACGACCCAAACCGGGCTACGGATCTACCTAGAAGTGGAGACGCCCACAAGCGGCCCTTGTCGAAAGATCCCACTTGGAATGTCGTCAACCTGTCAGTCAATCCACGATGCGCCGGTTTCGCGAATGCAGCTAGCGCAGCGCGAACAAACGGCCTGAACCACGGCGTCAAATGCCGCACTCGCGTGAGGAGGTCCAGCGCGCCGCCTTGCACCACGCGCATGCCTATACTGCGGTTTGACCTTCGCCGCGGTTGCTGACCGATACAAGATCATGGCCGACCTTTCCTTTTTTCTTTGCTGGCTTGCCAATCCGCTGCGCGTCGGCGCCGTCTGGCCGTCTAGCCCGGCGCTGGCCGACGCAAT
>DASPWJ010000037.1:0-10513 GCA_035621895.1 Burkholderiaceae bacterium | reverse complement strand
CGCGATAAAGTCCAACGCCAAGTTTCCTCGGGGCCAACAATGCGTATGGTGCAAGCGCGACGAACCGAACGCATCCGACCCGCTCGCGCGCTGCAACCGCGGGCAAGCAAGGCTGCACGCGATCCGGCCGTTCTCGCGCTTGCAGACCCGCTTGCGCGAAAGCTCGCTTCGCTCGGCCAAATCCGCCGCTACGCCAAGGACAGTCTTCTTATTCGGGAAAACGAGCCAGCCCAGGAGCTATTTGTCATCTTGACCGGAGTCGTTACGGTATTTGTCGCCGATGCCGCTGGGCACGAGATGGTCCTTGGTCAGTACGGCTCCGCGGCCTGCGTGGGCGAAATGGCGCTCGAGGGTCAGGCTCGTTGTGCCTCCGTGCGCGCGCTTGAGCGGACAGTCTGCTCAGTGGTCAAAGGCAAGAAGCTGCGCCGAGCGCTTAGCGCCGATCCGCAGCTTGCCATGCAACTATTGGCCACGGTCAGCAAGAAGGTACGAAGCGCAACTGGTGTGGCCAAGTCCCTGGCCTTATCCAATGTTTACCGTCGCGTCTCCGATTTGCTGCTGTCGCTGGAGTACGAGGAGACCGACGGCCGGCTTTGGTCACGAGAACCGCTTCGGCAACTGGACATCGCCCATCGCGTGGGAGCTTCGCGCGACATGATCAGCCGCGTCCTCAAGGAGCTGCGGCGCGGAGGGTATATTGCGATGCGCGACCGGCGCTTTACGATCCTTCGCCGGCCTCCGGTGCGCTGGTAGTGCGAGCGCGTCGCTGCAGCACCGGCAGCAAAATCAAGCCGGCCAGCACCATGGGAAGGGACAGCCACTGACCCATGGACAGCCGAAAAGCGAGCAATCCCAGAAAATCGTCAGGTTCGCGCGCAAATTCCGCGATGATGCGCAGCAGTCCGTAGCCAATTAGAAATACGCAGCCCACGACGCCAGGGGCGCGCGGTTTGCGCGAGAACCACCACAGCAGCGCAAACAGCAGCAGCCCCTCGAGGGCGAACTGGTACAGCTGCGATGGATGTCGCGGAATGCCGTCGTGGGCTTGCGGAAAGATCATCGCCCAAGGCCAGACGTTCGGATCGGCCGGCCGTCCCCACAGTTCGCCATTGATGAAGTTTCCCATTCGCCCCGCCGCCAAGCCCAGCGGGATCAATGGCACCACGAAGTCGGCCAGCCGCAAGAAAGATTTGTGCCGCAAGTGGGCAAACAGCCCCAGTACGATCAGCACACCGATCATGCCCCCATGCGAGGCCATACCCCCCTTCCAAAGCATCGGGATCTCCAGCGGGTGCTGAAGGTAGTAATCGGGGCGGTAAAACAGCACGTAGCCCAGGCGCCCCCCGAGGATGACGCCGAAGACCCCCCAAAAGAGCAGATCCTCGACATCGCGGCTGCTAACACCGCGCCAAGATTGGCGCGCACGCCAGCGCCCGAGCACCAGAAAAAGCGCAAATCCCAGCAGGTACATCAACCCGTACCAGCGAACCGGCAGGGGTCCGATCCAGAACGCGACCGGGTCAAATTGGGGGTGGACCAGCATACCGCTACAAAACCTCTGACAATTGCGGCCTAAAATCGAGCATTGTAGTGTGCACTCAACCCTTGACTGACTGACGGATTCCAACGAACCGAAAATGGCCCACAACGACCGCTCCCGCAATGTCACCCAAGGCATCGCTCGTTCTCCCAACCGCGCGATGTATTACGCGATGGGCTACCACGAGGAGGACTTCGTCAAGCCGATGATCGGGGTGGCCAATTCGCATTCGACCATAACGCCGTGCAATTCCGGCCTGCAACGCCTTGTCGACGCGGCGTTGGCCGAGATCGCGCACCGTCAATGCAATTCGCAGGTCTTTGGCGTGCCGACCGTGTCGGACGGCATCGGCATGGGCACCGAAGGCATGAAATATTCGCTCGTTTCGCGCGAAGTGATTGCTGATGCCATCGAGACTTGTGTAAACGGCCTTTGGATGGACGGTGTGCTCGTCGTCGGTGGCTGCGACAAAAACATGCCCGGCGCGATGATCGCCATGGCTCGATGCAATGTACCGGCGATTTTTGTCTACGGGGGAACGGTTAAACCCGGACACTACAAGGACAAGGACCTGACGATCATATCGGCGTTTGAAGCGGTCGGAGAATATACGGCGGGACGACTTTCGCAGAAGGACTTTCAGGAGATCGAGCGACGCTGCATCCCGGGCTCGGGCTCATGCGGCGGAATGTACACCGCCAACACCATGAGTTCGTCTTTTGAGGCGCTCGGTATGAGCTTGATGTATTCCTCCACCATGGCCAACCCCGATGAGGAGAAGGTGCAAAGCGCCGCGCTATCGGCCAAGGTCTTGGTGAACGCCATCGAGAAAGGTCTTCGCCCGCGCGACATCATCACGCGAGAATCGATAGAAAACGCGATCAGTCTTGTCATGGCTGTCGGCGGCTCCACCAACGCGGTGCTGCATTACCTGGCGATCGCTCACGCGGCCCAGATCCCCTGGACCATGGATGACTTCGAGCGAATCCGGGCGCGCGTTCCGGTCTTGTGCGATCTCAAACCCTCGGGTCGCTATGTAGCTACGGACCTACACCGCGCGGGCGGAATTCCCCAGGTACTCAAAATGCTGCTCGTCAACGGACAGCTGCACGGCCACTGCATGACCATCACCGGCCAGACCATGGCCGAGGCCCTTGCCGATGTGCCCGAGCAGCCCTCCAGCGGTCAGGACGTGATCCGCCCCTGGAACAATCCCATGTATCGGCAAGGACACCTCGCGATCCTGCGCGGAAATCTGGCGCCCGAGGGATGTGTGGCCAAGATCACGGGCTTGAAGAACACCTCCATGACAGGGCCGGCACGGGTGTTTGATTCGGAGGATGCGGCAATGGAAGCCATCCTGGCAGATCGGATCCGTGCCGGCGACGTTGTCGTAATCCGTTACGAGGGCCCAAAGGGGGGGCCGGGCATGCGCGAAATGCTGGCTCCGACCTCCGCGATCATTGGTAAGGGGCTGGGAGAGAGCGTGGGCTTGATCACCGATGGGCGATTTTCTGGCGGAACCTGGGGCATGGTTGTCGGGCACGTGGCCCCGGAGGCCTATGTCGGCGGAGCCATTGCGCTGATTCAGGAAGGCGAAACGATCACCATTGATGCCGATCGGCGGCTGCTACAGCTGGATGTGAGCGAACAGGAGCTTGCGCAGCGGCGCGCCCGCTGGAGGGCTCCGGCGCCGCGCTATACCCGTGGCGTGCTGGCTAAGTTCGCGCAGCTTGTCTCCAGTGCGAGCAAGGGGGCAATTACTGACGGCGACCTTGGTAGCTGAGGGCGCCGCAACGCTCAGCGTCGCTCCACCCAATACAGCGCCGCCAAAGCGCAAGCAAGAACTGTCAATGCCGGCAAGCCGGCGACCACAACTGGCGGCCAGGTGTTGATCAGCCCCAGGTGCGAAAATAGCTTGTTCATCGCATAGAAGAGCACGCCGATCATGATGCCGGCGAAAATCTTCAGACTCACCGTGCCCGCGCGCACATGCAGATAAGCAAACGGTAGCGCAAGCGCCATCATGACCAGGCAAACGAGGGGATAAAAGAGCTTTTTCCAGAGCGCGATTTCGTAGCGGTCGGTGCGCTGATGGTTCTCCGTCAAGTGGCTGATGTAGTGATACAGGGCGTAGGCGCTTTGCCGCTCGGGTTGCACCAGGAGCACGCCAAAGATCGCGGGCGTCAGATCCGACTGCCACAGGCGCAGCGGTTCGTGAACCACCCGGGTGCCTTCCTGAGGCAGTTGCGGCGCACCGGCGGCCGACTTTGCCTGCGCCTCAACTGGCGGCAGCTGCGTATCGACCACATCGGAAAGCAACCAGCCGCGTCCGCTTTCGTAGGTACCGCTCGTCGCCGTGCTCATTGAGCGCAGATGCAGTTCCGGATCGAACTCGAAGATGCGCCAATTGTTGATTGTTCCATCCGGGTTGACCTGCGCGACGTTGACAAACCGCAGTCGATCGGGTTGGCCACCGCGGCCGTGAATCACATCCCGAACCCAGACCCCCGAGCGAAATTCCCGGCCGATCGTGGCGCCGATGGCGCGCGAGCGAAAGCGCTGCGCCAGATCTTCGGAAGGCGGGGCGATGATTTCTCCGAACAGATACGCCAGCACCACCAGACCCAGCCCGACCCACAAAACGGCATCGGCCAAGCGCCGGGTGGTCATTCCCGAGACCCGCATAATCGTGAATTCCGAATTGGCGGCGAGCTTGGACAAAGCGTAGATCGTGCCGATCAGTGCTGCGATCGGCATCAGCTCATAGGCATGGGCGGGAGTCAGCAACGCCACGAAGGCCAGCGCTTGAATGAACTGGTAATTCGTGCGGCCCAAATCGCCGAGCTGATTGATCAGATCGAACAAAGAGAAAATGCCAACGAGCGACAGCAGCACGAATAGCGTCGCGGTCGCAATCTCCCGCCATAAGTAATGACGCAAGGTGCGCATCTTCTACGTGCCCGTGCGCAATGTCAGCCGCGGCAAGCGCGGCAGCCAGCGTCGCAAGTACACACGACGCACGAACAAGATAACAATCAGTGCGGCGGCCACAACATGCGCGAGCCACACCGCAGTGCCAAAACCCATGCGCCCACGCTGCACCGAGGCCTGCATGATCTGGATGGAATTCAGATAAATCAGCGCCAGTAAGGTTGCAAATATCAAGTTCGCCGAGCGCCCCACGCGCGGGTTGACATAGGCCAGCGGCACGGCCAGTAGGGCCAGGATGATCGAGGCAACCGGCAACGCAACGCGCCCGAGCAGCTCGCCCAGGTTGCGCGGACTCGGATCGACCAGCAGCTGCATGGTTGTCAAGGTGCGTGCGTTCGAATTGGTCAGCGGGGCTTCGGGTTGCACGTCCAAGCGGATCGCATAGCGCTCGAACTCCAGCACACGGTGCTCGGCGGCCCCCGGTGCACCCTCATAGCGTCGTCCGTGGCTCAAGACCAGAAAACGCGCTCCATCGCTGTGGGTCTCGATGTCCCCGCGCGCCGCCACGATGATGCTCTCGCGCTCCCCGGTGCGCTGACTCGCAAACACGCTTTGCACCCGAGCGCTGTCGACATCCAGATTCTCTACGAAGAACACGCGCTCGGACGCAGCCGACTCGATGAAGCGCCCGGGCGTGACTTTGCTGACGTCGTCTCGGTGCTCAAAGCGTTGACGCGCCTCCGAAATCATGCGCTCGGCCCAGGGCGACACGAAAAGCGCCAAGGTGCCAACCAGGCAGGCGATCGGCAGCGTGAAGCGCAAAACCGGGCGCACCCAGGCCACAAGGCTTTGCCCCGCCGCAAACCACACAACCATCTCCGAGTCGCGAAATGCACGCGACAACGCAATCAGTACCGCGATGAACACGCTAAGCGTCAGCACCAAAGGCAGGTTGGTGAGCGTTGAGAGCGCCACGATCGAAAACAGGGCCTTGGTGTCGACGTCCCCGCTCGCGGCATCGCCAAGCAGACGCACCAGGACCTGGGTAAATACGATGCAAAAAAGCACCGAGAAGACGGCCCCCGCGCTGTTGGCGATCTCCCGAACGATCGCGCGCCGAAAGATCAGCGCCAAGCGCGCCACCCGCCATTGCAGGCTCTATACTCGTGGGCTTTCATGTCTGCGGGCCCGCCCCGCGCGTCGACGCCGGCACGGACAGCGGCACGGCGATCGGCGCCGAAAGAAAATCGGCTCGAGGGCTTCGGTCGCTGCACGATGCGACGCCAATATGGAATGAGACAACTGCAATGGAATTTAGCACGAAGACCGCAACCCCCGAGTCGGTCAAGGTCGATTGCCTAGCGATCGGGGTGTTCGAGGATAAAGGTCTGACAGCCAGCGGCCGGCGCGTTGATCGCGCAACGGGCGGCGCTTTACAAGCGGCTATCGCAAGCGGCGACATGAAGGGAAAGCGCGGGTCACTGCTCGTGCTGCGGTCGCTGCGCGGCGTGGGCTGCGCCCGAGTTGCCCTCGTTGGCCTTGGCAAGACGACCGATTTTCGCGATAAGGCCTATGCCGAGGCAGTTACCAACGCAGTGCGCGGCTGCGGCGCGGGCGTCACGACGCTTGCTTTTGCGGCCGCGGACTGGAAGGTGCTCGAGCGCTCCGAAAGCTGGGCGGCCCGCGCCTTGGTGGCCGCAGCGCGAGCGAGCCGTTTTCGCAGCGATGAGCTCAAATCCAAGGCCTCCGGCGCCGAGCGCGATGCCGAGCGGCGGCTTCGGGTCATCTGGCTCGCGCAAAAGCGTGATCGCGATCTGGATCGCGCGCTGCGTCAAGGGCAAGCCATTGCTAATGGGGTCGAGTTCGCCAAGCGCCTGGGCAACTTACCCGCCAATGTCTGTACTCCCGATTACCTGGCAAGCCAGGCGCGTGCGCTTGCACGCGAGTGGCGACTAAACGTGCAAGTGCTCGACCGGCAACGTATCGCGGCCCTGCGCATGGGATCGTTCTTGTCGGTGACACGCGGCTCCGACCAAGCGCCGCGCTTTATCGTTTTGCGCTACCAAGGTGCAGGCGGCAGGGGCTTTGCGCACCCGGTCGCCTTGGTCGGCAAGGGAATCACCTTTGATTCGGGTGGAATCTCGCTCAAACCAGGCGCGCAGATGGACGAGATGAAATTCGACATGTGCGGTGCGGCCGCCGTGCTTGGAACAATGCGCGCCATTGCCGAGCTCAAACCCAAAATCAACGTTGTCGGCGTCGTGCCATCCTGCGAGAATCTGCCCTCGGGCAAGGCCACCAAACCTGGAGATATCGTCACCTCGATGTCGGGACAAACCATCGAGATTCTCAATACCGACGCGGAGGGGCGCTTGATCCTTTGCGATGCGCTCACCTACGTGCAGCGGTTCCATCCCGATGCGATCATTGATATCGCGACCCTTACCGGTGCTTGCGTCGTCGCGCTGGGCAACGTTCATTCGGGGCTGTTTTCCAAAGACGATGCGCTAGCCGCCGAGCTGCTGGCCGCCGCCAAGGCTGCGGGTGACTCGGTCTGGCGAATGCCAGTTGATGACGACTATCAGGAGCAGCTCAAGTCCAACTTTGCCGACATGGCCAATATCGGCACTCCCGGCAATGCCGGGGCGATCACGGCCGCATGCTTTTTGTCGCGCTTTGTCAAAGATCAGCCCTGGGCCCATCTCGATATTGCCGGAACGGCCTATCGGGGTGGCGCGGCCAAGGGGGCAACGGGCCGCCCCGTGCCGCTGCTGACCGAGTTTTTACTGGCGCGCGCCGGCTAATCGCGTCCGATCCGCTCGCCCAAGCGATCCCGACGTCATGCTCAGCAGCCCGACCATCGATTTTCACTTTAACGTCGATCACCACATCGCCTACGCCTGCCGCGTTGTACGCAAGGCGCGCAACGCCGGCAAGACGGTTTTGGTTTTTTGCCGCGATGACGAGCGCCGTTCACGGCTGGATCTAGCGCTGTGGACGTTTTCCGCACTGGATTTTTTGCCACACGTCGAACTGCCCTCGCCCCTGGCGCAGGCTACGCCGATCTGGTTGTGCCGCACGGCGCCGCAGTCAGGCCGCGATTTGCTACTGCTGCTCGACGACGAACCCGCTCCGCAGTTTGCCAGCTGGTTCCCGCAGTTTGAGCGAGTGATCGAAGTCGTATCCGCCGACCCGGCGGATCGGGCGCTTGCGCGCACGCGTTTTAAGGCCTATCGCGACGCGGGCTTTGCTCCGGTTGCGCACGAGATCGGTATATCGTAAGTACGCCGCCACGGGTACATCGCCATGAACACGCCGCCGAAAAAGCCAACGCCACCCACGCCGCCAGCCAAGAGCGCCGAGGACGGATCGATACCGGTTCTCACCGATCGACTGGGTCTGCCACCGTTGGACTTTGATACCACCATACCGCTCATCGATTCGACGGTACAAAGCACACAGGGCCTTTTCGCAGGCCTAACGGCCCTGCCTAATCCCCCAAAGCCGTCCGTGCCGCACTCACCCGCTGCGCTAGCTGCACGCGAGGCCGTTGCGGCCCGCGAGGCGATGGCACCGCGCGAACCGGTCAGCGTACATGGTGCGACCGCCAGCAACCTCATCCCGAGCCCGCCTGTGAGCCCGCCTGCGAGCCCGCCGGCTAATCCCGCGGCGAGCGCGTCGGCTGCCCGTGCCACGGCCGATGGACGCCACTGGGCGCGCATCGAGATCGAACTGCGTGCGGCAATCTTGCGGGAAATCGCCGAACAATTGCCGCGCGAGGTCGATGCGATCGTACGCAACCGCATGAGCGCCACGATCGATCGCGTGCTCAGCAGTCTTGCCGCCGAGACCCGGCTGGCCGTCGCCGCGTCGCTGCGCGAGATCGTCGAGCGTGCGGTACATGCTGAACTCGAGCGGCTGCGTAACTCCAATCGAGGATCGTTTTGACAGCTTCTGGCGCGGCAGCGGAGGCAAACGCGCTGCCAAAGAGTTTCGATCCAGGCGAAATCGAGCGTCGTTGGTACCCCATCTGGGAACAGCGCGGCTATTTTGATGCTGGGACACGGCCGAACCGTCCGTCCTTTGGCATCCAGCTGCCGCCGCCCAATGTGACGGGCATTTTGCACATGGGTCACGCGTTTAACCAGACGATCATGGATGCCCTGACGCGCTACCACCGCATGTTGGGGCACAACACTTTATGGCTCCCGGGGATCGATCACGCCGGCATCGCCACGCAGATCGTCGTCGAGCGCCAGCTCGAGCAGCAGGGCTTGCGTCGGCAAAACATGCAGCGCGCCGACTTCGTGCAAAAAGTCTGGCAGTGGAAACAGTACTCCTGCGATACGATTTTGCAGCAGATGCGCCGCCTGGGTGACTCTTGCGACTGGAAACGAGCGTATTTCACGATGGATGAGGCGCACTCACGCGCCGTCATTGACACGTTTGTGCGGCTGCATGAGCAGGGGCTCATTTACCGCGGCAAGCGACTGGTGAATTGGGACCCGAAGCTACAAACCGCGGTATCGGACCTGGAAGTCGAATCGCAAGACGAAGAAGGGCGGATCTGGGAGATTCGCTACCCCGGCGCCGATGGCAGCGCCGGCCTGATTGTCGCCACGACACGCCCGGAAACCATGCTCGGCGACGTGGCCCTTGCGGTGCATCCAGCCGATCCGCGCTACCAGGCACTGATCGGAAGCCAGGTACAACTTCCGCTGTGCGACCGGACCATCCCGGTCATCGGCGATGCCTTTGTCGATGCGACTTTTGGCACCGGCTGCGTCAAGATCACCCCGGCGCACGATTTCAACGATTTTGCCGTCGCCCAGCGCCACGCTTTGGCGCCGATTTCCATTTTCACGGCAAGGGCAACGATTAATGCTAACGCTCCAGAGCGCTTTCGCGGCCTGGACCGGTACGCTGCCCGCAAGGCGGTGCTCGAAGAACTTCGGGCCACGGGCCTGCTCATCTCCGAAAAACCCCATCGCATGACCGTTCCGCGCTGCGAGCGTACGGGCGAAATTGTCGAACCGATGCTCTCGGACCAGTGGTATGTCGCAATGAGCAAGCCCACGCCCGCAGGTACGCCCAATGCGGGCAAATCCCTGGCGCAATCTGCCCTCGATGCCGTCGAAAGCGGAGCCGTCCGCATCGTTCCTGATCAATGGCGATTGGTCTATCGCCAATGGTTGACGGACATTCAGGACTGGTGCATTTCGCGGCAACTTTGGTGGGGACATCAGATTCCTGCCTGGCACGATGAGCACGGTGGCGTTTGGGTTGCCCGCACGGAGCAGGAGGCCCAGGCAAAGGCACGCGCTGCGGGCGCTGGGGTTCTGCGGCGTGACCCGGACGTGCTCGACACTTGGTTTTCCTCCGCATTAGTGCCGTTTTCCACGCTCGGATGGCCGCAACTAAGTGCCGCCGATCGCGGCATATACGATCGCTACTTGCCCTCATCGGTCCTCGTGACCGGGCACGAGATTTTGTTTTTCTGGGTCGCGCGCATGGTCGTGATGACGACGCATTTCACCGGTCGAGTGCCTTTTCGGGACGTCTACATCCACGGCATCGTGCGCGACGCCGAGGGCAAAAAAATGAGCAAATCCGAGGGCAACACGATCGACCCTGTCGATTTGCTCGATGGCATTGACATCGAAGCGCTCGTACGCAAGAACACAACGGGACTGCGCCGCCCCGAGGATGCCCCGAACGTCGAGCAGCGCCTGCGGCGTGATTTTCCCAGCGGCATGCCGGCCTATGGGGCGGACGCCCTGCGCTTCACCATGGCAGCCTACGCGACCCTTGGCCGCAACATCAATTTTGATTTCAAGCGCTGCGAGGGCTACCGCAACTTTTGCAACAAGCTGTGGAATGCCACGCGATTTGTCTTGATGAATACGGAGGAACGCGACTGCAGCGGCGAGAACCAAGCAATCGAATTGACCTTTGTCGATCGGTGGATTGTGGGCGAGTTACAGCGCACGGTGGCAGAGGTGGAAAAGGGCTTCGGCGAATACCGCCTGGACAATGTGG